>NZ_JAHLPK010000003.1:0-330447 GCF_018917875.1 Acetanaerobacterium sp. MSJ-12 | reverse complement strand
CCGCCCTGCCCGGCGCCCGAGCGGGTGGCGGCCCCGGCGCGCCCGGCGGCTGCCGCCAGGGCAAAGGCGCCCGCCGCCAAGCCGTCCAGGGCCACCGTCTCCGGCGGGGAGGAGATCCTCGGCAAAAAGATAAAGCTCGGCCAGGTGACCCCCCTGGGGGAGCTGAACAGCGACTTCAACGACATGGCGGTGCTGATCCGGGGCAAAATCTTCGACATCGAGAAGAAGGAGATCCAAAACGGCCAGCGGCTGGTGGTGCAGCTCGACATCACCGACGGCACCGGCTCGATGACCGTCAAGACCATCAAGGAGCCGGCCAAGCTGGAAAAGGTCATGCAGCTGGGCAAGGGCGACAGCATCCTGGTGCGGGGCAAGGTGGTCTACGACCGCTTTGACCGGGACATCAACATCCAGCCCTACGACATCAACGAGACTGCCGACCCCATGCAGGGGCGCAAGGACACCGCCCCCCGCAAGCGGGTCGAGCTGCACATGCACACCAAAATGTCCTCTATGGACGGGATGAGCGAGGCCTCCGATCTGATCAAACAGGCCCACAAGTGGGGCCACCGGGCGGTGGCCATCACCGATCACGGGGTGCTGCAGGCCTTCCCCGACATCATGAATACGGTGGCCGGCATCCGCAAGGAGGACCCGGATTTCAAGGCCATCTACGGGGTGGAGGGGTACTATGTCAACGACGCCACCCCCTGCGTCAAGGGCCCCGACAGCGTCCCCTTCGACGGGGAGTTCGTGGTCTTTGACATCGAGACCACCGGGCTGCAGGCCGCCAGTGAGCGGATCACCGAGATCGGCGCCATCCTCCTGAAAAACGGGGAGGAGGTGGACCGCTTCTCCACCTTTGTCAACCCGGAGAAACCCATTCCCCCAAAAATCACCCAGCTCACCGGTATCGACGACACCATGGTGCGGGACGCCCCCAGCGAGAGGGAGGCGGTGGGGGAATTCCTGGCCTTCTGTGGGAACCGCACCCTGGTGGCCCACAACGCCGATTTCGACACCGGCTTCATCGCCGCCGCGGCCGCCCGGCACGGCCTGCCCTTTCAAAACACTTACATAGACACGGTGCTGCTGACCCAGATGATCCACCGGGACCTGCGCAACTACAAGCTGGACACGGTGGCCAAGTACCTGGAACTGCCCCCCTTCAACCACCACCGGGCCACCGACGACGCCAAGGTGCTGGCCGACATCCTGGTGCGGCTCTTTGCCACCCTGCGGGAGCGGGGGCTGCGCGCCACCGGGGACATCAACACCTCCCTCTCGGGGGCCGACCCCAAGAAGCTGCACTCCTACCACATCATCCTGTTGGTGCGCAACAACACCGGTCTGAAAAACCTCTACAAGCTGGTGTCTGAGAGCAACCTGGACTACTTTTTCCGCCGCCCGCGGATGCCCCGCAGCCGCATCAACGCCCTGCGGGAAGGGCTGATCATCGGCAGCGCCTGTGAAGCAGGTGAACTTTACAGGGCGATTGCCGACGGCAAACCCTATGAAGAGCTGCTGAAGATCGCCGACTTCTACGATTTCCTCGAGATCCAGCCCCTGGGCAACAACATGTTCATGGTGCGCAACGGCTCGGTGAGCGACGTGGGGGTGCTGCAGGAGCACAACAAGCTCATCTGCCGCCTGGCCAAAGACCTGGGCAAGCCGGTGGTGGCCACCGGGGACGTGCACTTTTTGAACCCCGAAGACGCCATCTTCCGGGAGATCCTCATGACCGGGCAGGGCTTTAGTGACGCCTCGGAGCAGGCGCCCCTCTACTTCAAGACCACCGACGAGATGCTGGAGGAGTTTGCCTACCTGGGGCGGGAGCTGGCCGAGGAGGTGGTCATCGACAACCCCGGCAAAATTGCCGACATGGTCGAGCAGATTCGCCCCATCCCCATGGGCACCTTTACCCCCACCATCGAGGGGGCGGAGGAGGACCTGGTGCGCATCACCAACGACCGGGCCAAAGAGCTCTACGGCGACCCCCTGCCCGATTTGGTGCGAAAGCGGCTGGATCGGGAGCTGGACTCCATCATCAAACATGGGTTTGCGGTGCTCTACATCATCGCCCAGAAACTGGTCTGGAAGTCGGAGGAGGACGGCTATCTGGTCGGCTCCCGGGGCTCGGTCGGCTCCTCCTTTGTGGCCAGCATGGCCGGCATTTCGGAGGTCAACCCCCTGGTGCCCCACTACCGCTGCCCGTCCTGCAAGTATACCGAGTTCTTTGACGACGGCAGCATCGGCTCCGGCTTTGACCTGCCGGACAAGGTCTGCCCCCAGTGCGGCGCCCCCCTGGTGGGGGATGGCCACGACATCCCCTTTGAGACCTTCTTGGGCTTCAACGGCGACAAGGCCCCCGATATCGACCTGAACTTCTCGGGCGAGTACCAGGCCAGCGCCCACAAGTACACCGAGGAGCTCTTCGGCAAGGACCACGTCTTCAAGGCCGGCACCATTTCCGGTATCCAAGACAAGACCGCCTACGGCTACGTGATGAAGTACCTGGAGGAGAAGGACCGGGTGGTCCACAAGGCGGAGATGAAGCGGCTGGTGCAGGGCTGTACCGGGGTCAAGCGGACCACCGGCCAACACCCCGGCGGGATGGTGGTCGTCCCCTCCAACCACGAGGTGTACGACTTCACCGCCGTGCAGCACCCGGCGGAAAAGGCCGACTCCGACATCATCACCACCCACTTCGACTTCCACTCCCTCCACGACACCATCCTCAAGCTCGACGAGCTGGGACACGATGTTCCCACCCTCTACAAGCACCTGGAGCGGCTCACCGGCATCCACGTCAACGACCTGCCCATGAACGACCCCCAGGTGTTCAAGCTCTTCACCAGCCCGGAGCCCCTGGGCATCACGGCGGAGGAGTTGGGGAGCGAGACCGGCACCTTTGCCATCCCCGAGATGGGGACCAATTTCGTCCGCCAGATGCTGGTGGACACCCAGCCCAAAAACTTCACCGACCTGCTGCAGATTTCAGGCCTCTCCCACGGCACCGACGTCTGGCTGGGCAACGCAAAGGACCTGATCAAAGACGGCATCTGCACCATCAGTGAGGTGGTGGGGACGCGCGACAGCATCATGGTCTACCTGATGCACAAGGGGTTGGAGCCCAGCATGGCCTTTAAAATCATGGAGATCACCCGAAAGGGCAACGCCAAGAAGCTCCTCACCGAGGAGCACTTTAAGGCCATGCGGGAACACGGCGTCCCCGAGTGGTACATCGAGAGCTGCCTGAAAATCAAGTACATGTTCCCCAAGGCCCACGCCGCGGCCTACATCATCGGCGCCATGCGGCTGGCCTGGTTCAAAATCTACCGCCCGCTGGAGTTCTATGCCGCCCACTTCACCGTGCGCGGCGGCGACCTGGACGCCGAGGCGGCGGTCCGCGGCCCGGCCTACACCAAGACCCAGATGGACAATCTCAAGGCCAAGGGGATGGAGCGCTCGGTCAAGGAGGAGGACACCTACGGCACCCTGCAGGTCATGTACGAGATGATGCTGCGGGGGTACGAGTTCCTGCCGGTGGACATCTACAAGTCCGGCGCCACCGACTACCGGTTGGAGGACGGCAAGATTCGGCTGCCCTTCAACTGCCTGCGCGGACTGGGCGACACCGCCGCCATCGCCCTGGAGGAGACCATCAAAGAGGGGGGCTTCATCTCCATCGACGAGATCCAGACCCGTTCGGGCATCTCCAAGACGGTGGCGGACAGCCTCAAGGAGTGCGGCGCCTTCGGCGACCTGCCCCAGTCCAGCCAGATGACCTTCTTCTGATCGCTCCGCCGTTTGTGCGCGCTTCTACTCGGCAGTCCGCCCCTCTCTGAGGCGGGCTGCTTTTTGTGCGAACCCCAAGCACACATCGTTTTCCCGGGACCTTCGCACCGAAAAATTGGGTAGCAGAGTGGGGGAAAGGGGAAGGAATGGGAGAATAGATCTTGCAGTTTGACATTTGTTTGTGGAAGTTGTATTGTTGTGGTGAAAGAATACCTGCCTTTTTGTAGGTGTTTGCTGTCTCGCTCCCACGCGGAGCGAGTGGATTGAAATGATATGCTCGCCTACAAAAAGCGCGCCAACCCCCGGTCTCGCTCCCACGCGGAGCGAGTGGATTGAAATGCAAAATCGCTTGAATTTGATCGCCAAATAGTGCGGTCTCGCTCCCACGCGGAGCGAGTGGATTGAAATACGTTATGACCAGCGATGTGCAGTTTCCCGCGCGTCTCGCTCCCACGCGGAGCGAGTGGATTGAAATGAGACAACAGGTGTAGTGATTGTGTACGACACATAGTCTCGCTCCCACGCGGAGCGAGTGGATTGAAATACCTGTCCATTCTGAAAGCTATCCTTGACCCGACGTCTCGCTCCCACGCGGAGCGAGTGGATTGAAATATAATTAATAATTTCAATAGAACCATCTACTTCTTGTCTCGCTCCCACGCGGAGCGAGTGGATTGAAATACCCCCGCCGCCTTGGCCCGCAGAAACTCCGCCTCGTCTCGCTCCCACGCGGAGTGAGTGGATTGAAATTGGGGCCGTCTACCATATCGAAAAGGTCGAGAATGTCTCGCTCCACGCGGAGCGAGTAACTAAAATCTTTCCGTCGATTTGAGAATTGCCTTACCCCCCTGCCTTTTAGAGGGTGGCAGGGGACATCCTATTCCCCACAAAGCACTTTCCCATTTCCCTCCATCAAAAAAGAGAGAGCCAGACAGCACCACCTGTCTGGCTCTCTTTTACTTCTTCTTGCGGGGCTGGTTTTGCCCTCGTTGTCCGCCCTGTCCAGCGGGTTTTCCATTGGCCGCGGGCCGTCCGCCCGGCTGTCTAGTTGCGGGCTGCCTGGGCGGAGCTGGGCGCTCTCTTCGGGGCGGCCGGGGCTGTTTGGGGGTGGGCTCCAGGATTTCCATGGGGTAGGGGTGGTTTTTGACCACCGGGATCTCCTGCTTGATGAGCTTTTGGATGTCCTTGAGGTAGGGGATCTCGTCGAACATGCAAAAGGAGATCGCCGTGCCGCTGAGCCCTGCGCGGCCGGTGCGGCCGATGCGGTGGACATAGGTCTCCGGCTCGTTGGGCAGGTCGTAGTTGATGACGTGGGACAGCTCGTCGATGTCGATGCCCCGGGCGGCAATGTCGGTGGCCACCAGCACCCGGATGGAGCGGTCCTTGAAGGCCTTGAGGGCGGTCTGCCGGGCGCCCTGGCTCTTGTTGCCGTGGATGGCCTTGGCCTCGATCCCCGCCCGGCCCAACTCCTTGACCACCCGGTCGGCCCCGTGTTTGGTGCGGGTGAAAACCAGGGCGGACTCGATTTCCGGCTGCTGGAGGAGGTCGGCCAGCAGCCGCTTTTTGTTGGGCTTGTCCACGTAGTAGAGGGACTGGCTCACCTTCTCGGCGGTGGTGGCGGAGGGGGTCACCGAGACCTTGAGCGGGTTTTTGAGGATGGTGCGGGCCAGCTTTTCGATTTCCGGCGGCAGGGTGGCGGAAAAGAGCAGGGTCTGCCGTTCCTGGGGCAACTGGGCCACCACCCGCCGCACGTCGTGGATAAAGCCCATGTCCAGCATCCGGTCCCCCTCGTCGAGGACAAATATCTCCACCTTTTTGAGGGAGATGTACCCCTGTCCGATCAGGTCGTTGAGCCGCCCGGGGGTGGCCACCAGGATGTCGACCCCCCGCTGCAGTTTCTCCACCTGCGGGTTTTGGGAGACCCCGCCGAAGATGACGGCGCAGCGCAGGGGGAGGTACTTGCCGTACTGGACAAAATTCTCGTAGATTTGCAGGGCCAGTTCCCGGGTGGGGGTGAGGACGAGGGCGCGGATGGGCGGGCGCTTGCCGACCCGGTCGGTGCCCAGCCGCTGGAGGATGGGGGCGGCAAAGGCGCAGGTCTTGCCGGTCCCCGTCTGGGCGCAGCCGAAGAGGTCCCGCCCGGCAAGCACCGGGGGAATGGCCTTTTCCTGAATGGGGGAGGGGGTTTGGTACCCCATCTCCGCCAGGGCTTTTAGAATGGGGGGAGAGAGTTTTAAATCGACAAATTGCAAATCAGTGTTCCTCTTTTCTGTATGCGGTGGGCGCGGTCTGCGCCCCTTCGTGGGGGAGGGAAAAGTCCCCTGGCAGGAACCAGGGGCGCAGGGAAAAGGTCTTTCCCTCCAGATAGGCGAGGGGGCTGTCCCCCTCGGGGTGGAGGCGGAGGAGGTAGGCGCAGAGGGCCTGTCGGGTGTAGCGGTCGGTGGGGCCGCCGTACTTGCCGTCCCCCAGCAGGGGGTGGCCGGCGGCGGCGAGCTGGGCCCGTATCTGGTGGGAGCGGCCGGTGAGCAGGGTGATTTCCACCAAGCTGTCCTCCCCCAAGGGGGCGATGACCCGGTAGCGGCTGTGCACCGGCTTGCTGCTTGGCTGGGGGGTGGGGTAGACCCGGGAGCGGTTTTTCCGCCCGTCCTTGACGATGTGGCCCTGCAGTTCCCCCCTGTCGGGGGAGAGGGCGCCGGCGGCCAGGCAGAGGTATCGCTTCTCCGCCCGCCCCTCCCGAATGAGCCGGGTCAGCTCCCGCAGGGCGGCGGCAGTTTTGCCAAAGAGCACCAGCCCCTGGGTGTTGCGGTCCAGCCGGTTGCAGGGGGCGGGGGCAAAGCTGTGCTCCCGCTGGGGGAGATAGCTGCCGTTTTGAATGAGGTGGGCCAGGGCCATCTCCCGCAGGGAGGGGGAGCCGCTGTCGTCCGGCTGGGTGGGCACCCCCACCGGCTTTTCCAGCACCAGCACCTGCGGGTCCTCGTACACCACCCGGCAGGGCTCCAGCGCGGGGGGGAGGGTGAGCCCCGCCCCCCGGCTTTCGCGGGGGGTGACCCCTTCGGGCAGGTAGAGGTCCAACTGGTCCCCCTCCTGCACAAAGGAGGAGAGCTCGACCCGTTTGCGGTTGAGCTTGATTTTTTTCTGCCGGTTCCACTTGTAAAAGAGGGAGGTCGGGCAGTCCGGCAGCAGCTTTTTCAGCAGGCGGTCCAGCCGCTGGCCCCCGTCGTTGGGGCCGATGGAATACTGGTACAAAACAGGCGCTCCTCTGTCGTAGCTTTTTTTGTGGGAATGGGGTATAATGGCCGCAAAGCAGCTGTTATACCGAGGGCGGCCGGGCAGGCCCGCAAACGCTGTTTGCTCCCTGCCCGATGGCCAACACCACCGCTCGCCTTGCGCTTGTGGTATAATGGATGCGCGGCGAACGCTGTCGAATGGGCCCCTTTGCCCCGCTTCGGGGGGCGGCGGGCCAAATTCGCATATCTGTCAGTATAACCCAAACGCCGAGAGATTACAAATGCGGCTTTTGCGCCGCTTCTTTCCGAGGTGAATATGAGCGACGAACACAAGGGCCACCGGGACCGCACCCGGCAGCTGTTTTTGCAGATGGGCGGGGAGGGCCTGCCCGACCATATCCTGTTGGAGATCCTCCTCTACTACGCCATCCCCCGGCGGGATACCAACGAGCTGGCCCACCGCCTGCTGGACGCTTTTGGCGGCATCAAGGGGGTGCTGGAGGCCGACGTGGACGAGTTGCAGCAGGTCCCCGGCATCGGCTACAACGCGGCGGTGCTCCTCAAGCTGGTGCTCTCCCTCTTTCGCAGCTATTTAAAGGACATGCAGTCGTTTGAAAACGTCCTCGACTGCACCCAGAAAATCGGGGATTACCTGATCCCCATGTTCATCGGCAAGACCGACGAATCCCTCTATCTGCTCTGCTTCAACGACCGCTACAAGCTGCTTCGCTGCGAGCTGATCGCCCAGGGCATCCACAACGCGGTCTCCATCAACCAAAAGAAGATCGTGGAGCGGGCCGCCCTCTCCAAGTGCAGCCGGGTGGTCATCGCCCACAACCACCCCGGCGGGGTGGCCCTGCCCTCGGACGAGGACGTCCGCTCCACCCTGCAGATCCACAACACCCTCAAGGCCCTGCACATCCAGCTGGTGGACCACATCATCGTCTCGGGGGACGACTACATCTCCCTGGCCGACAGCAACATCTTTGTCGCCCTTTAGGGCGGAGAAAAAGGAGGAAAAAATGACTGACTGGTACCTGGAAAACGACGACACCGAACCGGTGATCCAGGCGCGGGTCCACGCCCGCAGCGAGCACCGGGGGGAGCCCCTCGACCTGCCGGAGACGGCGGTCCTCTTCTTTCAGTCCCAGGGGGTGCCCTATCTGCAGGCGCACCATCCCGTCGTCACCCTGACGGAAATGCTGCCCCGCTTCCTCTTTCCCACCCCCGTCTACGCGGTGAAGGGGGAGGAGGGGGTCTGTTTTCTGGACGGCGGCCGGGGCGCGCCCCAGGGGGCCGACACGGTGGAGACCCTCTTTGCCCTGGGGGTGAAGAAATTCATCCTGGTGGGCTACTGTGGCTGCTTTGCGGGGGAGGTGGGGCTCTGCGACGCCGTCGCTCCCCCTCGCATCTTGGTGGAGGAGGGGACCAGCCACCACTACCACCCCCACATTCGCTGGGCCGCCCCCTCGCCGAAACTGCACCGGCAGGCGGTGGCGTTCCTCTCCCCCCGCCTGCGGGTGTGGGAACAGCCGACGGTCACCACCGACGCCGTCTACCGCCAGACGGTGCGCAAGGAGGCGCTCTGGCGGCAGCAGGGCTGCGTGGGGGTGGACATGGAGGCATCCGCCGTCCTGAGCGTCAGCCAGTACCTGGGGGCCGAGGCGGTGGCCCTGTTGCTGGTCTCGGACAAACACCCCACCGCCGAGGACCCCACCCCGTGGAGCTGGGGCGTCCGCCGCCGGGTCGAGGCGCGGGACCGCTTCTTTCAGGCGGCCATCGACTTCGCCTTTTCGCAGGGGCGGTAGTGGCTTGTCCCCGCGCGATTTGACCTCGCTGAGAGCCGAGGGCCGCTGGCCCCCGGCTCTTTTTGGCGGGGCGGCAGGCCTTTCTCTCGCCACTTCTTCATATCTCTTCATCGATTTATAGGAAAATCGACAAGGGGTTTTTGAGAACTCTCCTGTACAATGAGGGACAGAGAGGAGGAGAGAACGATGCATCGATTGGAAGCATATGCCAGGCTGGCGCTGATTTTTATTGTGGCGTTGGCGATTTTGTACCTGCCCGTCTTGTTCTTTTTGAAGAAGCGGGGAAAGCCCGTTTCCCGGCAAATCAGCTACTTGGGGCTTGTCTGCTCCCTTTTTCTCATCGCCTTTGCGACGATTTTCTTCACCCCGATTTCCTTTCACCCGGGGACGCACACTTTGAATGTCGTCCCCTTTGCATGGGTGGGGGCGGGGGACGATCTCTCCCTGCTCATCGTCGAAAAGGTCCCCAATGTCTTGCTTTTTATTCCGCTGGGATTTTTTCTCCCCGCCATCTTCCAAAAGATGAGGCGGCTCTCTGCCGTCGTGCCGGTTTCATTTTTGACCACCTTCAGCATCGAGTTTTTTCAGTTTTTTATAGGGCGTTCGTCCGACATTGACGACATCATAGCAAACCTGTTGGGCGCCGTGCTCGGATATGGCCTGTTCAAGCTGCTGGGCGCCCTTTTCCACAGCAAAAGCCACTGGAAATCGTTCATCGGGAGCCGCTAAAATGGAATGCCGCCCTTAAATAGACCACTTTTTTGTGCGGTCAGGGTCCCTTGCAGGCACTTGCCGCAAGGACCGGGGGAGAGCTGTGCGGCAGCCGCCGACCAAACGCCTGTCCACCGCTTCTCTGGCGGCGCTGGTTTGGCTGTCGCCCCTGTAGGATCCATGTGGGAAAGAAATAATTGGGTTGATTTGGCATCGACAAAATGCTACAATAAAGACACATATATCGGTATACGGCAAAGGGACGACTGCTTGCCGCCGACCGGGTGCTCTCAATCCCCTTCGATCGGCGTGCAGCCGCCTCTTTTTAACGGCGACAAGGGCGGGGCGGCCCTTCGACCGGTGTCGGTTTGGCCGACGGCAGGGTCTGGAGAGAGCGGACACCTGCCCTTTTTATTGGTGCAGGGCAAAGGGGGGCAGGCCCCCTAAAAAACAGGCAGCAGAGTGAGGACAGGTGGGCTTTGATGAAAAAGACGCCGGGGAATACAGGCCGGAAAAGTGGGCTGTACCAAGACAGGAAGAGCCTTTTTCGCATGGCGGGGAGCTTGGCGCTGGTGCTGGTGCTGATTGCCGGCGTGCTGGTGTTTGTCAACAGCATCAACGACAACCTGCGGGAGGACACCGAGAGCGGCATCAAGAGCATGACCAAGATCGGCGCGGACTACATCGAGGAGTATGTCGACCAGGACATGCGCTGTCTCGGTCAGCTGTCGGAGATGATTGCCCTGCTGCCGGAGGAGCGGCGGCTGGGGCAACTTCAAAAGTACGTGGAGCAGGGCGTTTTCAGCCGGGTTGCGCTGGTGTATGCCGGTGGTCACGGCGTCTTTGACGACGGCGCGGCGATCGCCCCTGAAACCGACATGCAGTGGAGCGACTTTCCCGCGGGCAGCGACATCAGCGACGCCTTTTTCGGCTGGAACGGCAGAAAACAGGTGGCCATGCGCACGCCGGTCACCCTGGGCGACGGCTCGCAGGCCATGCTCTACGGGTACGTGGAGCTGGAACACTACTACGTCCCGGCGGCAATGGAGTTTCTCGGCGGCCGCGGCTTTGCCTACATGATCGACGGGGCGAGCGGGGACTACCTGGTCTACACCAAAAATACGGTGGCCCAGCGGACCTACGCCTCCCTCTACAACACCCTAGAGGGGAGCGGGAACCCCGAGGGCTCTCTGCAAAAGGTGAAGGAGTTGGTGGAGGCCGGCCGCTCCGGGAGCATCGTCCTCACAATCGAGGACACCACCAACTACCTCTATTTCACGCCGGTGGCGGGTACCCCCGGCTGGTACATGACGGCGATCGTGCCGCTGGGCGTGATCCAGCAGGCCCGCAGCTCGATCCTCTTTCTCATGTCGGTCGTCTGCGCCTTTATCTTTGTCTGTGTGATCGTGCTGATGCTGCTGGTCAACAGCCGGAAGCGGGATGCCGCCCTCTCGCGGGAGAGGGGGTACCGCGACGCCCTCTTCGGCCTGATTGCCGAGAATGTGGAGCAGGTCTTTATGATCTACAACGGGCGCCGCCACCGGATGGAGATGGTCTTTCAAAACTCCCTCCAGGTACTGGGGATTCGGGACGATGTCTGCCGGGAAGACCCCATGCTGTTCTTCGGGCGCTGCGGAAGCGATGCCCTGCGGCGGGCGGCCAGCCAGATGCTGAGCGGACTGCTGCACAAAAATGTGGGGGAGGAGTGCCGGTACAACCACCCGGACGGCCAGACCCTTTGGCTCAAGGTGAAGATCCTGCGCGTTGGCGGCAACGAGGCCGAAAACCGCTACATCGTGGCGGTGGAGGACCAGACCGCCGAGCGGGAGATCAGAAAGAACCTGGACGACGCCCTGGCGGCGGCGGAGACGGCCAGCCGGGCCAAGAGCGACTTTCTCTCCTCCATGAGTCACGACATCCGAACCCCCATGAACGCCATCATGGGGATGACCGAGCTGGCGCTGTTGCAGGGGGACTGCCCCCCGCGGGTGAGAGAACTGCTGCAGAAAATCAGCAGTTCCAGCCGCTATCTGCTGAGCCTGGTCAACGACATTCTGGACATGAGCAGGATCGAGAGCGGGAAACTGCACCTCAAGTTGCAGCCGCTGCGGGTCGAGGAGGAGATCCAGAAGGTCGCCAACATCATCCGCAGCCAGGCGGAGGAGCGCGATCAGACCTTCACCGTCAAGGCCGACAAGCTGCGCTACAGCACCATCTACGGCGACGCGCTGCGGGTCAACCAGGTGCTGATCAACATCCTGGGCAACAGCGTCAAATTTACCCCCGACGGGGGAGCGATCTCCTGGGAGATCGCCGAGTTGGAGGACGAGCCGGGCTGGGTGAAAATCAAGCAGACGATCCGGGACAGCGGCATCGGCATGGCGGCGGAGTTCCTGCCCCACCTCTTTGACTCCTTTGAACAGGAAAACCGCGGGCAGGCCGGTCGGTCGGGCAGCGGTCTCGGCATGGCGATCGCCAAGAGGCTGGTCGACCTCATGGGCGGCTCCATCTCGGTGGACAGCGCGCCGGGCAGGGGGACCACCTTTGTCGTGGAGCTGCGCTTTCAAATCGCACAGGGCGAGGAGGGGCCCCAGACAGAGGGCGCGCCGCTCTCCCACAGCCGCGCTCTGCCCGCCGGCACCCGGGTGCTGCTGGTGGACGACAACAGCCTGAATCGGGAGATCGCCGTGGAGATGCTCTCTCTCTTCGGCCTGGCGGTGGAGACGGCTGTAAACGGGGCAGAGGCGGTGCAGAAGTTCACCGCCAGCGAGCCGGGGCACTACCGCGCCGTGCTCATGGACATTCAGATGCCGGTGATGGACGGCTATGACGCGACCCGCGAAATCAGGGCTCTCTCGCGGCCGGACGCAAAGGCCATCCCAATTGTCGCCATGACCGCCGACGCCTTTGCGGAAGACGTTCAGAAGGCCGCCGACGCGGGGATGGACGGGCATGTGTCAAAGCCGGTTGACTTTGAGCAGCTGTATGAGATCCTGCGAGAGCTCTTGCAGTAAAAAGGGGGAGGGGCACAGGTGAAACACCTAAAGAGAGGGATGGCGATCGCGCTCTGCGCGGCGATGGCGGCCGGGGGACTTTGCGGCTGCGAGCCCAAGAGCGGGATGCGCCTGGACGAGGAGACAGAGCCCGTCGTGCTGTCGTTTTTCATGCCCATGGGCGCCCAGAAGAAGGAGGGCGCCAACATATTCTTGAAACTGATCGACCAGTACAACGCCTCCCACAGCGACGTGCAGGTCGAGGTGGAGGGGATCTCCATAAAGGACGGGTACAACGAGGTGTTGGAGCGCCGTCTGGCGTCCGGCCAGGGGGACGACCTCTTCACCGTCAACGCGGACAGCGTCAAGTCCTTTGCCGCCAACGGGTATCTGTGCGATCTGTCCGGGCTGCCGGCCTGCAGCCGCCTTTACCCCGCGGCGCGAGAGCAGGCGGAAATAGGCGGGTTGGTCTACACCATCCCCCTCACCATGGCGGCCTACGGGATGTATGTGAACACCGACCTGCTGGCAAAATACGGCCTTGAGCCCCCTGCGGACTACAGCTCCTGGATGCACTGCTGCCAGGTGCTCAAAGAGGGCGGGGTGACCCCCTTTGCCGTCAACCGCTGGTACGCCATGACCGTGCCGGTGATGGCGAGGGGTCTCTACAAGCTCTACCAGTCCGAGCATTACGGCGAGCTGGTGGAGGGCCTCAACGACGGGAGCGTCCCCATCGGCGACTACATGTTAGAGGGCTTTCAGATGTTCGAGGAGTTCCTGGACCAGGGCTATTACGGGGACGACCTGACCCGGGAAGGGGTGGACAGCGTTCCGGCCCGCACCACCGACCTGCAGGATTTTCAAAACCAGAAGGTCGCCTTTGCCTTTTTCAGCAGCGGGGTGGAGAAGTACTTTGTCGACGAGGGGGAGGGGATGCCCTATTTGGTGCAGGGGGTGCCCGCTCTCCCGGAGGGGACAGTCTGTCTGCCCTCCATTGCCGACCGCCTCTGTGTCAATGCCAACAGCGAACACCTGGAGGAGGCGCTGGAGGTGGCGGAGTATATAACAGACGCCACCGCCGCGGAGCTGTTGACAAACGGGGACGGCTCCCTGCCGTCGCGGGAGGGTCAAGAGGGGGTGCCGCTGGGCGCTGAGCACATGCAAAGACTGCTGCCCCTGGTCAACCGGGAGGGGCAGATCCCCATTGAGGACATGAACCTGCACTTCACCTATTGGGACACCACCCGCACCCTCTGCCTAGAGATGATCGACGGTCTCTCTGCCCAGGAGGCGGCGGAGAAGTACAACGCCATCCAGCTCGAACAGATTGGAAAGTACGGGGACGAGTAGGGGGGCCGGGGAGGGCTTGGACGATCCTGTCCAGCCTCTCTCCGGCTTTTTGCGTGGGAAAATAGGGGAAGGCTGCTTCCGAAGTCCCGCGCCCTCTTGCCCCCTGCTGTGCAGTGGTCGGCGCCCCTGCATTTCCCGCGGCGATTTGGCAAAAATAGATATAAATTTCAATTTCTTACAAACAAATGTTTTTCCTTGTGAACCTTTTAAAGAGGGGGCCGCTGTGCTATAATATAGACTCGAGTTCTTGTGTGTGCGCCTTTGCCCGCCCGAGGAAAAAAGGGGGGACAAGGGCGGTCACACACGTCTTATATTGTCTGTTTTTTGAGATTTTTAGTGTTTGTCTGGTTTATCTCGTCCCCGCCCGGCGGGGGCGGCAGGGAGGTGCAGAAATGGGAAATACGAACGGGTCTTTCAAGCTGGTCTCCCCCTATCAGCCCACCGGCGATCAGCCCCAGGCCATCGCCCAGCTGGTGGAGGGGATCGAGCGGGGGGACAAGGAGCAGACCCTGCTGGGGGTCACCGGCTCGGGCAAGACCTTCACCATGGCCAACGTCATCGCCCAGGTCAACCGGCCCACCCTGGTGCTGGCCCACAACAAGACCCTGGCCGCCCAGCTCTGTTCGGAGTTTCGGGAGTTCTTCCCCGAAAACGCGGTGGAGTACTTCGTCTCCTACTACGACTACTACCAGCCCGAGGCGTACGTGGCCTCCACCGACACCTACATCGAAAAGGACTCCTCCATCAACGAGGAAATCGAGAAGATGCGCCACTCGGCCACTGCCGCCCTCTCGGAGCGGCGGGACGTCATCCTGGTGGCCAGCGTCTCCTGCATCTACTCCCTGGGCGACCCCATCGACTACCGGACCATGGTCATCTCCCTGCGCCCGGGGATGGAGAGGAGCCGGGACGACGTGGTCAAGCAGTTGGTGGACCTGCAGTACGAGCGCAACGACGTCAACTTCACCCGCAATAAATTCCGGGTGCGGGGGGACGTGGTGGAGGTCTACCCCGCCTACTCCACCGAGACGGCGGTGCGCATCGAGTTCTTTGGCGACGAGGTGGACCGCATCTCCGAAATCAACCCCTTGACGGGGGAGAGCAAGAATGTGCTGGGCCACATCGCCATCTACCCGGCCAGCCACTACATCGTCCCCAAGGAGAAGATGCAGCGGGCCATCACCGACATTCAGGACGAGCTGCGCGAGCGCATCCAGTACTTCAAGTCCCACGACAAGCTGCTGGAGGCCCAGCGCATCGAGCAGCGCACCATGTACGACATCGAGATGCTGCAGGAGATCGGCTTTTGCAAGGGGATCGAGAACTACTCCCGCACCCTCTCCGGCCGGGCGCCGGGCAGCACCCCCAACACCCTCATCGACTACTTTCCCGACGACTTCCTCCTCTTTGTGGACGAGTCCCACGTGACCCTGCCCCAGGTGCGGGGGATGTTCGCCGGCGACTACGCCCGCAAGAAAAACCTGGTGGACTACGGCTTCCGCCTCCCCTCGGCCTTTGACAACCGCCCCCTGAATTTCGACGAGTTCTACGGCAAGATCAACCAGGCGGTCTTCGTCTCGGCCACCCCCGGCGACTTTGAGCGGGAGAAGAGCACCCAGATCGTGGAGCAGGTGATCCGCCCCACCGGCCTCACCGACCCCGAGGTGATCGTCAAGCCCATCGAGGGGCAGATTGACGACCTCTACACCGAGATCCAAAAGCGCACCGCCCGCAAGGAGCGGGTGATGGTGACCACCCTCACCAAGAAGATGGCCGAGGACCTGACGGCCTACCTGGAGAACATGGGGGTGCGGGTGCGGTACATGCACCACGGCACCGAGACCATCGAGCGCATGGAGATCATCCGCGACCTGCGGCTGGGCGAGTTCGACGTGCTGGTGGGCATCAACCTGCTGCGGGAGGGGCTGGACATCCCCGAGGTCTCCCTGGTGGCCATCCTCGACGCCGACAAGGAGGGCTTCCTGCGCAGCGAGACCTCCCTGGTGCAGACCATCGGCCGCGCCGCCCGCAACGCCGGCGGCCAGGTCATCATGTACGCCGACGTGGTCACCCGCTCGATGGAGGCGGCCATCCGCGAGACCGAGCGCCGCCGCGCCATTCAGCAGGCCTACAACGAGGCCCACGGCATCGTCCCCAAGACCATCATCAAGGCGGTGCGGGACGTCATCGAAATCTCCAAGAAGGACACCGACGACGTCAAGAAGTACAAGCGCCTCAGCCGGGAAAAGAAGGCCGAGATGATCAACAAGCTGACCAAGGAGATGCGCCAGGCGGCCCAACTGCTGGAATTCGAGCAGGCGGCCTTCCTCCGCGACAAGATCGAGCAGCTCAAATCCTTAAAGTAAAGCGAGGAAATACGACAGTGGCAATGGACAAAATCGTCATCAAAGGGGCCCGGGAGCACAACCTGAAAAACATCGACATCGAGATCCCCCGGGACAAGCTGGTGGTCTTTACCGGCCTCTCCGGCTCGGGCAAGTCCTCCCTGGCCTTCGACACCATCTACGCCGACGGCCAGCGCCGGTACGTGGAGAGCCTCTCCTCCTACGCCCGCCAGTTTCTCGGGCAGATGGAGAAGCCGGACGTGGATCTGATCGAGGGGCTCTCTCCGGCCATCTCCATCGACCAGAAGACCACCTCCCGCAACCCCCGCTCCACCGTGGGCACCGTCACCGAGATCTACGACTACCTCCGCCTCCTCTACGCCCGCATCGGCATCCCCCACTGCCCCATCTGCGGCAAGGAGATCAAGCAGCAGACCGTCGACCAGATCGTGGACAAGGTGCTGGCCCTCCCCGAGGGCAGCCGCATCCAGGTGCTGGCCCCGGTGGTGCGCGGGCGCAAGGGAGAGCACGTCAAGGAGTTTGAGTCGGCCAAGCGCTCCGGCTTTGTGCGGGTGCGGGTGGACGGCAGCATCTTCGACCTCTCCGAGGAGATCAAGCTGGAGAAGAACAAGAAGCACACCATCGAGATCGTGGTGGATCGGCTGGTCATCAAGGAGGAGATCAAGTCCCGCCTGACCGACTCGCTGGAGACCGCCACCTCCATCTCGGGCGGGCTGGCGGTCATCGACGTCATCGGGGGGGAGGAGATGCTCTTCTCCCAAAACTACGCCTGCCCCGACCACGACATCAGCATCGAGGAGCTCTCCCCCCGGATGTTCTCCTTCAACAACCCCTACGGCGCCTGCGAGAAGTGCACCGGCCTGGGCACCTTTTTGCGGGTGGACCCCGAACTGGTGGTGCCGGACAAGTCCAAGTCCATCCGCGGGGGGGCCATCCGCGCCTCCGGCTGGTACTACAAAGACGCCTCCACCATCTCTCACATGTACTACGACGGGCTGGCCAAGGCCTACGGCTTTACCCTGAACACCCCCTTTGAGGAGATTTCGGAGGAGGGGCAGAACGCCATCCTCTACGGCACCGGCGACCGGGCCATCGACATGACCCGCCAGAACGAGTACGGCACCGGCAAGTACAAGACCACCTTTGAAGGGATCGTCAACAACCTGGAACGCCGCTTCCGCGAGACCAACTCGGCCTGGATGCGCGAGGAGATCCAGGAGGTCATGAGCTCGGTGCCATGCCCCGACTGCGGCGGCAAAAAGCTGAAAAAGGCCTCCCTGGCGGTGACGGTGGCGGGGAAGAACATCATCGACTTCACCGACCTGTCGGTGGTGGACGCCCTGCGCTTCATCGACTCGATGGAGCTCACCCCCCGCGACGAGATGATCGCCCACCAGATCCTCAAGGAGATCAAATCCCGGCTCAACTTCCTGCGCAGCGTGGGGCTGGGGTACCTGACCCTCTCCCGCGCCGCCGCCACCCTCTCGGGGGGGGAGAGCCAGCGCATCCGCCTGGCCACCCAGATCGGCTCCTCCCTGGTGGGGGTCCTCTACATCCTGGACGAGCCCAGCATCGGGTTGCACCAGCGGGACAACGACAAGCTCATCGCCACCCTGCGCCACCTGCGGGACATCGGCAACACCCTCATCGTGGTGGAGCACGACGAGGACACCATCCGCGCCGCCGACTACATTGTGGACATCGGCCCCGGGGCGGGTGTCAACGGGGGCGAAGTAGTGGCCCAGGGCTCTCTGCAGGACATCGAGGGCTGTGCGCGCTCCATCACCGGCCAGTACCTCTGCGGGGTCAAGAAAATCGAGGTCCCCGCGACCCGGCGCAAGGGGAGCGGCAAGTTCCTCGAGGTCAAGGGCGCGGCCCAGAACAACCTCAAGGACGTGAACGTGAAGATCCCCCTGGGCACCTTCACCTGCGTCACCGGGGTCTCGGGTTCGGGCAAGTCCTCCCTCATCAACGAGGTGCTCTACAAGACCCTGGCGCAAAAGCTCAACGGCGCCAAGTCCAAGCCGGGCAAATGCCAAAAGGTCCTGGGTCTCAAACACCTGGACAAGGTCATCGGCATCGACCAGTCGCCCATCGGCCGCACCCCCCGCTCCAACCCGGCCACCTACACCGGGGTGTTCACCGACATCCGCAACTTCTTCGCCCAGACCGCCGACGCCAAGGCCAAGGGTTACAGCTCCAGCCGCTTCTCCTTCAACGTCAAGGGCGGACGCTGCGAGGCCTGCCAGGGCGACGGCATCATCAAGATCGAGATGCACTTCCTGCCGGACATCTACGTCCCCTGCGAGGTCTGCGGCGGCAAGCGGTATAACCGGGAGACTTTGGAGGTAAAATACAAGGGCAAGAGCATCTACGACGTGTTGGAGATGTCGGTGGAGGAGGCCTGCGCCTTCTTCGAGAACATCCCCCGCATCCGCGAAAAGCTGCAGACCCTGCTGGACGTGGGGCTGGGCTACGTCAAGTTGGGCCAGCCGGCCACCACCCTTTCGGGCGGCGAGGCGCAGCGGGTCAAGCTGGCGCTGGAACTCTCCCGCCGGGCCACCGGCAAGACCGTCTACATCCTGGACGAGCCCACCACCGGCCTGCACACCGCCGACGTGCACAAGCTCATCGACGTGCTGCAGCGGCTGGTGGACGCGGGGAACACCGTCATCGTCATCGAGCACAACCTGGACATGATCAAGGTGGCCGACTACCTCATCGACATCGGCCCCGAGGGGGGCGACGAGGGGGGCGAGATTGTCGCCACCGGTACCCCCGAGCAGGTGGCCAAGGTGGAGCGCTCCTACACTGGACAATATTTGAAAAAAATGCTCTGAAATCGAAAGAGCCCCTTTACAATCGTGGAGTAATTCAGTATAATTGGGTCAGAAACCAAATCAAAGAAAAAAGGAGTGTTCCACAATGGCAAAATATGTTTGCACTGTGTGTGGGTACGTGTACGACGAGGCCGCTGGCGCCCCTGACGAGGGGATCGCCGCCGGCACCAAGTGGGCCGACGTGCCCGACGACTTTGTCTGCCCCCTCTGTGGCGTGGGCAAGGACATGTTTGAAGAGCAGGCGTAAAAGAAGCGATCGGGGCAGCCGCCTGTGGCGCGGCCGCCCTTCTTTTTTGCCAGGACTGTCAAAAGAAAAGGGGAGATCACTTTGTCCGGAACCAAGAAAATCAAGGACGGCATCTACTACACCGGGATCCTCAACCCCAACATGCGGGTCTTCGATGTGGTGATGCGCACCGAATACGGCACCAGCTACAACGCCTACACGGTGGTGGGCAGCGAGAAGACCGCCCTCATCGACGCCTCCCACCTCACCTTTGCCGAGGACTACCTCGAGACGCTGGAGCAGGTCTGCGACATCGCCAAGGTGGACTACCTGGTGATGAACCACTGCGAGCCCGACCACTCGGGCGCGGTGGCAAAACTCGTTGAAAAATACCCCGACATCACCGTTTTGGTGAGCCAGGCGGGCAGCATCTACCTCAAGGGGATCACCAACAACCCCAACATGAAGGTGGAGGTGGTCAAAAACGGTGACACCCGCGACCTGGGCGGCAAGACCTTGACCTTCCTTTCGGCCCCCTTCCTCCACTGGCCCGACTCCATCTTCACCTACCTGCCGGAGGACAAGGTGGTCTTTACCTGCGACTTCCTGGGCGCCCACTACTGCGAGCCCCTGGTGTGGGACAACAAGGTCACCTATCCCAAGGCCTATGAAGAGGCGGTCAAGGTCTACTACGACGCCATCTTCTCCCCCTTTGCCAGCTATGTGCGCAAGGGGCTCGACATCCTCTCCACCCTCGATTTTGACACCGCCTGCACCAGCCACGGCCCCATTTTGACCAAGGGCTGCTGCCTGGAGTGGGTGATGGAGCAGTACCGCCAGTGGAGCGCCGAGCCCGCCGGCGAAAAGCCGCTGATCCCCATCTTCTACTGCTCGGCTTACGGCAACACCACCCAGCTGGCCGAGGAGATCCGCGCCGGCATCCTCTCGGTCAAGCCGGAGGCGGAGATCCCCCTCTACAACGTCATCGAGCACGACCTGGGCGAGCAGGCGGCGGCCCTCAACCGAAGCACCGCCTTCCTGCTGGGTTCGCCCACCATCAACCGCAACGCGGTGCCCCCCATCTGGAACCTGTTGGCCCACATCGACGCCATCGGCAACCAGAAAAAGCCGGTGGCCGTCTTCGGCTCCTTCGGCTGGAGCGGCGAGGCGGTGCCCCTGCTCAACGGCTACCTGAGCAACCTCAAGTTCAATGTGGCCATGGACGGGCTGAAGGTCACCTTTGTCCCCAGCGAGGAGGATCTGAAAAAGGCCTTTGCCTACGGCAAGGAGTTTGCCGAGAAACTCTAAACAGCGCGCGAAAAAGGACCGGCCCCGCGGGGTCGGCCCTTTTTTGTGCCCCGCCCCTGGCGCCGGCTGGGGCGTTTCTGGTATACTGGTGGCAGAGAGAACACCCACCCGCGCCCGGAAAGGGGGAGTCTGCCGTGAAGCCCTTTGACACCGCTCGGCCGCTGCGGGGCGGGGCCCGTCTGGCCCTCTGCCTCTGTTTGCTGCTGGCCCTGTTTCCCGCCGTCGCCCAGGCCGATATGGGCCCCAAGCCCCAGGTCATCGTGGTGGTGGAACACCCGCCCCAGGGGGAGTACTACCTGGACCTGCTGGTCCCCGAGGGGGACTACGACAACCTGGGCGACCGGCGCGCCCAGTATGACCCGCAAAAGCTCGCCCTGCTGGCCGACTACCGGGAGGGCGGGTGGCACGCCGGTCTGACCGTCGGCACCCGCGCCCCCATGTGGGGCGACTTGCAGGGAGAGGCGCGGGGGGAGAGCCGCCGCCACACCTTCGGCTACTTCGGGGTGCCCGACCGCTTCAAACTCCTTGTCGCCACGCCGGAGGGGGGCTGCGGGTCTCCGACTGGGTCGATCGGGTCACCTTTCAGACCACCCTGACCTACGACTACCAGACCGGGCAGATGGCCCGCCCCAGCATCTGGCTGGCCTACCTGCGCCAGTTCGCCGTGACGCTGCTGCCCACCCTCCTCATCGAGGGGGTGTTGCTGCTGGCCTTCCGCTTCCCCCTCAAGAAAAACGGGCTGGTCTTCCTGTTGGTCAACCTGGGCACCCAGCTCTTTTTGACCGCCACCCTGGGGCGGCAGCTCCTGCTGCACGGGCTGCTCGCCGGTTACGCGGCCCTCGTCCCCCTGGAACTGGCGGTGGCCGGGGCCGAGACCCTTCTCTACCTCTACCTGCTGCGGGGGCAGGGGAGGGGCCGCCGGGTGGCCTACGCCCTCACCGCCAACGCCGCCAGTGCCCTGGCGGGCTGGCTGCTGCTGAAGTGGGAGTTTTGGCTGCACTTTTCCAGCTAGAGAGAAAGAGCGCTCCCTTCTCCCCGCACCGGCGGGGGAGGGGGCGCTCTTTTGTTTGGGGAAAAAGGGGCCGGGCGACGGGGTCACACCAGCTTTTCAAAGGGGACCTGGGCCACCTGAAAGCGCCGGCCGCTCAGGTACTGCAGCACCCCCTCGCCGGGGGGGAAGGCAAAGGTCACCTCCCGGGAGTAGAGGGCCTGGTAGGGCTGGTGGTAGCGGCGGTTGACCGGCTCCCGGCCGTACTTGCCGTCCCCCAGCAAGGGGTGGCCGGCGGCGGCGAACTGGGCGCGGATCTGGTGGGTGCGCCCGGTCACCAGCCGGGCCTCCACCAGGCTCAGCTCCCGGTTCGCCCGCAAGACCCGGTAGTGGGTCACCGCCTGCTTGGCCCCGGGGCGGGGGCTGTCGCCGACGTAGACCCGGCTCTTCTTGCTGTCCTTGAAGAGGTAGCCCGTGAGGGTCCCCTCCCGGCGGGGGAGGCGGCCCAGAACCACGCACCAGTAGGTCTTTTGCACCTGCCGCAGGCGGATGCGCTCCAGCATCTCCTCCAGGGCGGGCTGGTTTTTGGCGGCGATGACGATGCCCCCGGTCCAGCGGTCGATGCGGTTGCAGAGGGCAGGGGGAAAGGTCTCGCCGGGGCGGTACTCCCCCCGGTCGTAGAGGTAGCGCTGGATCTGGGCCTCCAGGGTGTTGACCCCCTCCTCCCGGTCGGGGAGGACCAGCAGTCCCGGATACTTGTCCGCCAGGAGGATATTTTCGTCCTCGTACACTACCTGAAATCGGGGCTTGACCCGCAGGTAGGCGTTTTCGGGGGAGGGGCGCTGAAAGAACTCGTCGTTGAGATAGCACTCCAGCCGGTCCCCCGCCTGCAACCGGTGCCCGGGCTGGGAGACCCGCTTCCCGTTGACCCGGACGCGGCCCTTGCGCAGAAACTTGTAGAGAAGGGGCTGGGGCAGACCGTGGGTCAGCTCCCCCAGCAGGGCGTCCAACCGCCGCCCGTCCGCCGCCCTGTCCACTGTGAATTCCCTCAAAAAACAACCTCCCCTCTGCCGCTTGGCGGGCAGAGTTTGGCCCGCTGCGGCTGCGCTCCCATCATATCACAAAAACCCCTCTGGGAAAAGCCGCTTCCCGGGGATTTGCCGTGCGCGCGGGGGCAAAATATGGTATAATAACCACCAAGTGGCGAGTGTGCCGGGGACGGCCGGGCAGATGCACAAACGCTGTATGCTCTCTGCCTTCTGGCCATCCCCCTGTGCACACCCGGCGCTTGTGGGAGAATGGCGGCGAATGCAGCCGTCGCCCGGCTGGCGAGCGGCTGTTCCCCGGCGTTGGGGGCGCGTCGGACCCTGTCGGGCGGTTCGCGTCCGGTCGGCAGGGCGGTCCGCCTTTTACCAGGACGGGCGGCAGCGCTTTTCAGGGCCGGTGCAGTCCCGCCCCGGGGAGACGGCTTGCCGACCGCCCAGTGTGGGAGGTCAGCGGCCATTCCCCGCAAACTCCGCCGGGGCAAAGATCCGCCGCCGGGCGGTGAGGTCGCCGGGCGAGTGGTTTGAGGGGGGCGGTTTTGACCCATCCTCAAACGGCCCCCTTTTGGGGCGGCTCGGATTGCCTTTTTACCGCTGGACACCCCGGCGGAGGGAAAATGATTTTTGAGATGCGGCTTCCCCGCTCGCGGGGAGAGCTGTGGGAATATGTGAAGAGAGGGCGTTGGTTTTGGAAATTTTGGAACCCAGCAGATACGGAGAGTACGAGGCGTTTGTCAGCGCCCACAAAAACGGCGGCTTTACCCAGTCCATCCACTGGCCGGAGGTCAAGGCCGGCTGGGGCCACCGGGTGGTGGTCTCCCGCAATGCGGCGGGGGAGATCGTGGGGGGGATGCTCATCCTCACCAAAAAGGTGCCGGGGCTGAACCGCCACTTTCTCTATGCCCCCCGGGGCCCGGTTTTTGACTACGGCGACGAGGCCGTCTTTGCCGACTTGGTCGAAGGGGTCAAGGCGGTGGCCAAGTTGGAGCACGGCTTTGCCTTTAAGATGGACCCCATGGTGATGACCGGGGACACCGCCTTTGTGGAGATGGCCCGCAAATACGGCTTCACCTACACCGAGGACCAGACCGACGACGACACCATCCAGCGCCGCAGCAACTACATGCTGCCCCTGGCCGGGCGCACCAAGGAGGAGCTGCTGGCCAGTTTCCACCAGAAGTGGCGCTACAACATCCGCCTGGCCGGGCGCAAGGGGGTGGTCTGCAAGGTGGGCACCAAGGCAGACCTGCCAGACTTTATGAAGGTCTACCAGGTCACCGGCCAGCGCGACGGCTTCAACACCCGCCCCATGAGCTACTTCGAGCGGATGCTCGACGCCCTGGGCGAACAGGTGCGCCTCTACCTCTGCTACTACGAGGGGCAGCCCATCTCCGGCGCCATCACCACCAACTACGCGGGCAAGACCTGCTATGTCTACGGCGCGTCGGACAACGCCTTTCGCAACGTCATGCCCAACCACCTGATGCAGTGGGAGATGATCCAGTGGGCGGTGGACACCGGCTGCGTGGTCTACGACTTTCAGGGCATCCCCCTGGACCTGTCGGGGAACGACCACATGCACGGGGTCTACCTCTTCAAAAAGGGCTTTAACGGCCAGGTGGTCACCTTTGCCGGGGAGTTCGATTTGGTCTTTACCCCCTGGGTGGAGAAATTCGTCGATTTTTCTGAAAAGCTGCAGGCCAGGATGCGCAAGCGCCGGGCCCGCAAAAAGGCCAAAGCGGCCAAGGCCAACTAAAGGCCGAGAGGGGAGAGAGGACAGATGGGTTGGATCATTTTGTGGGCGGTACTGGGGCTTTTGCTGCTGCTGATTGCCGCCATCCTGGTCAACACCCTGCGGGTGGGGACCAAGTCGGTGTCGCCCCAGGGGGCGCCCCTGCCGCCGGAGGAGCGGGTCGAGCACTACGCCGAGACCCTCTCCCGGATGCTGGCGCAGGAGACGGTCACCGTGGCCCCGGGCGGGGACCTGTCAAAGATCTACGCCTTCCACCGGCTGCTGGAGGAGCTCTACCCCAACATCCACCGCCAGTTGGAGCGGGTGGAGCTGGACGGCGCCCTCCTCTTTCGCTGGAGGGGGAGCGGCCGCTCCGACCGGCTGCCCCTGCTGCTCATGTCCCACATGGACGTGGTGCCCGCCGAGGGGGCGTGGAGCCACCCGCCCTTTGCCGGCGAGGTTGAGGATGGGGTCATCTGGGGCCGGGGTGCGGTGGACACCAAGGGCTCCCTCTGCGGCTTTATGAACGCGGTGGAGGAGCTGCTGGCCGAGGGGTACGTCCCCCCGCAAGACGTCTATCTGGCCTCCTCCTGCAACGAGGAGATCAACGGCCCCGGCGCCCCCGCCACGGTGGACTACCTGGCCGCCCAGGGGGTCAAGCTGGGCCTGGTGCTGGACGAGGGGGGCGTGGTGGCCGACAGCCCCCTGCCCGGCCTCGACTGCAAGTTCGCCATGATCGGTTTGATGGAGAAGGGGAACGCCCAGGTCAAGTTTGTGGCCAAGTCAACAGGCGGCCACGCCTCCACGCCCCCCAGGGGCACCCCCCTGGCCCGGCTGGCGGGGATGGTGAACTACATAGAGAAGAAAAATCCCTTCTCGGTGCAGTTCACCCCGCCGGTGGAGGGGATGTTCCGGGAGATGGCCCCCTATATGAGCATGCCCCTGCGGCTGGTGCTGGCAAATCTCTGGCTCTTTAAGCCCCTGCTCAAGTCGGTCCTCCCCAAATTCAGCGCCCAGGCCGGGGCCATGCTCCAGACCACCTGCGCCTTTACCATGGCCGCGGGGAGCGAGGCGGCCAACGTCATCCCCCAGGAGGCGTCCATCACCGCCAACCTGCGCTTCATGTCCCACGAGCGCAAGGAGGCCACCATGCAGAAGCTGCGCGCCATCGGCGAGCGCTTTGACGTGGAGGTACAGCTGGTATCGGGGTGGGACTGCTCGGGCGTCTCCTCCGCCGACAGCTACGGCTACCAGGCGGTAAAGGCCTGCGTGCAAAAGACCTTCCCCGAGGCGGGGGTGGCCCCCTACATCATGTTGCAGGGGAGCGATTCCCGCCACTACGAGAGGATTTGCGACTGCGTGCTCCGCTTTGCCCCCCTCTCCATCGACAAACAGCAGCTGGGCAGCATCCACGGGGTGGACGAGAACCTCGGCGTGGAGGCGCTGGCCAAGGCCGTTCTCTTTTACAAGGAGCTGGTGCAGAGCTATTCGCCCGCCGCACCGGCAAAATCAGAGCACAGACAAGGATAAAGTATGAAAAAAATAGCCAAGGTCCTGCTCAGCAGGATCGTCATCGTGGGGGTCTTGATCCTCCTGCAAGCGGCCTTTCTGGTGGTCGCCATCTGGCGCCTCAGCGAGGAATTTGTCTACTTACAGCCCATTCTCATCGTCCTCAGCGGCCTCTGTGCTGTCTGGGTCATCTCCAAGGACGACAACCCGGCCTACAAGATCCCCTGGATCCTCATCGTCATGGCCCTGCCCATCTTCGGCGGGCTCTTCTACGTCTTTTTCGGCAACAACAAGGTGCCCCGGGCCCTGCGCGGCCGGGTCAGCGAAATCTACGACAAGACCAAGGACGAGTTGATCGCCAACCGGGTGGTCACCGAGGAGATCGAGTCCTTGAGCAGGCACACCGCCAAACAGTCCCTCTACATCAGCAACAACTCCTTCTACCCGGTCTACAAGAACACCGAGACCTGCTACCTCTCCCCGGGGGAGCGGATGTTTGAGAAGCTGGTGGAGGAGCTGGAAAAGGCCCAGCACTTCATCTTTATGGAGTACTTTATCGTTCAGGCCGGGGTGATGTGGGACACGGTGCTGGAGATCTTGGAGCGCAAGGCCGCCCAGGGGGTGGATGTGCGGATGCTCTACGACGACGTGGGCAGCCTGGTCACCCTCCCCAGCGGCTACTACAAGGAGCTGCGCCAGAAGGGGATCAAGTGCTACGCCTTCAACAAGTTCCGCCCCCGGTTGCAGATGCAGATGAACAACCGCGACCACCGCAAGATCACCGTCATCGACGGGTATGTGGGCTTCACCGGCGGCATCAACCTGGCCGACGAGTACATCAACAGATACGAGAAGCACGGCCACTGGAAGGACGCCTCCATCATGCTCAAGGGGGAGGCGGTCTGGAACCTGACGGTGATGTTCCTGCAGTTCTGGCAGTACGAGACCAAGAAGGGGGAGGAGTTCAGCCAGTTTCGCCCCGAGCGGTACATGCCCGCCCCCTGTGAAAACGACGGCTATGTGCAGCCCTACGCCGACAGCCCCATGGACGACGAGATCGTGGGGGAGCAGGTCTACCTGAACATCATCAACAACGCCACTGAATACGTCTATATCAACACCCCCTACCTGATCGTCGACAACGAGGTGGTGACCGCCCTCAACCTGGCGGCCAAGAGCGGCATCGACGTGCGGATCGTCACCCCCCACGTGCCCGACAAGTGGTATGTGCACATGGTGACCCGCTCCTACTACAAACAGCTGCTGGAAGCGGGGGTCAAAATCTACGAGTACACCCCCGGCTTTATCCACTCCAAGACCTTTGTCGCCGACGACAAGGTGGCGGTGGTGGGCACCACCAACCTGGACTTTCGCAGCCTCTACCTGCACTTTGAGTGCGGTGTCTGGATGTACCGCTCCAAGGCGGTGCTCCAGCTGAAAAAGGACTTCTTGCAGACCCTGGAGTGCTGCGAGCAGATGACCATGAAAAAGTACAACGCCATCCCCCTCTACAAGCGGATGTTCGCGGCGGTGCTGCGGGTGTTCTCCCCCCTGATGTAGGGGGCTGTGGGGCCGGACGGCCAAGAGGAGAGCGCGAGATGGAACTTCACCAGATGACCGGCCTGGGCCGGGTGGCGGAGGAAAAGCTGCGCCGCGCGGGGATCGAGACCCCGGAGCAGCTGCGGGAGGTGGGGGCCAAGGAGGCTCTGCTGCGGGTGCGGCTGCACGCCGACCCGGGGGCCTGCCTGCACCTGCTCTACGCCCTGGAAGGGGCCATCCGCGGCCTGCCGAAAAAGGAGCTGCCCCCCGATGTGAAGGCCGATCTAAAGGCCTTTTACAGCGGTTTGGAGAGAGGGTAAACGGCTGCGGCCGGGCCGCAGAGAGGGGAGAGAGAAAATGAACATCATCTCACTGACCGACATTCTCGACTGCAACCACCTGTTGGAGGAGCGGGGCCTGGCCTTTCGCGTCCACCTGCGGGATGCCTGCGGCAAACAGTCCTGCTGGATCGAACCACTGGGGGAGTGCGCCTGTTCCGGCCGCTTTGAGGAGATGCGGCAGACGGTGGAGGCGTTTTTCGCCGCCCGCCGCTTTCGCATCACCTACGGCGACGAGGAGAAGCTCAATTTCTGGGTCGATTGAACTCGCGCCCTGTCAAAAGGGAGGTGGGGACCCGTCGACAAGGCTGGCGGTTTTGTCATATTGCGGGCAAAGCCCCAAGCTGCTGGCCGCGCCTTGAGGCGCGTTGGTGCGACCCGCCGCTTGTACGCGTTTGTTGCTTGCTGCCCGCAAACGGGTCCATCTATTCTTTGATTGCCGTCTGGTCTTCAACCTGCCCTTCTTTGGGCTGGCTTGGGTGCCCTCTGCTGTCTTTTTGGCACGCTTGCTTGCGGTATCAATGCAGTATCTCTGAACCCCCGGCATGGCCGGGGGTTTTCTTCTGCCAAAAAGAGAGGGGCCGCCGGTGTAGGGCGGCCCCTCTCTCCGGAGGAGGCAGTGGGCAAAAACGGCGCGGTGCACCACACCTGCCGCCAGAGCGTCAGCGAGGCCGTGTCCTATCCCCCCGGCCTTTGGGGGCAATCTTACCGCCGGCAGGGCGCTGGGAGTGGATGCGGCAGAATGGCCAGACCGCTCCCAGCTGGCGCGGACGGCTTGTTGGGCGTTTATACAATGAACCGGTAGTGCCCGGTGACGGTGCGATGGGTGAGGGCGTCCTCCTCCTTTTGGGGCTGGCCGTCCTGGTGGATGATGTAGGGCACCCCGTCCCGGTTGCGCCTGTCCGAGACGATGGCGATATGGCTGGGGCTGAAGGTGACGATGTCCCCCGGCTGCCAGTCGGCCACCTGGTAGGGGTCCAGGGTGAGGACGGCGCAGTGGCGGGAAAAGAAGACTTCCAGGTTTTTCACCCGCCGAAAGTCGATGTTGGGGTCCTCTGCGCCGGGGTAGGCAGCCGGCTCCAGGGCGATGTCTGCATCCACCATCCCCTTTAGGTCGTACCCGGCGTGGGCCAGCGCCCGCCAGATCACGTCGGTGCAGGCGCCCCTGCCCGCCTCCGGGTAGCCGCCCGCCGCGTAGGAGTTGTCGTAGACCGGGTTTTCCTCCACCGCCTTCCGGGCCCCCTCGAGGATGTCGGTGAAATCGTCCACCCCGTTGCCATTGCGGTCGGTTTCACTGCGCAGGGTCTCCACGCCGAAATCCGCCGCCGTGTAGCTGCGCTTGGGGAGGAGGGAGTGGTAGTCCAGCACCCCGCAGACCACCGCGAGGACCACCAGCGCGCAGAGGGAGAGCAGCACGATCTGCTGCTTTCCCCACCGCCAACGGGGGGACTGCGCGCCCCCGTCGGCCCCTGTCCGCACCTGTTTTGCCATCTCCCAGCCCCCCCTTTCTCGCGCGCCGTCCGCCGCCCCTGCAGGGCGGACAGATTGCCCGCATTTTTTCCATTATAGCTCATCTCCCCGGCAAAGAAAAGAGGACCGCTCCCCCCAAAATAGGGGAGCGGCCCTCTCGGCAGGTCTCTCTGTCCGCCCAATCAGTCGGCGGCCTGGCGCTCCTTGTAGTGGTGCGCCTGTTCGAGCATCATGTCCTTGACCTTCATCAGCCGGATCTGGGTGCTGCGCTCGTTCTCGTCCAGCTTCATGGTGATGTAGCGGATGTTCTCCTGGGTCTCGGGGATCATCACGTGCTCTAGGGCGTTGACCCGGCGGCGGGTCTTTTCGATCTCGGCCGCCATCAGCTGGCAGGCCTTTTCGCACTCGGCCAGCTGCAACAGGTCGGGCAGCACGTCCGCCAGGCTCTTGACCGCCCCGTCCAGCTCGCTGGAGGTAAAGGCAAAGCCGTAGGAGTAGATGTCCCCCGGGTCGGAGGTCCGGGTCCGGTAGGAGAACTGGGGGACCTCCACGCTCATCACGTTGCGGGCCCCCGCGTCCAGGGTGACCTCCTGTTTGGGGGTCATCAGGGCGGCGGCCAGGTACTCGTCCTCCATGGCGGCGCGGGCCATCACGAAGTTCTGGTTGGCGGCGCCGATGCCCCGCTCCACCTTTTCCCGCAGGGCCTTGTTCACCCGCACCAGCTCCAAAAACTGCCGCATCAGCTCGTCTCGCTTGTCCTTGAGCAGCTTGTGCCCCCGCATGGCGGTGGCCAGCTTTTTTTTCTGCTTGGTCAGCTCCATCCGGGTGGGATTTACATGGGTAGATGCCAATGGTATTCCCCCTTTCTATGGGTTTTGGCGGGCTCAGTCGGCCGAGTAGTACTCGTCCAGGTATTCGTCCTTGATCCGCTTGAGCTCGCTCCGGGGGAGGATGCGCAGCAGCTTCCAGCCGATGTCCAGGGTCTCCTCGATGCTGCGGTCGGCGTGGTAGCCCTGGGAGACGTACTCCCGCTCAAACTCGTCGGCGAACTTGGCGTAGAGCTTGTCGATGTCGGTGAGGGCCGCCTCGCCCAGCACCACCATCAGCTCCTTGGCCTCCTTGCCGCGGGCGTAGGCGGAGAAGAGCTGGTTCATGGTGTTGGCGTGGTCCGCCCGGGTCTTGCCCTCGCCGATGCCCTTGTCCTTGAGTCGGGAGAGGGAGGGGAGGACGTCGATGGGCGGGGTGACGTTTTTGCGGTAGAGTTCCCGGCTGAGGATGATCTGCCCCTCGGTGATGTAGCCGGTCAGATCGGGGATGGGGTGGGTCTTGTCGTCCTCGGGCATGGTGAGGATGGGGATCATGGTGATGCTCCCGTTTTTCCCCTTCTGCCGCCCGGCGCGCTCATAGAGGCTGGCCAGGTCGGTGTACATGTAGCCCGGGTAGCCGCGGCGGCCGGGGACCTCTTTGCGGGCCGCCGAGATCTCGCGCAGGGCGTCGGCGTAGTTGGTGATGTCGGTGAGGATGACCAGCACGTGCATCCCCTTGTCAAAGGCCAGGTACTCGGCGGCCGTGAGGGCCATGCGGGGGGTGGCGATCCGCTCGACGGCGGGGTCGTTGGCCAGGTTGACAAAGAGGACGGTCCGGTCGATGGCGCCGGTCTCCTTGAAGCTCTCGATAAAGAAGTTGGCCTCTTCAAAGGTGATGCCCATGGCGGCAAAGACCACGGCGAAGGGCTCGTCGGTGCCCCGGACCTTTGCCTGGCGGGCGATCTGGGCGGCCAGCTCGGCGTGGGGGAGGCCGGAGGCGGAGAAGATGGGCAGCTTCTGCCCGCGCACCAGGGTGTTGAGCCCGTCGATGGCGGAGATGCCGGTCTGAATGAACTCCTGCGGGTAGTTGCGGGCGGCGGGGTTCATGGGCAGGCCGTTGACGTCCAGCCGCTTTTCGGGCAGGATGTCGGGCCCCCCGTCCATGGGGCGGCCCAGGCCGTCAAAGACCCGGCTGAGCATGTCTTCCGACACCCCCAGCTCCATGGTGCGGCCCAAAAAGCGGACCTTCGAGCTGTCCAGGTTGATGCCGGCGGAGTTTTCAAAGAGCTGGACCAGGGCGTTGCCGCCGTCGATCTCCAGCACCTTGCAGCGCCGGGTCTCGCCGTTTTGCAGCTCGATCTCGCCCAGTTCGTTGTAGGTGACGTTCTCCACCCCGCGAACCAGCATCAGAGGACCGGCCACTTCCTGTATGGTGCGGTATTCCTTTGGCATGTTACTCCTCCTCCTTCCGGTTCAGCAAGTTGGCGATCTCGCTCTGCAGCTGGTGCAGGACGTTGTTGTACTCCCGCTCCATCTCCTCGTCGGGGGTGTACTTGAAGCGGCCGATCTGCTCGCGCACCGGCAGCTTGACCAGCGACTCCACCGAGGCGCCCTGGTTCAGGGCCTTGGTGGCCTCGTCGAAGTAGGCCAGCACCAGCCGCATCATGGCGCCCTGTTTCTGGGGCGGGGTGTAGGTGTCCACCTCGTGGAAGGCGTCCTGGTGGAGGAAGTCCTCGCGGATCGAGCGGGCCGCCTCCAATTTCAGCCGGTCGGGGGCGGAGAGGGCGTCCATCCCCACGAGCTTGACGATCTCGTCCAGCTCGGCCTCCTCCTGCAGCAGCCGCATCAGCCGGTTGCGCAGATCGGTCCAGTCCTCCTCCACATTGGCGGAAAACCACCTGCCGATGGTGTCGGCGTAGAGGGAGTAGGAGGTCAGCCAGTTGATGGCGGGGAAGTGGCGGGAGTAGGCCAGGTTGGAGTCCAGGCTCCAGAACACCTTGACGATGCGCAGGGTGGCCTGGCTCACCGGCTCGGAGATGTCGCCGCCCGGAGGGGAGACGGCCCCGATGACCGAGAGGGCGCCCTCGCGGCCGTCCTGGCCCAGGGAGACGACCCGTCCGGCGCGCTCGTAGAACTGGGCCAGGCGGCTGCCCAGGTAGGCGGGGTAACCCTCCTCGCCGGGCATCTCCTCCAGCCGGCCGGACATCTCGCGCAGGGCCTCGGCCCAGCGGGAGGTGGAGTCGGCCATCAGCGCCACCGAGTAGCCCATGTCGCGGAAGTACTCGGCAATGGTGATGCCGGTGTAGATAGACGCCTCGCGGGCGGCCACCGGCATGTCGGAGGTGTTGGCGATGAGGACGGTGCGCTCCATCAGGGAGTAGCCGGTCTTGGGGTCTTTCAGCTCGGGGAACTCGTTGAGCACGTCGGTCATCTCGTTGCCGCGCTCGCCGCAGCCGATGTAGACCACGATGTCCGCCTCCGACCACTTGGCCAGCTGGTGCTGCACCACCGTCTTGCCGCTGCCGAAGGGGCCGGGCACGGCGGCCACGCCGCCCTTGGCGATGGGGAAGAGGGTGTCGATGACCCGCTGCCCGGTGACCAGGGGCACGTCGGGGGAGAGTTTCTCCCGGTAGGGCCGCCCCACCCGGACCGGCCACTTCTGCATCAGGGTCAGCTCGCGCTCGCCGCCCTCGTCCAGGGCGACAGTGGCCACCGCCTCTTCAATGGTATACTCGCCCCCCTCGATTTTGGCGAGGGTGCCGGACACCCCCTGGGGGACCATGATCTTGTGCAGGACCACCGGGGTCTCCTGCACGGTGCCGATGATGTCGCCGGGGACGACCCTGTCCCCGACCTTGGCGCTGGGGACAAAATCCCACCTGTCGGCCCGCTTGAGGGAGGGGATGGACACCCCGCGCTGCAAGTTGTTGCCGGTGGCCTTCATGATGTCGTCCAGCGGGCGCTGGATGCCGTCGAAGATGCTGCCGATGAGGCCGGGCCCCAGCTCGACGCTCATGGGGGACCCGGTGGACTCCACCGGCTCGCCCGGCCCCAGGCCGGAGGTCTCCTCGTAGACCTGTATGGAAGCCAGGTCGCCGTGCATCTCGATGATCTCGCCGATGAGGTGTTGTTCGCTCACCCGCACCACGTCAAACATGTTGGCGTCGCGCATCCCCTCGGCAATGACCAGCGGGCCGGCCACCTTTTTGATGGTACCTGTGCTCATTTCTCTTCACCTGCTTTGCTCTCATTGGGTTCGCCGCCAAACAGAATATCGCTGCCGACGGCCTGCTCGACCGATTTTTTGACCAGTGCCTCGCCGATCCCGGTGTTCCCGATCACGCCGGGAATGGGGATGATGGCGGGCAGCGGTGCCTCCCGATAGCGGTCCACCACCTCGGAAAGCGCCTCGAACAGGGCCTCGGTCATGTAGATGATGGCGTAGTTGCCACCGGCCAGCTCCTTGAGCTTTTTGCCGGCGGCGACGGGGTCGTCTATGGAATAGGTGTCCAGGCCCAGGGCGGCGAAGCCGTACACGCTGTCCCGGTCGCCCATGACTGCGATCTTATACATACATCTCACGCGCCCTTTCCCGGAGGAACTCCTCCGACAGGCCGTTTCGCTTGCCCGCCAGAATGATCCGCACCGTCTTGATCTCGTTTTCCCGCGCCAGGATGTAGGCGCAGAGGGGGCCGATGGTAAAGGGGTTGTGCAGCTGGGGGCGGATCTCCCGGATGATCAGGTCGTCGCACCACCGCTCAAAGGCGGAGGGGCTCTCCCGCAACTGCTCGATGGCGTCGGCGTAGGGGGTGTACTGCAGGTACTCGCAGATGGCGTCGACCCCCTTGACGGCGGCGTCGGCCAGGGCCGAGACGTCCAGGCTGTCGCAGGGGGCCAGGGCGTCCTGCACGAAGCTCTTTTTCTTCTTCATCCCTGCGCAGCGCACGGCGGTCTTGATGTCGGCGGCCGCCACGGTGCGCTCGGCGTACCCGGCGATCAGCTCACTCCCTGATGCCTTGCCCGCCTTCAGGATGGCGCTGAGGGCCGCCCGGTCCAGCAGAATGTCGCAGAGCTGGCCGTCGTGGGTATGCAGCAGCACCCGAAAGGCCTTTTCCGCCGCCTGGCGCATCTCCGCGGGCAGGGGGGCGTAGTCGTGCTCCTCCACCGCCTTGACGATGACCTCCCGGGGGATGGAGCCGTTTTCCACGAACACCCCCTCGGCGCTGGCGCCGGTGCAGACCATCTTGATGGCCGTCTTCAAATTGTGGTAGTCCGCCGGGTACAAAAACACGTCGAACACGGAGAGGTCGTCCACCAGTTCGCCCATCAACTCCCAGGTCTTCTGCCGCTGGGCGCGCAGCACCTCTTCGTCGCTCTCCTCCGGCTTGCCCCAGCCCTTTTCCCCCAGCAGGCGGCGGCAGTCCTCGTGGGTCTTGCAGCCGATGAGCTGGTCGATAAACGGGCCGTTCAGGAGTTCAAGCTCCTTGGAGCGCAGCCGGGTCACGGCAAAGGTGTACAGGTTTTCAGACATGGTGACCCCTCCTTTTCGGTGCCCGACGGCACCGGTTACTCAAACAGCACCCCGCAGACGGCGTCCTGCAGCCGGTCCCTGGCGGCGGAGAAGAGCGCCGAGAAGGAGCAGTTCTCCTCGATGCCGCCGTAGACCAGCACAAAGCCGCCGTCGATGGGGCGGGTGCCGTCGGCCAGGGCGAGGGCGGCGCCGCTGCCCGCCAGCCGGGCCTTGAGGTCTTTGAGGAAGGCGGGGGGGACCCGCTCCCTGTCCCGGGTGTTGAGGTAGAGCACCCCGCTCTCGCCGGGCTGGGCGTTTTTCTCGATCAGATCGGCCAGGAGGGAGAAGTACTCCTCCTCCGGGGCGTTGACCAGGGAGAGGCGGGCCTCTTCCAGAATTTCGGTGACCAGCTGCTGTTTGGCCTGCAAGAGGCGGGCCTTTTGGCGCAGCGCCGCGGCCGAGACCGCCCGCTCGTGCAGCTGGGCGACCTCTCTGCGGGAGTCCTCGGCGATCTTGGCGGCCCGCTTTTCGCCCTCGGCGCGGCCCTGCAACTCGATCTGGGCCGCCTCCTGCCGGGCGTCCTGCAACAGCTCTTCCACCCGGGCGCTGGACTCGCTCTGTATCTGCTGGATGATTTTTTCAAGTCCTGTCATAGACAAGCAACTCCTAACTCTTTGGAATCGGTCAGATGTTCAGGCCGCCGATGCCGAAGATCGAGAGGATGGAGATCAGCAGGGCCAGAATGGCGTAGGTCTCGACCATGGCGGGGAGGATGATGGCCTTGCCGAAGGTCTCGGGGCGCTTGCAGAACATGCCGATGCTGGCCACCGAGGCGCGGGCCTGGCGGATGGCGGAATACAGCCCCACAAAGCCCATGGGCAGGCAGGCGCAGAAGTAGAGCAGGCCCTTGGCCAGGCTCATCTCAGCGCTGCCGCCCATGATGCCGATCTGGGTCAGGGTGATGAAGGCGATCAGCAGGCCGTAGATGCCCTGGGTGCCGGGGAGAAGCTGCAAGATCAGCACCTTGCCGAAGCGGCCCGGCTCCTCGGTGATGGCGCCCGCGGCGGCCTCACCGGCCATGCCGACGCCGATGGCCGAACCGATGCCGGCCAGCAGTGCGGCCAGCGCCGCGCCCAACAGTGCAAAAGCAATACCAAGAGAACTCATTTCATTTTTCCTCCTTGAATTTGAAGTATTTGGTGTGGGCCCCAAACGGGGAGAACCCGCGTCCGCCGCCCTCGTAAAACTTGCCGAAGAACTCGACAAACTGCAGGCGGTTGGTGTGCACGTAGGCGCCCAGCAGGTTGATGCCGATGTTCAGGGTGTGGCCGATCAAAAAGACCACGGTGAAGAGGATCGCGCCCCCCACGCCGCCGCCCAGCATGGTGCCCATCTTGTTGAACACCGTGGCGATGACGCCGGTGGCCAGCCCCAGGGCCAGCAGCCGGGAGTAGGAGAGGATGTCGCTGAGGTAGCTGGTGACCCCGTAGACCCCGTAGAGGCCCTTGAGCAGCCGCTTGAAGGGGTTGCGGGAGTCCCGCCCGGAAAAGGCGATGATCCCCAGGGCGCCCAGCCCCGCCACAACGGCGGCCACCGTCCCCACGGTGGGGGAGAGGGTGAAGGAGAGGCCCATCATGTTGGTGATCATCTCCATGGTCAGCAGGTAGACGACCGCGCCGCCCACCAACATGTACCAAAAGACCACGTCGTAGACGGCGTCTTTGACCTTGCCCTCCCGGCAGAGCTGGTAAAACTTCATCCCCAGCCCAACGAAGAGGTGGATGATGCCCAGCAGGAAGGAGAAGACCAGCAGCCGCATGGGCTCGCTCACCGGCTCGAACCAGAGGGCCTTGAAGGTCAGGTCGCTGTGGAAGAAGGTGCTGGCGATGACCCCCACCGCGTCGCCGAAGAAGCCGCCGAAGAGCACCCCCCAGACGGTGGTGGAGATGCCGCAGTAGAGGAACATCTGCATCGACTTCTTCAGCCCCGACTCGATGTTTTTGCACTTGAGGAGGACAAAGGAGCAGGCGGCCACCATGATCAGCCCGTACCCCGCATCCGACAGCATCATCCCGAAGAGGACGTAGTAGAAGATGGCCATCACCGAAGTGGGGTCCACCTCGCCCCGGCCGGGCAGGCTGTAGGAGGCGACGACCCCCTCCACCGGGGCGGCCAGGGGCCCGTTTTTCAGGGCGACGGGCACGTCCTCGTCCGGCGCGGGGTCAAAGAAGTCAAGGGCCACGTCGAAGTGGGCGGTGAGCTCCGACTCCAGGGCGGGGACGTCCCGGGCGGCGATGTAGCCGGTGAGCACAAAGGTGCGCTTGGACTGCATCAGCTTGCCGATGACCCCGTATTTCTCCTCCCGCATGGCGTAGAAGTCCGACAGCAATTTTAAATCCTGCCGGTGCTCGGCCAGGGAGTGAATCTCCGCCACGTCGGCGTCGATTTTGGCCTGCAACTTGTCGATCCGCTCTTCCAGCAGCCGCTTTTTGTCCGCCGGGACCCGGTGGGTGACGTGGGCGGGCCGGGCAAAGCCCATCTCCCGCAGCGCGTCCTCGGCCTGCTGGGCCTCGCTCTTGGTGGCGGTCACAAAGAGACAGGTCTGTTCCCGCGAGGCGCTGACGATCTCGATGTCCACCGCCGAGACGCTCTCGGCGCGGGACTTGAGCTCGGTGTAGATGCCCTCCAGCGTCCACTCCCCGGGCAGGGCCCCCACAAAGGAGTCGGTGGCGTGGGTGCCGGGGTGGCGCATGGGAACATCCAGCCCCAGCCAGGGGGTCAGCTCCTCCACCTGGGCCTGCATGCGGGGGATCTCCGCCCGCTGTTCGGCCACCCGTTTGTCCAGCGCCTGCAGCCGGTAGGCGACTTTTAGGGTCTCGTCCTGCCGGTCCTGAAAGGCGGTGTACTCCTCCAAGGTCATTTCCTGGCGGCCCTCCAGCATCGACAGAAGCGGCTTTTGCTCGGGGGCGAACCGGGCCAGCACGTCCAGCGCCTGGTTGGCGAGGGCGGCATTCTTTTGAAAAATGCTCCTGGCTTGGCTCATGTCGGCGTGGGTGAAGACCTCGTCTTCGCCGGTGTCCTGCACCTCCACCGCGCCCCGGCGCTGCAGCAGCTCCAAGATCGCCTTGCGGTTTTTCTTGAGGGCGCACAGCTGCAGCCGCTTCATAGGCAGTACGGCCATAGGCAAATGCCTCCTTTCTCGTGTTTCTTTTGAAAACGCCCTACAAAAGGGCCTGCTTCACCGCTTGTATCGCAGCAGGCCGCTTTTCCAGGGCGTCCTCGCGCAGTTTTTGGGCCTGCGCGTCGGCTTCTCTCTCCGCTTTGCTCAAAAGGTCGTCTTGATCGCGCTTGGCCTGGGCCAGCGCCTTGGCCGCCTCCAACTGGGCGCCCTGCGCCAACTCCACCGCGGTGCGGTCTGCGTTTTGGTGGGCGGTCTCCACCAGTTCCTTGGCGGCGCGGACCGCTTCCTTCTCCGCCCGCTCCGCCGCCAGCTCTGCCTGGCGGATCGCCTCCACTGTCTCTTGTGCCATTCTCTCACCACCTGACTGTAAACTCTGCAAAAGGTATAAACATTATTATAGCGCGTTTTGGTCACCTAATCAAATACATTATCACCATATTTCCCCTTTTTTACCCTACCGGCCTCTCTTTTTTTGGGAAAAGGGGAGAGGAAAGAAATGACTGATGGTCAGTTGCGCAGTTGCCAGTATAAACGAAAAATGACCAAAAGTCAATATCTGACTTTGGCCATTCTCGCGCCTCTCTAAAAAAGGGCTAAAAATCAGGTTTTGCGGGAGGGGAGGCCCCCTCTGGACCGTCCCGGTAGTACTGGGCCTGGGCCTCCCAGAGGCGGGTGTACAGGCCGCCCTTTGCCAGCAGCTCCCGGTGAGGGCCCCGCTCCACCAACTGTCCCCGGTCAAAGACGGCGATGTCCTGGCAGAAGCGGCAGCTGGAGAGCCGGTGGGAGATGTAGACGGCCGTCTTCTCGCTGGTCAGGGCGTCGAAGCGGCGGTAGATGTCCGCCTCCGAGAGGGGGTCGAGGGCGGCGGTGGGCTCGTCCAGGACGATGAAGGGGGCGTCTTTGTAGAGGGCCCTGGCGATGGCGATCTTCTGGGCCTCGCCCCCGGAGATCTCCACCCCGCTGTCGTCGAAATTTTTGTAGAGAGGGGTCTCTGTTCCCAGGGGGACCCGGTCGAGCCAGTCCCCCATCCCCGCCTCTTCCAGGCAGCGGCGCACCGCCTTTTCGTCCCAGCGAACAGAGGCCGCCACGTTCTGCGCGCAGGGGAAGGAGAAGAGCTTGAAGTCCTGAAAGACCACCGAGAAGAGGGAGAGGTACTCCCGGTAGTCGTACTTCTGAATGTCGATCCCGTTTAGGAGGATCCGCCCCTCGGTGGGGTCGTAGAGCCGGCAGAGCAGCTTGATGAAGGTGGTTTTGCCCGAGCCGTTGCGCCCCACCACCGCCAGCTTCTTGCCCACCTTGAGCTGGAGGGAGAGGTCCTTGATCGCCCACTGGTCGCTGCCGGGGTAGCGAAAGGAGACGTGTTCGAAGGCGATCTCGTACTCCCCGTCGTCCCGCTTTTCAACGGGGATGGTCCCCTTGTACATGCTCTGGGGGAAGTCGATGAAGTCGAAGTAGGGCCGCAGGTACTGGGTGTTGAGCTGCATATAGACCAGGGTGCCAAAGCCCAGGGAGACCGCGAAGCAGAACTGGCTGATGCCGGCGGCGGTCTGTACCAGGGCGTCCACCGGCATCAGCCCCGTCAGGGCCCGCACGCCGGTCAGCAGGTAGACCGCGCCGGTGAGGAGCGCCGTGAGGGTGTCGATGGAGCCAAAGCACCACCCCTGCAGAGAGGAGAGGTTGGTCATGGCCCGGCCGAGGGTCTGGGCCATCTGGTCGATGGCCGACTGGATGAGGGGCTGTTCTCCGAACAGGCGGATGTCCTTTCCCACCTGGTAGTCCCCCACCAACTGCTGCAGGTAGTAGCTGCCGAAGCGGTTGCTCCACATGCAGGAGGAGAACTGGCTGTACTGCCCCCGATTGTAGCGCAGGTCGGTAAAGACGGTGAAGGTGCTCACCCCGACGAGCGCCAGCAGAAAGAGCGCCGGGAGGAGGGGGGAGGCGATGAGGGGGTGGGCGGCTGCCACCTCTGCCGGCGGGGTCTGAAAGATGGGCAGCAGAAAGAAGACCGAGTAGAGCAGCAAAAAGAGGCAGCGCAGGGCGACCCCCACCTGGTAGGCCAGTTGGAAGAGGCCGCCGCCGTTGAAGCTGTAGCTGTCGTCGAGGAGCTGCTTTTTCAGGTGCAGTTGCGGATTTTCCAACTGTTCGTAGTCGGCGGTGAGGACCGCCTGGTCAACTTCCCGGCGCTGGGCAAAGTTCAGGGCCTGAAAATGCAGATCGGCGGCCTCCCAGAGCGCGTCTTTGAGGACGTTGACGAGAAAGGTGAGCGACACCAGCAGACAGCCGAAGAGGAGCAGCCGCTCTCGATTTTGGTTTCCCAGCAGTTCTCCCAGCAGCCGGGCGGAAAAGTAGACCGGCACAAAGGGGGCCGCCGCAGTGACGGCGGCGGAGGCCGCCACCCAGAGCCAGAGCCAGCGGTCGAGCTTGACGATGTGCTTGACCCCCCGCCAGTTGACCGCCAGGTCTTGGCGCAGGGTGGTGCGGGTCTCGCTATCGGCAGTCTTCATCGGAAAACCCTCCTTCTCGGTTTTGGTAGTAGCGGCTCTGCACCCGGTACATCCGGGCGTAGGAGCCGTCCAGGGCCATCAGCTCCTCGTGGGTGCCGCTCTCGGCGATCCGCCCGCCCTCAAAGAAGAGGATGCGGTCGCAAAAGCGGGTGGAGGAGAGCCGGTGGGAGATGAAGAAAGAGGTCTTGCCGCGGGTCAGCTCCCCGTACTGCAGGTAGACCTCGCTCTCGGCGATGGGGTCGAGGGCGGCGGTGGGTTCGTCCAGCACCAGGATGGGGGCGTCTTTGTAGAGGGCCTTGGCCAGCAGCAATTTTTGCAGTTGGCCGCCCGAGAGCTCCACCCCGCCGTCGTTGACCGACTTGACCAGCTTGGTCTCCACCCCCTGGGGGAGGGCGGCCACCTCCTCCCAGAGGCCGGCCTGTTCCAGGCAGCGGCGCACCCGCCTGGGGTCCAGCTCTTCCAGCTTGCAGGCCGCCACATTTTCGGCGATGGTCAGGGGGAGGACCCGCACGTCCTGAAAGACCGCGGTGAAGAGGGAAAAGCGCTCTTCCAGCGACCACCGGGCGGCGTCGGTCCCGCCGATGCGCACCTGTCCGGCGTCGGGAGGATAGAGGCCGCAGAGCAGCTTGGCAAAGGTGGTCTTGCCCGCGCCGTTGGCCCCGACGATGGCGATCTTCTCCCCGGCGCGCACGGTGAGGTCGACGGTCTCCAGGGCCTTTTCCCCGCCGCCGGGGTAGGAGAAGGAGACCCCCTCAAAGGCGATGGGACAAGGGAAGGCGGAGGGGAGGGGGGCCTGGCTCTCCTTGGGGGAGTGCTCCGGCATCTCCAGAAAGGCCCGCACGTCGCAGAGGTCCAAGGAGGCCAGCCGCAGCCGGGAGAAGCCGTCGACCAGTCCGCTCATCCAGGTGGAAAAGCCGCCGAAGACCCCGACAAAAAAGAGAAAGTCGCCGCCGCCGAGCGCGCCGCGCAGCACCAGGTCGATGAGGTAGCCGTAGGCGAAGGCGTCCTTGCCCAGCAGGAGCAGGGCGCTGCCGCAGGCGGCCCCAAAATCGCGCTTGTGGGTGCGCAGGTGCCAGGCCATCCGCAGGGCGGCCAGATCCCGGCAGAGGTCGCCCAGCCAGATTTCCATCCCGTACAGCCGCACGTCCTTGCCGGCGGTGAAGTCGGTGGAGCGGTTGTCCAGGTACTGCAGCTTTTTGTCCAGCTCCACCCAGTCGTCCTTGTGGCGCTGCCGATAATTCTGGGCCCCCCGCGCCAGCAGGATGCTTCCCCCCGATGTCAGCAGCAGCGCCAACAGGAGCAGGGGGTGGAGAGCGGCGGTGAAACAGCCGTAGAGCAGCGCCCCCACGGCGCTGGAGAGGAAGAGGGCGATGGTTTGGGGAAGCCGTTGGATGGGGCCGTTGCCGCTGTTGGTGGCGTTGAAGGCCTTCTGCCAGGCGCTCTGTCCGGCGGGGCTCTCCATGTTGGGGTAGTCGGTCTGCAGGGCCTTTCTCGCCGCCAGGGTGTGAAAGTGCACCCGGTAGTTGTTGCTGCGCCAGGTGAGCTTGCAGGAGAAGATCCGCTCCCCCAGGGTGCACAGCGCCAGGGCCAGCGCCACCGGCAGACAGGCGAGCACCAGCGAGGAGACCGCCGTCCCCCGGGACACCTGGTCCACCACCACCTTGGGCAGGGCGATGGTGAGGAAGGGAACGGCCACCAAAAAGAGGCTGTCCGCCAGGGCGCAGGCGAGAATGTTGCGGTCGCATTCCCGCAGTCTGGCGAGGGCGTAGCGGAGGTTTTGCGGCAGGGGATAGGCGGGTTTGGGCGATTTCATGGGGCGCCCCTCCTTTACAGGTAAAAAGTGTGGGAGGGCCCAAAGAGGGCCTTTGCAAGAAAAGGATACCACGGGCGGCACAGGGGGGAACAAAAAAGCGCGCGAACGGCTCGTTTTCGCGCGCAGACGGTTTTTCAGTTCAGAGGGGGAGGAAGATCTCGGTGGCAAAGACCCCCGGCTCGTCCTGCCGGTTGACGATGCCGCCGTACTGGGCCACCAGGGCGTCCACCCGCCGCAGGCCGAAGCCGTGTCCCTCGCCCTTGGCGCTGCGGTAGCCGCCGCCTCGCCGGTCAGCCCGCCCGGCCACCGCGTTTTGCACCGAGATGTAGAGCTGCTCCTTCACCCGCCCGACATAGATGCGCAGGAACCGCTCCCCCTTGTCGGGGAGCTGGCGGCAGCTCTCCAGGGCGTTGTCCAGCAGGTTGCCGATGATGACGCAGAGGTCCACGTCCGCCACGGTGAGGGAGGGGGGGACCGACGCCTTGGCCCGGATGGCCACCTCCCCCTTCTCGGCCAGCGAGAGTTTGGAGTTGAGGATGGCGTCGAGCATCAGGTTGCCGGTTTTCAAGATGGTGTCCACCGACTGCAGGTCGCTTTCCAGTTGGCGCAGGTAGCTCTCGGCCTCCCCGCAGCGGCCCAGGGAGAGCAGCCCCTTGAGGGTCTGGAGATGGTTGTGGTAGTCGTGCCGCCAGCCCCGCATCTGGGTGTAGATGTTCTGCACCTCGGCGCAGTGGGTCTCCAGGAGGTCGTTTTGGTAGCCGGCCAGCCGCCGCTCCGAACGGCGGGCCGCCAGGCGGTAGAGCAGCCAGCCGCCGGCTGTCAGCAGCAGGGCGCAGAGGGCGGCAAGCGCGGCGACAAGAAAGGGGTTCACAGCAGCATCCCTCCGTTGCAGCGGGCAAAGGCCCGCCCCAGTTGGGGCCCCATCCGCCGGCTGACGGGCAGGCGGGTGCCGTCGTCCAAAACCAGCTCCTCCCGCCCCAGGCGGGCGATGGCGCGCAGCGACACCAGACAGGAGCGGTGGCAGCGAAAAAAGAGGTCGGGGGACAGGGCCTTCTCCACCTTTTCCAGCGAGAGGGGGAGGGCGAAATCCCCCCGCAGGGTGTGCAGCAGGGTCTGGCGGTCGCCGGCCTGGGCGCAGAGGATCTCCCGCTGCAGCAGGCGGCGCTCCTCCCCCTCGACCCGGATCACCAAAGTCGGCTCCGGCAGCCGCCGGGCCGCCCGGTCCAACAGGGCGAAAAACCGCTCTTCCGACACCGGCTTGACCAGGTAGTGCAGGGCCTCCAACTCGTAGCCCTCCCCCAGGTGCTCGTCGAGCCCGGTGACAAAGGCGATGGGCAGGGTCTCCCCCTCGCCCCGCAGCCGCCGGGCCAGATCGAGCCCGCTCTCCCCCGGCAGCTGGATGTCCAGCAGGAGGAGATCGGCGCCCGCATCCCCCTGCCGGGCAAACCAAAAGCTCTCGGCGGTGGGGTAGCAGTCCACCTGCAGCGCCTGGCCCTGGTCGGCGGCCCAGCGCCGCGCCAGGGCCGCCAGGTACTGGGCCTGGGCCTCCTCGTCCTCACAGATGGCAATGCGCACGGCGCCGCCCTCCCTTCGCAAATACAGGTTATCATCAAGTATACCACAGGGGGGCGGTGGGGGGAAAGGGGACCTCTCTCGACCGAGTTTTGACAGGGGGATGGAAAACGCCGCACAAATTCGCTATAATGGTACCAATAGCCCCACGGGGCGACACGAGAAAAAGCAGCAGGAGGAAGAGCATGCAACAGGACAAGACCACCATCATCGGCATTGCGGGGGGCACCGGTTCGGGCAAAAGCACCCTGGCCTACAAGCTGAAAGCGGCCTTTTGCGATGAAGATGTGATCATCATGTGCCACGACGACTACTACAAGGCCCACGACGACATGACCTATGAGGAGCGCGCCAAGCTCAATTTTGATCACCCCAACGCCTTTGAGACCGAGTTGCTCGTCACGCACTTAAAACAGCTCAGGGAGGGTAAATCGGTGATGCGGCCGGTCTACTCCTTTGTGGAGCACACCCGCACCGGCGAACAGGTGCAGGTCAACCCGGCCAAGGTCATCATCCTCGAGGGGATCATGATCTTTGAGGACAAGACCCTGCGGGACATGATGGACATGAAGGTCTTTGTCGACACCGACGCCGACGTGCGCATCCTCCGCCGGCTGGTGCGCGACGTCAAGGAGCGGGGCCGCGACCTGGACTCGGTGGTCAACCAGTACCTGACCACCGTCAAGCCGATGCACGACCAGTTTGTCGAGCCCAACAAGAAATACGCCGACATCATCGTCCCCGAAGGGGGGCACAACCAGGTGGCCCTGCACATGCTCATCGACAGGATGCGGGCCATCATCGCCCAGAAGGGGTAAACCAGACCGACCGTACACCCGTTTGCCGTAAAAAGGAGTGTGTTTTGCAATGCGCCATCCCCTGTTGGAACGCGCCTGGGAACTCCAGGACCAGATGGTGGCTGACCGCCGCTATCTGCACCAAAACCCCGAGCTGGGCTTTGAACTGCCCCTCACTGCCGCCTACGTGAAAAAGCGCCTCACCGAGATGGGGTATGAGGTGGAGGACATCTGCCCCAGCGGCTTTGTGGCCATGGCCGGCAAAAAGACCGACGGCAAGGTGCTGCTGGTGCGCGCCGACATGGACGCCCTGCCCATGGCCGAGGAGACCGACGAGCCCTTCAAGTCCCAAAACGGGGCCATGCACTCCTGTGGGCACGACATCCACACCGCCACCCTGCTGGGGGCCGCCCAGCTGCTCAAAGAGCACGAGGACGAGCTGGAGGGCCGGGTCAAACTCTGCTTCCAGCCCGCCGAGGAGCCCATCAAGGGCGCGGTGGAGATGATCGAGAAGGGGGTGCTGGAAAACCCCCACGTGGACGCGGTCTTCGGCACCCACACCTCCATCCCCATGAAGGCCGGGGCCGTCCGGCTGCTGGAGGGGCCGATCCTCGCCTCCAGCGACATCTTCAAGGTCACCATCCACGGCGAGGGCAGCCACGGCTCGATGCCCGAGACAGGGGTGGACCCGGTGAATGTGGCGGCCCACGTCGTCATCGCCCTGCAGTCCATTATCGCCCGCGAGGTCTCGGCCCTGCAGCCGGTGGTGTTGACCTTCGGCAGCATCCAGGCGGGGCAGGCGCCCAACATCGTCCCCTCCGACTGCGTGCTGCAGGGGACCCTGCGCGCCTTTGACCCCGAGGTGCGGAAATTTGCCAAGAAGCGGATGGAGGAGATCATCCACAGCACCGCCGCCACCTTCCGCGCCACTGCCGAGATCAGCTACGAGTCCGAGACGCCCCCCACTGTAAATGACCCCGCCTTTACAAGGGAGATGCAGGGGTACATGAAAGAGGTGGTGGGGGAGGACTGCATCACCGAGGGGCCCCGTATCATGGGCTCGGACGACTTCGCCTACTTCACCGAACAGCGCCCGGGGGCCATGTTCCACTGCGGCATGGGCACCCGGGAAGAGGGCCATCTCTTCGGGCTGCACAACCCCAAGGCCCTCTTTGACGAGCGCTCCCTGCCGGCGGTGGCGGCGGTCTACGCCAACTGCTGCATCCAGTGGCTCAAACACAACAAGTAGCGGGGAGGAGAGGTCGCCCATGGAACAGGAAGTGGACTACAAGGCCGAGTTTATCTCGCTCTTCACCCAGCACGTCTCCCGCCCCGGCAGCGAAAAGCTGCTGGCCTGGCTGGAGAACACCGACTTCTTCACCGCCCCGGCCAGCACCCGCTACCACTGCGCCTGTGAGGGCGGGCTGGCGCGCCACTCCATCAGCGTCTTTCACACCATGGTGGAGCAGCACTTTCAGGAGGGGGAGGACAACCTGGAGAGCTTTGCCATCTGCGGGCTCCTCCACGACCTCTGCAAGGCCCAGTTTTATAAGGTGGGCAGCCGCAACGTCAAAAATGAGGAGACCGGCCAGTGGGAGAAGGTCCCCTTCTACCAGGTGGAGGATTCCTTCCCCTACGGCCACGGCGAAAAGTCGGTCTTTCTCATCGAGCGGTTCATGCGCCTCAAGACCAGCGAGGCCATGGCCATCCGCTGGCACATGGGGGGCTTTGACGACTCGGTGCGGGGCGGCAGCTTTGCCATGAGCAACGCCTTTCGGATGTACCCGCTGGCGGTGAAGCTCCACCTGGCCGATCTGGAGTCCACCTACCTGCGGGAAAAGGGCACCTCCGACGTGCCCAACCGCTGATTTCCCGGGAAACCCGCCCGGCCCTTGACAGGAGGAGAGACGATGCTGCCCTTTCGCGCCGCCATCTTTGACATGGACGGCACCCTCACCCAGTCCACCCACATCTGGGACGGGGTGACCGACCGCTATATCGAGCAGCTGGGCCACCCCCTGCCCGAACACTACTACCAGCGCATCCAGGGGAAGACCTACGAACAGGCCATGGCCTGGCTCATCGCCCTCTACGGCCTCGACAAGACCCCGGGGCAGATGGTCTTTGAGCAGTACCAGATGGTCAGGGACCGCTACTGCGCCGTCCCCCTCAAGCCGGGGGTCCTGCCCTTTCTCCAGTATTTAAAGGGGGAGGGGGTCCCCTGCGCGGTGGCCACCCTGGCCGACCCGCGGGTGGCGGGCGAGGTGCTGGGCGCCCACGGGCTGCTGCCCTACTTTGCGGCGGTGGTCAGCGCGGTGGAGCTGGACGACAAGCCCAAGAGTGACCCCGCCGTCTTTTTGGAGGCGGCGGCCCGGCTGCAGACCCCGGCGGGGGACTGCGCGGTCTTTGAGGACAGCCCGCTGGCCGTCGAGACGGCGAAGGGGGCCGGGTTTCAGACGGCGGCCATCGCCGACGACAAAAACGCGCCCCAGTGGGACCGCCTGCGCGCCCTGGCCGACTGGGCCCTGCACGACTATCGGGAACTGATCCCCGCCGCCGAGTAGGCGGGCCAAAGGAAGAGACATTTGCTGCGCCCTCTTTTTCCAAAAGGGGAGAGGGCGGTGGAAAAAAGGGCCGAGGGGCCGCCAAAGAGGCGGTGCTTCGGCCCCTTTTTTGGCACGATGTTGCAAAATGGAGCGGGGTTGTGCAGCTCTGAGCAGAAAAACGTCAAAAATCGGCAGCATTCCCGCTTCCCCCTTTACCCCTGCGGGAATGGGTGTATAATGAAAATGTGAATAAAAGCGAAATATTGTAAAGTGGGTGTGAACGTGCAGCTATTTCGATGTGAGAAGTTGATGCGGGGCGTGGAGCAGGAGGGGGAGGTCCCCGACGAACGGACCGTCTTAAAGACGACGCTGAACATTGCCTGGCCCTCCATTTTGGAGTCCTTCCTCATCAGTCTGGTGGGGATGGTGGACACGGTGATGGTCAGCTCGCTGGGCTCTTACGCCATTGCGGCGGTGGGGCTCACCACCCAGCCGAAATTCATCGCCCTGGCGGTCTTTATGTCGCTGAACGTGGCCATCTCGGCCATTGTGGCCCGCCGCCGGGGCGAGGGGGACCGGGACAGCGCCAACCGGGTGCTGGTGCAGGCCCTGATCATCTCGGTGGTGCTGACGGTCGTCATCTCGGTGGTGACGGTGATTTGGGCCGACCCCATCATCCGCCTGTGCGGCTCGGCCCCCGACACCCACGACGCGGCGGTGGGCTACCTGCGCATCATCCAGGGGGGGATGATCTTCAACGTCCTCTCCATGGTCATCAACGCCGCCCAGCGGGGCTGTGGCAACACCAAGATCGCCATGCGCACCAACCTGGTCTCCAACGGGGTGAACATCGTCCTCAACTACCTCCTCATCGGGGGGAACCTGGGCTTCCCCAAGCTGGGGGTACAGGGGGCGGCCATCGCCACGGTGGCCGGCACCATCTGCGCCTGTGTCATGAGCTTTGTCTCGGTGATGCACCCCGGTCAGTTCCTCAGCATTCAGGACTTCTTCAGCCTCAAGTTCGATCGGCACAACCTCTCGGCCATCGTCAACATCGGCTCCAGCACCCTGGCCGAACAGGTGTTTCTGCGCATCGGCTTTCTGGTCTACGCGGTGCTGGTGGCCAAATTGGGCACCACCGCCTTTGCCGCCCACCAAATCGGGATGAACATCATGAACATCTCCTTCTCCTTTGGCGACGGGCTCTCGGTGGCGGCCATCGCCCTGGTGGGGCGCAGCCTGGGCGAAAACCGGCGGGACATGGCCAAGATCTACGGCGGGGTCTGCCAGCGGATGGGGGTCCTCTTTTCGGCCGCCATCTCGGTGGTCTGTATCGCCCTGGGCACCCCCATCTTCATGCTCTTTTCGCGGGAGGAGGAGATCCTCCGCTACGGCGAGATGATCATGGTCATCATGGCTGTCATCACCTTTATGCAGGTGGCCCAGGTGGTCTTTTCCGGCTGCCTGCGGGGGGCGGGGGACACCAAGTTCACCGCCGTGGTCTCCCTCATCAGCGTCACCTTCATCCGCCCGGGGCTGGGCTACCTCTTCTGCTACCCCCTGAACATGGGCCTCTTCGGCGCCTGGCTGGGGCTGGCGGTGGATCAGCTGGCCCGGTTCCTGCTGACCTACATGCGCTTTCACAGCGGCAAGTGGATGCACTTTAAAATCTGACCGGCTCTCCCTATAAAGTGAGAAAAGCGGCCCTCTCGGCGAGGGCCGCTTTTTTGGCGGGAGAAGGGGGGGCCCGGCAGGCAGGGGAGGGCCGCCTTTGCACAGGTGGGAAGCCGCCCCTCTGCCTTGGTGGGGGGAGGGACAAATAGTCTTTACCCGCTTTTTTCCAGCGGGCGCAGCAGCGGCAATGAGGGTTGCCCGCGCGTTGCCACCCTGTTTCTCCCCAAAAGAGCCCCCCGCCCATCCTTTGGGCGGGGGGCTCTCTCTTCTTTAGATGGGGCGGACCCTTACAGGGCCAGGCGGTAGATGGCGGCGATGTCCTCCTCGTTCAGGCGGGCAAAGTGGCCGGCATAGGGGCGGCCGTCCAGGGCGCGCCGGGCCATCTCGGGGATGCGGTCGGCGGGGATCTTCAAGTCGGCAAAGGAGGTGGGCATCCCCAGGGAGCGGAAGAAGGCCTCCAGCCGGCGAATGCCCTCCAGGGCGATCGCCTCGGGCTGGTCAAAGGCCAGATCCACGTCCATCACCCGCACGGCGAACTGCACGAAGCGGGGGAGGTTTTGCTTGTAGACGTACTTCATCCAGGCGGGGGTGATGACGGTGAGCCCCGCGCCGTGGGTCACGTCGTAGAGGGCCGAGAGCTCGTGCTCGATGTCGTGGCAGGCCCAGTCCTCCTCCCGGCCCATCCCCAGCAGGTCGTTGTGGGCCACGTTGCCCACGAACATCACCTCGGCCCGGTAGTCGTAGTTGTCCGGCTCGGCCAGGACGCGGGGGGCGGTCACCAGCATGGTGCGCAGGGCCCCCTCCAGCAGCCGGTCGGTGAAGTCCACGTGCTCGGTCTGGGTGAAGTAGCGCTCCATCAGGTGGGACATGATGTCGCAGCAGCCCGCCGCCGTCTGGTAGGCGGGGAGGGTGTAGGTGGTCTCGGGGTCGAGGATGGCGAATTTGGGGAGGATGTGGGGGGAGGAGCACATCCGCTTCTGGCTGCCCTCATCCTTGGTGATGATGCAGGCCTTGCTGGATTCCGAGCCGGAGGCGGGGATGGTCAGCACCACCCCGATGGGCAGGGCCTTTTGTACCTGGGCCTTGCCGGTGAAGCAGTCCCACACGTCGCCGTCCATGCAGGCGCCGGCGGCAATGGCCTTGGAGGAGTCGATGGCGCTGCCCCCGCCGATGGCCAGCACAAAGTCCAGCTGGTTCTCCCGGCAGAGGCGGATGCCCTCTTTCACGGTGGAGAGGCGGGGGTTGGGGACCACCCCGTCGTACTCGACAAACTCGATGCCGGCGGCGCTCAGAGAGGCCTCGATGCGCTCGAGAAGCCCGTTTTTGCGCAGGTAGTCGCCGCCGAAGTGGACCAGGGCGCGGCTGCCGTACTCTCTGGCGACGGCGCCGACCTCGTCCTCCCGGCCCTTGCCGAAGAGGATGCGGGTGGGGTTGTGAAATGTAAAGTTCTGCATGATTTGCGTCACCTGTTCTTTCTCGCTCTCGGGAGAGAGGCGTTTTGTCGCTGTTCTTTCCCTCCCATTATACGGCGGGGGGCGTGGTTCGTAAATGAACGCTTTGCATCAATTTCCCGGGAAAATGTCCATCCCCCTTTATGATTTGAGGGCAGTTGCAGGGTTTTGCAAGGCATTTTGGGCCGGTTTGACAGCTCCCCCTATTTTTCCGCCGAAGGGGGGACGAACCGCTGGGTCTTCTTGCGGCCGGGGCCCCGCACCGTGTAGCCAAAGCTGCCCAGCTTCTCCCCCTGGGCAAAGTACTCGCCGTGGGTGTAGTGGATGAGTTCGGCCCGGTCCAAACAGAGTTTCCCGCTCCCGTCCAGAAGGGACTCCTCCACGTCCACCGCCACGATTTCGGCCAGAAACATGTGGTGGCTGCCCAGCTCCAGCACCTGGGTGACCCGGCACTCCAGGTTCACCGGGCTCTCGGCCACCAGGGGGGCGGCGATCTTGCTGGCCGGGGCGCGGGTGAGCCCGGCGGCGGCAAATTTGTCCCCGTCCCTGCCGGAGCGGACGCCGCACCAGTCGCAGGCGCGCAGCAGGGGGCGGCTCACCAGGTTGATGGCGAACTCGCCCCTCTCGCGGATCAGGGGGTAGGAGTGGCGCTCCGGCCGCACCGAGATGTAGGTCATGGCCGGCTTGGTGCAGACGGTGCCGGTCCAGGCGACGGTGAGGAGGTTGGAGCGCTCCCCCTCGCCGCAGCTGACCAGCACCGCCGGCACCGGCGCCAGCAGCGCCCCCGGTTTCCAACACTGTTTTGCCATAAAAAATACCTCCTGTCTCTCTTCTCTTGCCCCACCAGGATAGCACAATTGGGGCAAAATTCCCAGCCCGGGGCGGGCATTCGGTTGCAAGGGGCGGGGGAAAGGGGTAAACTAAGGGCAGATGGGGCGGCGGCCCCGCTGTTTGAAAAAGAGGAGGGAGTGCCGATGGAAGAACAGGGTTTGGGCGAACAGATCTTGCAGGTCTGTGCAGAGGTGCGGCGGCTGGCGCGGCCGGAGAAGGTGATTCTCTTCAACCGCAAGCTGACGCTGTCGGGCAAGACCGCCAGCTTCAAGCTGGTGGTGGTGGCCGACACCGCGGACAAGCGGCGGCTGGAGAAGGAGCTCTACTTGGCCATCGACAGCCCGGTGCCCTTTGACGTGGTCCTCTACACCCCCGGGGAGTGGGCGCAGCTGGCCGGGGAACGGGGCTCTTTTGCCGCCAAGGTGCGGCGGCTGGGGAAGGTGCTCTATGAGGCGTAGACACAACACCGGGGACAGCCGCCGCTACTACGACTGGATGGACAGGGCCGAGGAGGACATGGAGACGGTGGAGCTGCTGCGGCGGGAGGACCGCTGCTATTTCAGCTGTGCCTTCCACTGCCAGCAGGCCATCGAAAAGGCCCTAAAGGCCTATATCCTGGTCAAGACCGGGAACCTGGTGGACGGGCACAACCTCTCCTGGCTCTGCAAACAGGCCGTCAAGCACGACGAAGAATTCACACAGTGGCTGGACGAGAGCGCGGCCCTCAACCACTGCTACATCGAGACCCGGTACCCCACCGACGTCCCCTACGAGATGGGGCGGGGCCAGGTGCGGCGGTTTGCCGACATGGCGCGGGAGATGTTCACCTTTATCTGCGAGCAGGTGGAGGAGGAGCTGGACGCCAGCGAGCCGCCCTCCGCCGAGCCGGAGGCAGCCGGGGAGTAGCCGTCTGAAAGGCGCGGGGCAGAGAGCGGGCCCCGCGCCCTTTTTGCGCCCGTTTGGGGGTGCAACCGGCGGGGAGATGTGCTATACTAAACAACAGTTCTTTTTTGAAAAGGGTGGAGGGATCGGTTTTGGAGATGGCGATTTTGCTGGTGTTGGCCGCGGTGTTGGCCCTGCAGGCGGCGGTGCTGATTTTGCTGCTGCGGCGCAGGGGGGATGCCGGCGGGGAGGAGCTGAAGGAGGCCCTGCGGCAGGAGGCCCAGGCCGCCCGGGCGGACACCCTGCAGACGGTGCAGGCCTCGGTCACCGGGCTGGGGGAGGTGCTGGCCCAGTCCCAGCGGCAGTTCACCGCCGTCCTCAACGAGCGGCTGGGGGACCTGAACACCCAGCTGACCCTGCGGCAGGAGAGCTTGCAGCAGTCGGTGGACCGCTCGGTGCGGGGCACCGACGCCCGGATGGCCGAGTTCACCCGCCAGAGCGCCGAGCAGATGGAGCAGATGCGCGCCACCCTGCAAAACCGGGTCAGCGCCATGCAGGAGGACAACGCCCGCCAGCTGGACCGGATCCGCCTGACGGTGGACGAAAAGCTGCAAAAGACCCTGGACGAGCGGCTGGGCCAGTCCTTCAAGGTGGTCAGCGAGCGGTTGGAGCAGGTCTACAAAGGCCTGGGGGAGATGCAGACCCTGGCCGTGGGGGTGGGGGATCTGAAAAAGGTCCTCTCCAACGTCAAGACCCGGGGCATCCTGGGCGAGATCCAGCTGGGGGCCATCCTGGAGCAGATCCTCGCCCCCGAGCAGTACGGCCAGAACGTCTGCACCAAACCGGGGAGCAAGAACGTGGTGGAGTTTGCCGTCAAGCTGCCGGGGGACGGGGAGGAGCCGGTCTGGCTGCCCGTTGACGCCAAATTCCCGGCCGACGCCTACGCCCAGCTGATGGACGCCTACGACCGGGGCGACCCCGCCGAGATCGAGCAGTTGGGCACCGCATTGGAGCGGCGGGTCAAGCAGTTTGCCAAGGACATCCGCGACAAGTACATCGCCCCGCCCCACACCACCGATTTCGGCATCCTCTTCCTGCCGGTGGAGGGGCTCTACGCCGAGGTGGTCCGCCGGGGGCTGGTGGAGACGCTGCAAAACGAGTACAAGATCAGCCTGGCCGGGCCCACCACCATGGCGGCCATGCTCAACAGCCTGCAGATGGGCTTTCGCACCCTGGCCATCCAAAAGCGCTCGGGCGAGGTGTGGCAGGTGCTGGGGGCGGTCAAGACCGAGTTCGGCAAGTTCGAAGGGGCCCTCTCGGCCGCCCAACAGCGGCTGGAACAGGCGGGCAGCGAGCTGGACCGGCTGGTGGGGGTGCGCACCCGCCAGATCCAGCGCCGCCTAAAAGAGGTGAGCCAGCTGCCCGAGGAAGAGGCGGGCGAGGTGCTGGGCCTGCCCGAGGCGTAGGGGCGCAGAGAGACACCCCCGGAGCATAGACTGGCTCCGGGGGTGTTTTGAAGATGGAATACAAGGGCTTTGCCGCGATGCTGGAGCTGTCGGCCGCGGCCTACGGCGACAACCTGCCGGTAAAAAAGGGGCGGGAAGTGCGCTTTATCGACAGCGGGAAGACGGGCATCCAGCTCTATATGGAGTGCGTGGGTAAAACCGTCTACATCGCCTTTCGGGGAACCGATTCGGCCAGGGACTGGGCCACCGATTTCCGCTTTTGCAAAAAGAAGATCCCCTACGACAACGCCGCTTCCAAAATTCGGGTGCACGGAGGCTTTATCGACATGTACAAAAACCCCGAAGTGCGCGACGCCATCCGCTATTTTCTCCCCAAAGAGGCGGAGAAGGTGCGGGTCACCGGCCACTCCTACGGGGCGGCTCTGGCGGTTTTGTGCGCGGTGGATCTACAGTACAACTTTCCCGAGAAGGACTTTGAGGTGGTGCTCTTCGGCTGCCCGCGGGTGGGCAACCGGGCCTTTGCCCAGTCCTTCAACCGGCGGGTGTTCAAGACCTTTCGGGTGGAAAACGGCAACGACATCGTCACCAAGGTGCCCTTTGCCTGGATGGGGTTTCGCCATGTGGGCATCCGGGTCGCCGTCGGCCCCCCGCGGCTGCCGGGCGCCATCTCCTTTGAGGCCCACCGGCCGCAAAACTACTACCGGGGGCTGCTCCGCTCCCAGGGGCTGTGACGGCCTGCTAGCGCAAAAACCCCTTCATGGTCTCGATGTTTTGCTGCTCGGTCTCCAGCAGTTTTTGGGCCAGGGCGCGCACCTCGTCGCTGGCGCAGGTGTACTCCTTGAGCCGCTTGGTCATGTCCACCACCCCCATGGTGCTGCCCTGAATGAGCATCTCGGCGATGTGGGAGGGGGAGTTGTCGGCCAGGGTCTTGAGCTCCAGCATCATATAGGCCGAGAATTTGGCCATGGCGCCGGTCTTTTCCAGCTCCACTCCGGCCAGCTGTTTGGCCTCGGCGAAGATTTTGTGGTACTCCTCCTTTTGGGTGAGGAGGGCGACCTTGAAGTGGTCGTCCTCGGCGATCCCCACCAGCCGGTCGAGGGTGGAGAGCCCCATTTCGGTGTTTTTGTAGATGAAGTCGAGCATTTCCGTGTTCTGGTCCATGATTCGTTTTCCCCCTATTTTGGTTTTGCAGATAGTGTGGGCACAAAGAGACAAATTATTTGCGAAAATGAAAAAAAGGGGGTTGATTTTTTGGAAACCCATGGGTATAATAAATGAGCGCCCTGCGATATGCGGAAAGATGGCTGAGCTGGTCGAAGGCGCACGACTGGAAATCGTGTAGGCGGTGATACCGTCTCGAGGGTTCGAATCCCTCTCTTTCCGCCACGAGAAGCAACCGATTTGGTTGCTTCTTTTTTTGTTTTGCGAGAACAGAAAATCCCCCCCGGCAAAGAGAGGGGGGGCCGGCGCTTTGCCACACCTGTACAGACGGGGGCGGCGGCAGGGGCACCTTCCCTTTTTCCCGACTTTAGGCGGGTTCGACCCCCGCGGGGGAGGGGCTTTGGGGAGATGGAAAGCCGCTTGCCGCTGCGAACACATATTACAAAAAGGCGGCTGTTTTTCCAGCCGCCTTTTGTCCGTCTATGAGGGTTTCTTTACCAAAAATTCCATCTCCATCTGCAAAGAGCTCTCGGGCTGCCCCATGTAAAAGCGACAGAGGACATCGGAGGTCTCGTCGTAGAAATAGATCCAGTCGCAGATGACCTCAAAGGAGTCGATCCCCTGCAATCGGGGGATCTCCTCCACCGTCTCCCAGCGCAGGCGGTAGACCCTTTTCTCCGAATTGGCGCCGTCCATAAAATAGATCCACTGGCTGTCGTAGGTGATGAAGATGGGAAAGGTCGCGCGGCTGACGGTGAGGTGCATCCGGCTTCCGCCAAAGGGGGCCCGGTAGATGCCGTTGTCCGCGTAGTAGACGCCCTCTGGGGTGACCAGGTGGGAGCCGTTGCGCTCGCTGGGCAGGGAGAGGGGGGATGCCAGCTCGCCCTTCTCGGTCGAGAGGAGGGCGACGTTCAGGGAGAGGAGGTCTTTCTCATCCACCCACTCCCGGTAGGCGACACCGGCGGAACCGCTGAGAACGCCGCTGTAAAAGTGGGGGTAGCTGGCCCCCTCGTCGGCGGGCACCTGCTCCTCCAGGGTCGGGGCGAGGGGATTTTGCAGCCGGTAGAGCAGCCGATCGCCGCCGTCGGGGGTGGTGACATAGAGGGCGTCTTTGAGGAGGGAGACGTCCCCCGCCTCGATCCCCAGGGGGTGGACGGCGCGGGTCTGCAGATCCAGGGCAAAGAGGGCGCTGTCTTGCAGGTAGTAGAGGTATTTCTGGTAGCGGATGAGGGACTGCGCCCGGGAGGACAGGGGGAGGATCAATTCGCCGCTGGCTGTTCCCCTGCCGATTTGGTAGATGCCCCGCCTGCCTGCGGCATAGATGTAGTTTTCGTCTCCGGCGGTGAGACGGCCCTGGTCCCTGCAGTCCATGTCGATCCCCAGATCGGCTGCGCTGACAGGAGAGGAGAGGGGGACGTCGTCTTGGGAGAAGGCGGCGCAGCCGCCCAACAAAAGGGAGGCGGCCGCCAGGCAGGCGACCAGGCGCAGGGTGGGAACGCGCTGTCTTTGCAAGGTGGTTTCGCCCCCTTTCCTGCTCAAATTTCTAAAAAAACAGGTTCATCAGAATGCCTTTTAAAGACAGTATACAAAAAAAGTGCCCTCCTGACAATCCCACCGCGGAGACGGATTGCCGGGGGCGCGCAAAAACACCCCCTCCAAAGAGGGGGTGTTGCCGGCTTTTGGAGGGGGCGGCTACTGGGGGAAGGCGAGGTCTTCCAGGGCCTGGGCGTCCAGGCGAAAGACCGTCCAGTCGTCCAGCGGGCGGGCGCCCATCTTTTTGTAAAAGGCGATGGAAGGGGCGTTCCAGTCCAGGCAGAACCACTCCATCCGGCCGCAGTCCTCCTCCCGCGCCAGGTTGGCCAGGTATTGCAGCAGGAGCTTGCCCAGCCCCAGCCCGCGGTGGGCTGGGCGGACGAACAGGTCCTCCAGATAGAGGCCGGGTTTGCCGACAAAGGTGGAGAAGTTGTAGAAGTAGAGGGCAAACCCCACCGGCTCCCCCTCCAGCTCGCCGATGACGCAGCGGGCGGCCCCCCGCTCAAAGAGGGAGTGGCGCAGGGTCTCGGCGGTGGCTTCCACCAAGTCGCCCATCTTCTCGTACTCGGCCAGCTCCTTGATAAAGGAGAGGATGAGCGGGCAGTCCTCTTCCCCTGTGGGGCGGATGACAAACTCGCCCCCTGGGGTGACAAAGCGGTTTTTCACAGAAGTTCTCCTTTCTCGATACGGTTCGATTTCCCTTCTTTTCAAACGCTCTCCATTATGCCCCATCCACCCTTTTTTTGCAACCTTCAAAAAAGAGGAGAAATAGGGTTGACAAATGATACTATGTACAATATAGTATTGTGTGTAAGGAGGGATGAGCCATCGACGTACAGATGAAAAAGGGATTGCTGGAGGCATGCGTCCTCACCGCCCTGAAAAAGGAAGACTCATACGGGTACAAAATCATAGGCGATCTCTCGGAATATGTAGAGATATCGGAGTCGACTCTCTATCCGATCCTCAAGCGCCTGGAGGGGAGCGGTTGTCTCACCACCTATTCGCAGGCGCACAACGGCCGCCTGCGCAAATACTACAAGATCACCGAAGAGGGGATCCGCCGCCTGGGCGAGTTCGCCGGGGACTGGCCGCAGCTGAAGAGGATCTACTGCTATATTTTGGGGGAGGATGCACTGTGAGACGGGACGAATTTATGAACGCCCTGCGCCAGAAGATCGCGCCGCTGTCAGAGGGTGAGCGGGACATGGCCATGGACTACTACAACGAGATGATCGCCGACAAGCTGGAGGCGGGGCTGGACGAGGAGGAGGTCATCGCCCAGTTTGGCCCGGTGGAGGAGATCGCCGACAAGCTGATTGCCGAGAGCGAGGGCGGCGCCAAGAAGGAGCCCGCCGCGCCCCCGCCGCAGACGCCTCCGACCGGCGACCCGCGGCCGCAGATGGGGGGACAAGCGCCTTTCACCGCCCCCCGTCCGCCCTACGGCGCCCCCCTGGTGGGAAACTACGGCGCACCGCCTTACGGGCAGCCCTACGCGCCCCCACCGCCCCGCCAGAGAGAGGACAGCCAGGTGCTGAAAATCGTGCTGCTGGCGGTGACCAGCCCCATCTGGGCGAGTTTGGCGCTGGCGGTCGGCATGGTCGCCCTGGCCCTGCTCCTCGTCGGGTGGATGCTGGTGCTCTCCCTGTTTGTCATGTCCTTTGCCTTTTTGGCGTCGGGATTCATCTACTTAGTGCCCTCCTTTGCGCTGCTGGCGCAAAACACCGTGATCGGGGCCTTTCAAATCGGGATCTGCCTGCTGTTTGCGGGGTTTGCCATCCTCTCCTTCCTGGGGGGATGGGGGCTGGCAAAGGTCATGATGAAGGGCTGCAGCGCCCTCTTTGGCTGGCTGGGCAGCATTGGGAAAAAGAGAAAGGGGGCTGCTGTCAATGAAGCACATTAGGGGTTGGCTGATCGCCGCCGCGGCGCTCTGTGTCGCCGGGGCCCTGCTGGCGGGCGGCGCCTTTGCCATGGTCGGCTTCGACGTCTGGCAGTTGGATGCCACCAGCGGCGAAATCGAGGAGAAGAGTTACAGTGCCCCGGCCGAGGGGGTGGAGGAGATCCGCCTGGAGCTGGGCAACCGGCGGGTGGAGATCCTCCCTGCCGAGGGGACGGAGATCGCCCTCGAGTACACCGAGACCAAGTACTGCAAGTTTGAAATATCCAACGAGAACGGGGTGCTGCGGGTGCGCAGCGTCAACACCGAGCGGCACTACAACTGGCTGCGTCGGGTCTGGTCGGGGATGTTCAGCGGCCTGAACGAGGCCCGCACCCGCTGTGTCCTGCGGGTGCCGCAGGACTACCAGAAACTGCTCTCGGTGCGCACCACCAACGGCAAGATCAGCTGTAACGGGATGGAGCGGTTGGAGGGCCTGTCGCTGGACACCTCCAATGCCGCCATCGAGGTGGAGAGCTGCACCCTGCCCCAGTTGAAGGCCAGCACCACCAACGCCCGCATCGAGTTGGAGGACCTGTCGGTGGCGGGGACGACCACCCTCTCGACCACCAACGGCTCGCTGCACCTCACCCAGGTCAAGGCAAACCGGCTGGAGATGAAGACCACCAACTCCTCCATCGACCTGGACAGTGTCTCCGCCAGCGGCGAACTGGAGGCAGAGACCAAAAACGGCACCATCAAAGGGCGGGCCCTGGACGTGGGAAACACCCTCTGGCTCAAGACCACCAACGGCGCCCTCACCCTGGAGGATTCCCAGGCGGGGGTGGCCACGGTGGAGACCACCAACGCCGCTGTGCGGCTCGAGCGCATCTCCTGCGTCAAGACCTTTGCCGCCACCTCCAAAAACGGCCGGGTCGAGTTTGAGCGGCTAGAGGCCATCACCGCCAACTTCAAGACCACCAATGCCTCCATCAAGGGCAGCTTTGTGGGCAGCCAGGGAGATTACAACTACCGCTGCACCACCACCAACGGCAAGTCCAACCTGGGCGAGAGCGGCGGGACGGGCGCACAGAAGCAGTTTTACTGCGCCACCACCAACGGCAACATCGACATCTCCTTCACCCAGTCTTAAACAGATTTCCACTGACTTTGAGAAAAGCGGCGCCACCCATTATGGGTGGCGCCGCTTTTTACCGGTGGGGGTCAGCGGATGTCCAGCTGTTTTTTCTTGAGGACCTCGTTTGTCTTTTTGGAGGTGAGGGTGTAGAGGACCGAGCAGGCGGGGACGCCGATGATGACCCCGGGGATGCCGGCGATGCCGCCGCCGACGATGAGGGCCGCCATCACCCAAAAGCCGGTGAGGCCGATGGAGGAGCCCACGATGCGGGGGTAGATGAGACTGCCCTCCAACTGCTGCAGGCAGACGATGAAGATGACGAACCACAGGGCCTTGATGGGGCTCTCGATGAGGATGAGGAAGGCGCTGGGGATGGCCCCCAGATAGGCGCCCAGGATGGGGATGAGGGCAGTGACCCCCACGATGACGCTGATGAGGGGGGCATAGGGGAAGCGGAAGATGCTCATCCCCAAAAAGCAGAGGCCGCCGAGGACAAAGGCCTCGGTGAGCTGGCCGGTGAAGTAGCCGTTGAAGGTGTTGTTGGTGAGGGCGGCCACGTCGTGCACCTTGCGGAAGATGTTCTCGGGGAGGAGGGCGGCGGCGAGCTTTTTCACCCCGCGCACCATCTTCTCCTTGTTAAAGAGCATGTAGAGGGCGAAGACGAAGCCCATGAACACGTTGATGAGGCTGGAGGCAAACCCCACCACCCCGCCGATGAGTTTGGGCACAAAGTCGGTGAGGAAGTTGAGCAGCCACTGCAGGGCGTCGTTAAAATAGGTGGTGAGTTTGGTGGCCACCTCGGCGGGCAGCTCGACGTTTTGCGAGATGTCGGTCACCCACTTCTGCACCTCGTTCATGTAGCCTGGCATCTGCCGGCCCAGCAGCATCACGCTGTCGGTGAGCTGGGGGCCCACGTAGCGGATGATGACGGTGAAGAGGAGGATCACCACCAGCAGCGTCAGCAGGATGGAGACGGTGCGGCGCAGGGAGGGCAGCTCCTTGCGGATGAGGAAGCGGTCGACTAGCCCCCGCTCGATGGCCCGCATGGGGATGTTGAGGATAAAGGCGATGAAAAAGCCGATGACAATGGGGGAGAGGAGCCCCATCATCCCGTCCGCCAGGTTAAAGAGGCGGCCGATGTTTTGCAGCAAAAAGAAGAGCAGAATGCCGTAGGTGATGGGCCAGACCCACCGCTTGAAGTTGAAGTCTTGTGTCGGTTTCAAAAAATCACATCCTTATAAATACCGATTATAGTATACCCGGAAAAAAGATGGAAGGTTTTCTGCGAATTTTCACAATCTTCACAACCGGAACTTGAAGCAAAGGGACAAAAATGGTATGATAAAACGCGAATGGACAAATTAGGAGGAACACCTTTGAAGAGCCAAACAAACCCGCCTTCCCCCCGCTTTTCCAGCGCGGGGATCGAGGCCGCCAGGCAGCAGTGCCTCGCCCTCTACGGGGCCCGGCGGCCCCTGGCCCACATCCACTCCTACGGCTGCCAGCAAAACGTCAGCGACGGGGAGAAGATCAAGGGGATGCTCGCCGAGATCGGCTACGACTTCACCGAGCGCCGGGAGGAGGCCGACCTGGTCATCTACAACACCTGCGCCGTGCGGGAGCACGCCGAGCAAAAGCTCTACGGCAACGTGGGGGCCCTCAAGGGCTACAAGGCCAAAAACCCCGGCATGGTCATCGGCCTGTGCGGCTGCATGATGCAGCAAAAGCCGGTACAGGAGCGCATCCGCCGCAGCTATCCCTTTGTGGATCTGGTCTTTGGCACCCACGCCCTGCAAAATTTCCCCCAAAACCTCTGCGAGGTGCTGCGGGGGCGGCAGGGCAGCCCCGCCCGGGTCTTTGATGCCGAGGAGGGGGAGAACGTGATCGTCGAGGGGATGCCGGTGCGCCGGGACGGCTCTGTCAAGGCCTGGGTCCCCATCATGTACGGCTGCGACAACTTCTGCTCCTACTGCGTGGTGCCCCTGGTGCGCGGCCGCGAGGTCAGCCGCCGCCCCGAGGACGTGGTGGCCGAGGTGCGCGGCCTGGTGGAGGCCGGGTACAAAGAGATCACCCTGCTGGGGCAAAATGTCAACAGCTACGGCAAGGGGCTGGACGAGCCCTGCGACTTTGCCGACCTGCTCGAGCGCATCTGCCGCATCCCCGGCGACTTCTGGGTGCGGTTCATGACCTCCCACCCCAAGGACATCACCCACAAGCTCCTGGACCTCATCGCCAGGGAGGAGAAGCTCTGCAGCCATATCCACCTGCCGGTGCAGTCGGGCAGCGACCGGGTGCTGCGGGAGATGAACCGCCACTACGACCGGGCCGGCTATCTGGAAAAGATCGCCTATGCCAAGGCGGTCATCCCCGGCGTCACCTTTACCAGCGACATCATTGTCGGCTTCCCCGGCGAGAGCGAAGAGGAGTTTTTGCAGACGGTGGACCTGGTGCGGGAGGTGGGCTACGCCAGCCTCTTCATCTTCATCTTCTCCCCCCGGCCGGGCACCCGCGCCGCGGGGATGGAAGACCCCGTCCCCGCGGCCGAGAAGAGCCGCTGGTTTGCCCAGCTGCAGGAGGTGCAGCGCGCCATCGGCAGCGCCCGCTTTGCCGGTCTGGTGGGCCAGACCCTGCGGGTGCTGGTGGACGGCCCCGGCAAACAGCCCGGGCAGATGACCGGGCGGGACGAGCACGGGACCGTGGTCGCCTTTGCCGGGGACGAGGGCCTTGGCGGGCAGTTTGTCCGGGTCAAGATCACCGAGGCGCAAAACTGGGCGGTGGCGGGCGAGCTGGTTTAAATTCTTGCCCCTTGCCCTTGCCCCCCAAAAAGAGAAATCAATAAATTTGTCCCCCCAAAGCCCGCCAAAGGGCGCGGGGGAGAGTGTGGAGGATTTGAGAATGGATATTATCGCACAGGCCAGAGAACTGGCCAAGGAGATCCAGAAGGACGAGCGCTACCTGGCCCTGCAGTTGGCCCAGCAGCAAAACGACGAGGACAAGGAGCTGGGGGCTGCCATCGGCAAGTTCAACCTGGTGCGGATGAACCTCAACGCCGAGATGAGCAAGAGCGAGAAGGACAAAGCCCGCATCGACCAGCTCAACGCCGAGATGCGCACCCTCTACGCAGAAATCATGAAAAACCCCCACATGCTGGCCTTTAGCGCCGCCAAGGACGAGGTGGACAAGCTGGCCAACCAGATCAACACCATCTTGATGATGGCCATCAACGGCGAGGACCCCGACGAGATCGACGTGAGCGCCGCCGGCTGTGGCGGCAACTGCTCCTCCTGCTCCGGCTGCGGGCAGTAAGTGGGGCGCGGCGGGCGGCCTCTCTCCGGCGGGAGAGGCCGCGCCGCCCCTTTTTCTTTCGCACACTTTGATTGGATGGAGAGGTAAAAAATGGCACCACTGTCACCGATGATGCAGCAGTACATGGACATCAAGGAGCAGCACAAGGACGAGATCCTCTTTTTTCGCCTGGGCGACTTCTACGAGATGTTCTTTGACGACGCCATCAAGGTCTCCAAAGAGCTGGAACTGACCCTCACCGGCCGCGACTGCGGCCAGGAGGAGCGCGCCCCCATGTGCGGCGTGCCCTACCACAGCTGCGAGGCCTACATTCAGCGGCTGCTGAAAAAGGGGTACAACGTGGCCGTCTGCGAGCAGATGAGCGAGCCCACCAAGGGCCCCAATCTGGTGGAGCGGGAGGTCATTCGCATCTACACCCCCGGCACCCTGCTGGAGGGCGGGATGCTGGAAGAGGGAAAGAACAACTACCTCTGCGCCGTGGCCACCGGGAAAAACCGCTGCGGGGTCTGCTTTGCCGACGTCTCCACCGGCGAGTGTCTGGTGACCGAACTGCGGGGGCGGGACGTCCGCCAGAAGCTGGTGGACCAGCTGGGGAAATTCTCCCCCAGCGAGATCCTCCTCTGCCAAAACTCCCTCCAGCTGAAATACCACCTGGAGGCCGTGAAGGAGGCCATCGGCTGCCGGGCGGTCAAGCTGGTGGGCGACCAGTTCGGCAGAGAGGAAAACGAGGCCCGCATCCTCGCCCAGTTTGACGCCATCGCCCTCTCCGACTTGCAGCTCGAGGGCAGGGAGGAGTGCGTCCTGGCCCTCTCCATCCTGCTGCACTACCTGGACCACACCCAGCAAAAAGGGGTCTCCCGCATCCGGGAGCTGGACTTTTACCGCTGTGAGCAGTACATGAACCTGGACATCAACACCCGCCGCAACCTGGAACTCACCGAGACCATGCGCCGGGGGGAGAAGAAGGGCAGCCTGCTCTGGGTGCTCGACCGCACCCACACCGCCATGGGCAAGCGCCTCATCCGCAGCTACCTGGAACAGCCGCTGCAAAACATCGTCCACATCGAGAAGCGGCTGGACGCGGTGGAGGAGCTGGTGGACCAGCCCTCGGCGCGCGCCGACATCGCCGAGCACCTCTCCCACATCGCCGATGTGGAGCGGCTGATGTCCCGCATCGTCTACGGAAGCGCCTCCCCCAAAGAGGTAAAGGCGCTCTCCTTTACAGCGCAGCAACTCCCCCCTGTCCGGGACCTGCTGGCCGAACTGCACAGCAGCGCCCTGGTGGAGTGCCACCTGCAAATCAGCGAACTGCCCGAAATCAAGGAGCTGGTGGACCGGGCCATCGAAGACGACCCGCCGGTGACCCTCAAGGACGGCCGGGTCATCAAGCGGGGCTACAACGCCGAGGTGGACGAGCTGCGGGACCTAATCGAAAACAGCAAGGACATCCTCATGCAGATGGAGGCCCGCCTGAAAGAGGAGACCGGCATCCGCAACCTGAAAATCGGCTTCAACAAGGTGTTTGGCTACTTCATCGAGGTCAGCAAGTCCCAGACCGAACTGGTGCCGGACGGCTTTATCCGCAAGCAGACCCTGGTCAACTGCGAGCGCTATATCACCCAGGAGCTCAAGGAGCTGGAAAACCGCATCCTGGGCGCAAACGACAGCATCATCGCCCTGGAGCGCACCCTCTACGACGGCGTCTGCAAGGAGATCGCCGCCCGCATCGAGGAGGTGGAGACCACCGCCAAGGCCCTGGCCCGGCTGGACGTCTTCTGCTCCTTTGCCGAGGTGTCCGCCCGCAACGGCTACTGCCGGCCCCAGATGACCGGCGGCAGCCGCATCCAAATCAAGGACGGCCGCCACCCGGTGGTGGAGCAGCTGCAAAAAGACGTGCCCTTTGTCCCCAACGACACCCTGCTCGACGGGCGGGAAAACCTGGTGGCCATCATCACCGGCCCCAACATGGCCGGCAAGTCCACCTACATGCGGCAGGTGGCCCTCATCACCCTCATGGCCCAGGTGGGCTGCTTTGTCCCCGCCTCGGCGGCGGAGATCGGCGTCGTGGACGCGGTCTTCACCCGGGTGGGCGCCTCCGACGACCTGTCGGCGGGCAAGTCCACCTTCATGGTGGAGATGAGCGAGGTGGCCTACATACTGGACAACGCCACCAAGCAGAGCCTCTTGATTTTGGACGAAATCGGCCGCGGCACCTCCACCTTTGACGGGATGAGCATTGCCCGGGCGGTGATCGAGTACATCGCCGACCCCAAAAAGCTGGGGGCCAAGACCCTCTTTGCCACCCACTACCACGAACTCACCGAGGTGGAGAAGGCCCTGCCCAACGTGAAAAACTACAACATCGCCGTGAAGAAGCGGGGGGACGACATCACCTTCCTGCGGCGGATCATCCCCGGCGGGGCCGACGAGAGCTACGGCATCGAAGTGGCCAAGCTGGCGGGGGTGACCGGCGCAGTGGTGGAGCGGGCCAAGGAGATCTTGGCCTCGCTGGAGGCACAGGCCCCCCAGGCCGCTGTACCGGCCGCCCCGCGGGAGGAGGCGGTGCCCGACCTCTTCTCCTCGGCGGTGGAGAGCGCCCTGGTGCAGAAGGTCCGGGAAATCGACCCCAACGCCTACACTCCCATCGAGGCCCTCAACTTCCTGTACGAGCTGGTCAAGATCGCCAGGGAGTAGGGGCCGCTGGGAAGAGGATTTTAAAGAGAAGAGGAGGGAGGGCCTGTGGGCCAGAAGATCAACCTGTTGCAGGGCCACGTGGCAGAGCTCATCGCCGCCGGGGAGGTGGTGGAGCGCCCGTCGTCCATTGTCAAAGAGCTCATCGAAAACGCCATTGACGCCGGGGCAAACGCCATCACGGTGGAAATCGGGGAGGGGGGCATCCGCCTCATCCGCATCACCGACAACGGCGGCGGCATCGGCAGGGAGGATGTGCCCACCGCCTTCCTCCGCCACGCCACCAGCAAAATCGCCTGCGAGGAGGACCTGAGCCACATCGGCACCCTGGGCTTCCGGGGCGAGGCGCTGGCCGCCATCGCCGCGGTCTGCCGGGTGGAGCTCTTGACCCGCACCCCCGACAGCCAACTGGGCACCCGCTACTGCATCGAGGGCGGGGAGGGGGGCGAGTGTGAAGACGCCGGCTGCCCCCAGGGCACCACCATCATCGCCCGGGACATCTTCTACAACACCCCGGCGCGGATGAAGTTTTTAAAGAGGAACGTCACCGAGGGCAACGCGGTGGAGTCGGTGGTGCAGAAGACCGCCCTCTCCCACCCGCAGATCTCCTTCCGCTTCATCCGCGACGGGGTGGACAAGCTGCACACCCCCGGCACCGGCCGGCTGAAGGACGCCGTCCGCGAACTCTTCGGCAGGTCGGTGGCGGACAACCTCATCGAGGTGAGCCACGAGGCCCCACCCTACCGGGTGAGCGGCTACATCTCCAAGCCCCAGTACGCCAAGTCCAACCGCACCCTGCAGCACTTCTACGTCAACGGCCGCTTTGTCAAGACCAAGACCGGGATGGCCGCCCTGGAGCAGGGCTATAAAAACGTGCTGATGGCGGGCAAGTTCCCCGCCTGCTTCCTCTTTATCGAGATGCCGAACGAGCTGGTGGACGTCAACGTCCACCCGGCCAAGATCGAGGTGCGCTTCGCCGCTGAAAACGACGTCTTCCGCGCCGTCTATACCGCCGCCAAGAGCGCCATCCTCAACTTTTCCGATCAGACGGCGGCCCTTTCGCCAGCCCAGGCCAAGGCCGCGGCGGAACAGCCGCTGCCGCTGGAAAAGGGGGCCGGCGGCTGGCGCCCTGCGACCCCTTCCACCGGGGGGAGCGCCGTGCGGGGCACGGGGGAGCTGCACAGCCCCACCGCCGCCCCCCGCACCCCGGACGGCCGCTACGGCATCGGGGTGAGCGGCGCTGCCGCCGACCTGCTGCGCCGCAGCGCCGCCCTGCGCGCCGAAGCGCAGAGTGCGCGCCCCACCCCGGCTGCGGAGAGGCCTGTGCCCAAAGCGGTCTCGCAGCAGCCCCCCCGCCCGAGCGGCGTTTTCTCTGCCGGTTCGGAGCGCCGCCCCGGACCCGCCCCCCATCGGACGGCGTCGCCCTGCCCCGCCGCCCCCGCCGAACCCGCGGCGGCGGAGGACGGACAGCTGCAGTGGGCGGCCCCCTCGGCGGGCGGGGTCGAGGGGGAGGTGCCCACCGTGGTGGGGGAGCTCTTTCACACCTACATCCTCGCCTGCACCGAGGACCGCTTCTTCCTCGTGGACAAGCACGCCGCCCACGAGCGCATCCTCTTTGAGCGGCTCAAGCGGGAGTACCGGCAGATCGCCCGCCAGATCCTCTTGGAGCCGGTGGCCGTGACTCTGGCGCCGGAGGAGATCAGCGCCGTGCTCGAGCACCGGGAGCTGCTGCAAAACGCCGGCTTCATCGCCGAGGAGTTGGGGGTCAGCGCCATGGTGGTGCGGGAGATCCCCTCCTTCCTCCAAAACTGCGACATCGCCGGCATCTTTGAGGAGGTGGCCTCCAACCTGGCCAAAGGCGAGCAGGAGGTCAGCGCCTCCCACATCGACTGGCTCTTCAACTCCATCGCCTGCCGGGCTGCCATCAAGGGGGGCAACCGCTCCACCCAGTATGAGCTGCAGCAGCTGATGGAGGACATCTACCGCTACGACATCGTCAAGTACTGCCCCCACGGCAGGCCGATCGTCATCGAGCAGACCAAGAAGGACATCGAGAAATTATTTGGAAGGCTGTGATTTGAGTTGGAGAAGCCGCTGAAGATTTTGGCCGTGGTGGGGCCGACGGCGTCGGGCAAATCGGCGCTGGCGGTCAAACTGGCCAAAGCCCTCGACGGGGAGATCGTCTCTGCTGATTCCATGCAGATATACACCGGGATGGACATCGCCACCGCCAAGCCCACCCCGGAGGAGATGGAGGGGGTGCCCCACCACCTCATCGACTTTGTTCCCCCCACCCGCCGCTACAGCGTGGCCGACTACGTGGTGGACGCCAAGCGGATCATCGCCGGCATCGCCGAGCGGGGCCGCCTGCCCATCGTGGCCGGGGGGACCGGCCTCTACGTGGACGCCCTGGTGGGCAACCTCTGCTTTGACGACGCGAAGGTGGACGAGGAGGTGCGGGCCCGGCTGCAAAAGGAACTGGCCTGTCAGGGGCCGGAGGAGATGTACCGCAAGCTGGCCGCCCTGGACCCGGAGCTGGCCGAAAAGCTCCACCAGAACAACACCGGCCGGGTGCTGAGGGCCCTGGAGACTATGGAGGTCACCGGCCAGAAGATGAGCGAACTGCAAAAGCGGGCCGCCGCCGCGCCCAAGCTCTACGACGCCTGCTACCTGGGTATCGAGTACAGCGACCGGGAGCTGCTCTACAACCGCATCAACCGGCGGGTGGACCGGATGGTGGAACAGGGCCTCATCTCCGAGGCGCTGGCCTTTTACACCGAGCGGCGAGAGTACCAGACGGCCCAGCAGGCCATTGGCTACAAGGAGCTGGCCGACTATTTCGAGGGCAACTGCACCCTGGAAGAGGGGCTGGAGAACCTGAAAAAGCGCACCCGCAACTACGCCAAACGGCAGCTGACCTGGTTTCGGCGAAACCGGTCCATTCACTGGATCGACGCGGGGGAGCAGACCACCGACGAAGAGATATTTCAGCGGGCGCTGGAGATCGCCCGCCGCCACCTGGAGGACTGACCGGGGGAGAAAGGGAGGGGCAATGCATTGAAAAGGGTACTCAAATGGCTGGGGGTCGCCGGCCTCTGTCTGCTGCTCATCCTCTACGTGGGGGTGCAGGCCTTTCAGATCTACTTCAACCGCAACAAGACCGAGGTGGCCGTCAGCTATGTGATGAGCTCGTCCGCCACCACCAAGGGGCTGGCCATCCGGGACGCGCAGGTCCTCCGCGCCAGCCAGGAGGGCTACTTCAACTACTCCCTCACCGACGGCTCCAAGGTCTCGGGGGGGGAGCTGATCTCCGAGGTCTACGCCAGCGAGAGCGATTCGGCCCTGGTGAGCAAGGCGCGCGCCCTGCAAAGGGAGCTGGACATGCTCAAGGAGTCCAGCGCCCTCTCCACCTCGGTGACCGACCCCTCGGCCCTGGGCACCCAGATCGGCAAGACCATCGCCCAGATGGAGGGGGAGTTTCAGAGCGGCAGCTACGCCAAGAGCGCCGACTACAAAAACCAGCTGCTGGCCCAAATCAGCCGCCGGCAGGCGGCCACCGGCCAGGCGGTGGACTACACCGCCCAGATGAGCGCCCTGCAGGGCCAGATCGACAGCCTCAACAGCCAGTTGGGGGGCAAGGTCTCCTACGAGTACGCCCCCGCCTCCGGCTATTTTTCCAGCGCGGTGGACGGGTACGAAGAGGTGCTCACCCCCCAGGCCCTGGAGGGGATGACCGCCGCCCAGGTACAGGACATCCTTGACGGCAAGAGCCAGCCGGCCGCCGTGGAGGGCAACCCCCTGGGCAAGCTGGTCAAGGACTTTGACTGGTACGTGGCCTGCATCCTCCCCGACGAAAAGCTGCGCTGGGTCAAGGAGGGGGCCACCCTCTACGTGGAGTTTCTGGGCGCCTACAACGAGGAGGTGCCGGTGGTGGTGGAGCGCATCACCTCCGGCGAGGGGGGAAAGAGCCTGGTGGTGCTGCGCTGCGACTACATCACCAAGGACTTGGTCAACCTGCGCATCCAGAACATCCGCTTAAGCAACAAGCAGCTTGGCGGCCTGCGGGTGCCCGCCCGGGCCCTGCGGGTGGAAAACGGGGTCAAGGGCGTCTACGTGAAGGACGGCGGCACCGTTCGCTTCAAACAGGTCAACGTGTTGGTGGAAGAGGGGGACTACCTGCTGGTAGAGCAGGTCGCCACCCCCGAGGAGACGGTCAAAAACGAGGAGACAGGGGAGGAGACCACCGTCCGCTACCTGGAACTCTACGACGAAGTGTTTGTGGAAGGGAAGGACCTTTACGATGGAAAATATCTCTGATGCCGGGCGCATCCTGCGGGACATTCGCGGCCGCATCGACCGGGCAGCCCAGGCTGCCGGGCGCAGCGGCCGCGAGGTGGCGCTGATGGCCGTCACCAAGACGGTGCCGGCCGAGCGGGTCAACCAGTTCATCGACAGCGGCGTCTCCCTCATCGGCGAAAACCGGGTGCAGGAGTTTTTGGACAAGTACGACAGCTACCACAAAGAGGGGCTGAAGATCGCCTTCATCGGCCACCTGCAGCGCAACAAGGTCAAGTACATCGCCGACAAGGTGGACCGCATCGAGAGCGTGGACTCCCTGGCCCTGGCCGAGGAGATCAGCCGCCGCTGCGCCGCCATCGGCCGGCGGATGGACATCCTGCTGGAGGTCAACATCGGCGGCGAGGCCAGCAAGTCCGGCTTTGCCAAAGAGGAGCTGGAAGGGGTCCTGCCCCAAATCGCCGCCCTGCCGGGGGTGCGCATCGCCGGGCTGATGGCCATCCCCCCCGCCGCTGAGGGAGAGGGCGCCGCCCCCTATTTTCGGGAGATGGAGAAACTATTTATTGACATAAAGCACAAAAAATTAGATAATGTCTTTATGGAAACTCTTTCGCTGGGCATGTCTGGCGATTTTGAAACGGCCGTCTCCTGCGGGAGCACCCAGGTGCGCCTGGGCAGCATCCTCTTCGGAGAGCGGAAATCGCAAGTTTAGGAGGAAACAGGACAATGGGTTTGGTCGACAAGTTTAAAGACTTCATGGGGATGGACTCCGATGAAGAGGGATATGAGGACGATTTTGAGGGCACCGGCGAGGTGGATTTCCTGAGCGGTACCCCCTCTGCCAAGAAACAGGAGGAGACGACGGTCGTGGGATACGATGAAGTGGCGTCCAAGCGCAACAAGGTAGTAAACATCAACACCACCGCCCAGCTGCAGGTGGTTTTGGTCAAGCCCGAGAAGTTTGAAGACGCCTCCGCCGTGGCCGACCACCTCAACGCCAAGCGGACGGTGGTCCTCAACCTGGAGGGGACCAACAAGGACATCTCCCGCCGGCTGGTGGACTTTCTCAGCGGGGTGGCCTACGCCAACAACGGCCAGATCCAGCGGGTCGCCAACAGCACCTTCATCATCACCCCCTACAATGTGGATCTGGTGGGCGATTTGATGGACGAGCTGGAAAACAACGGCATCTTCTTCTAAAAAGGTGCGCGCTGTTTTGCCCGCGGACGAGGGCGAACGCCTCTTTCTGCGGGGCATTGAAGAGATGATGGAGAGCTGCTACAGCCGCAGCGCCTGCAAGAGCACCTACTTTCTCGACGAGCGGCAGCGGCTGCTCTGTTCCCCTATGCTCGCCGCCCACACCGAGGTGGAGCACCGCTTTTTTGGCGGCCACCCGGAATGCCGCCGGGCGGTGCTGGCAATCAGCGGCGGCCCGCCCATCGGGGAGGGGTGCTTTCCCATCCGCCCCCTGCGCTTTCTCTACCGCAAACAGGATGTACTCACCCACCGGGACTTTTTGGGCGCCCTTCTCTCGCTGGAGATCGAGCGCCGGCTGGTGGGGGACATCTTTGTGGGCGAGGGCGAAGCGGTGGCTTTTTTGCACCAAAACGCCGCTCCCCTGGCCCTGGAAATCAAAAAGGTGGGGCGCGTCGGGGTGCGCGTGGAAGAGGGTGGCCTGGACCGGGTGCCCCCCCAGCGCTTTGAGGAGATCGGGGGGACGGTGGCCTCCCTGCGGCTGGACGGGGTGCTCGGCGTTCTGTTGCGCCAGAGCCGGGGCCGCTGCACCCAGCTGGTGCAGGCCGGCCAGGTGCAGCTCAACCACCGGGAGGTGCTCTCCCCCTCCGAACCGCTGGAAGAGGGGGATGTCCTCTCTGTCCGCGGGGCGGGGAGATTTGTATTGACCGCCGTGGGCGGGCTCACCAAAAAGGGCCGCCTCGGCATCACCGCACAGAAGTATTTGTAGGAGGATAGAGGATGCTGACACTGGAGCAAATCAAGAACGCGACCTTTGAGCGCTCGGGGATGAAGGGCTACAAGGCCGATTCGGTGGACGATTTCATCGACGAGGTCATTGCCACCGTCGAGAAGTTGGAGGCGGAAAAGGCGGATCTGGAGCAGAAGCTGGAACTGCTGGCCGACAAGTTGGAGGACTACCGCAAGGACGAGGACAGCCTGCGGGCGGCCCTGTTGGGCGCCCAGAAGCTGGGTGCCTCGGTGATTGCCGAGGCGCGCCAGAAGGCCGACATCATCATGCGCGACGCCACCATCAAGTCCGAGAGTATGCTCTCCAAGTCGGAAGACAAGATCCACTTCTACCAGGACGAGCTGGCGCGAATGAAGGCCGAGGTGTCCTCCTTCAAGGGGGCGCTGCTCTCCCTCTACCGCAACCACATCGAGGTCATCTCCCAGATCCCGGCGGAAGAGCCCGCCGAGGAAGAGCCGGCCCAGGAGGCCGAGCCCCAGGCGGAGACTGCCTCTGAGCAGCCCGTCGCCTCCGAGCCCACTGCCGCCCCGGCAGAGGAAGAGGGCTTTTCGGTCAAGGCGGGGGAAATCAACCCCGAACTCTTTGACACCGGTTTCGACCTGAATTTTGAGATGGGGGAGCGGGGCGTCTCTGAGAAGTAAGAGCGCCTGTCGCCCCCACTTGTAACGCGGACACTGTTTTTGGCAGAGGGGCAGCTGGGAGAGATCGCCTGCGGGCGCCCGTTCTTCCGGCGGCCCCTTTTGCCGGCCCAGACGATACACAGGAGGAGTAGACCCCATGGGAATGTTGACGATATTGGCCACCTGCCTGGCGCTGGTGGCGGCGGACCAACTGCTGAAGATGGCGGCGGTCATCTTTTTACAGCAGTCTGGCCCGATCGAGGTGATCCCCAATGTGCTGGGGCTCACCTATGTGGAAAACCGGGGCGCTGCCTTCGGGATGATGGAGGGGAGCACCACCCTCCTCATCGCCGTCACCACGGTGATTTTGGTCTTTGGCTGCTTTGTGCTCACCAAGAACATCCTGCAAAACAGGGTGCTCAACGGCTGCGTGCTGGTGGTGATGGCGGGCGGCCTGGGAAATTTGATCGACCGTATCTTCCGGGGCTGCGTTATCGACTACCTGCAGTTTCAATTCATCGACTTCCCGGTCTTTAACTTTGCCGATTGCCTAGTGGTCTGCGGCATTGTGGTGATGGTGGTGGACATCCTCTTCTTTGACAAGACCTTTTTCCCCCAGAAAAAGGAGAAAAAGGCCGCTGCGGTGACCGAAGTGCCGGCCCAAGAGGTGGCGACCGCCCCCGTTCGCCCGGCCGAACCCATTGACGCCGACGCCGAACTGGTGTTCCCCTTGGCTGTCGAGGCGCAAGGGGAAGGGGAGCCCACCGCCAGCGCCGAAGAAGCCGACTTGACGGCAGAGGAACCCACACCCGCGGCAGAAGAGGGGGGCCTTTCTTCGGAGGAGTCTGCCGCCGGGGAGGGAATCGCCGACGCCGAAGTGGTGACTGCCGAAGAAGGGGACGTTCGGACGGAAGAGACCGCTGTTGAGGAGGACATCCCCCAACCGGAGGGGGCTGTTTCCGAAGAGGGGGCGGCCGCCCCACAGGAAAAAGAGAGTGCCTCCGGGGCAGAAAAGCCCGCTGGGGCAGAAGGGGAGACCGCCGCGCCCACCGGGGCCGACCAAGGGCCCTCTGCCAGTCCGGCAGGGGCCCCGCAGGAAGAGGCCGCTCCGTCCGATAAAGGGGAGACGGGCGATGGCGAGACACCGCCCAAAGAGGAGCGCGTCTGAGGGAGAACGGCATGGAGTTTTTCTACACGGTACAGGCGGCGGATCTGGGGGAACGGGTGGACCTGCTCCTCAGCCGCCGGTCTGGGCTCTCCCGCTCCCAGGTGAAACGGGCCCTGGAAACGGGGCAGGTCGATTGCAACGGCAGGCCTCTCTCCAAAAAGCAGAAGCTGCAGGAGGGAGACCTGCTTGTTTTGCGCCGGCAGGAGGAAGCGCCCTTTGCCCTTCGCCCCAACCCCATTCCGCTGGAAATCCTCTATGAGGACGACTGTCTGGCGGTGGTCAACAAACCCAAGGGGATGGTGGTCCACCCCGGCGCCGGTCAGGAGGAGGACAGTTTGGCGTCCGCCCTGCTGGCCCGCTATGGGTGGGAGGGGCTCTCCGACATGGGAGACCCCCTTCGCCCCGGCATCCTCCACCGGCTGGACCGAGACACCAGCGGTCTGCTGCTGGTGGCAAAGACCAACAGGGCCCACCAAATACTGGCCGAGCAGATTCGGGCGCACAGTTTTCTGCGCCGCTATGAGGCGGTGCTGCACGGGGGGATCAAAGGACCCCATCTGGTGCTGGAAAACCAGCTGGGCCGCCACCCCGTCGAGCGCAAGAAGATGGCGGTGGTGGCCCAGGGCGGGCGGATAGCCCGAACCGAGCTCTGGGTGCTGGGGCGATATGGGCCCTACACACATGTAAAGCTAGAACTCTTTACAGGTAGGACCCACCAGATCCGGGTGCAGACAGCCCAGATCGGCCACCCGGTCTGCGGCGACCCCCTCTACGGTCCCAAGCACCCGGAAAAGGGGCTGCAGGGCCAGTGTCTGCACGCCCGCACCATCGGCTTTCTCCACCCGGAGAGCGGCCGCTACCTGGAATTTACCAGCGACCTGCCCCCCTATTTCACCGCCTTTTTGCAGGCCCTGACAACCCGCTACGGAGGTATTTATGAGTAAGCAGATCAGCGATTTTTTGGTGGTTTCCGACATGGATGGGACCCTGCTGCGGGCGGGCATCGGCCTGCCCCAGCAAAATGTCGATGCAGTCCGCGCCTTTTCCGAGGCGGGGGGCCACTTTACCGTCGCCACCGGCCGGCACAAGGACTCGGCCCGGCGCTACCTCGACCGCATCCAGCTCTCGGCCCCGGCCATCCTCTGCAACGGGGCCCTCATCTACGACTACCAGAGCGGCCGCGCCATCCGCGAGCGCTGTCTGCCCCACGCCCTGGGGGTGGAGCTGGTGCGGGCCGCCTGCGCCGCCTTCCCCGATTTAGGAGCGGAGATCATGTGCCCGGATGCAATTTATGTCGCGAAAAATAACCACTTTGCCCATAGACATACCAGCACAGATAGATTAGAATATATAGTGACGGATGTGGACAGCGTCCCCCAAGCGTGGTATAAAGTCCTCTTTTGTATCGACCCGGCTGAGATGGCGCGGTTGGAGGCCTTTCTCCGATCCCAGCATCACCCGGGCGTCTACTTTGTCAAGACGGCCCCCCAGTTTTTAGAGGTGATGGCCGACGGGGTCAACAAGGGGGAGGCGCTCCACTTTCTGGCCGACTACCTGGGTTTGCCCCAGGACGCAACCGCCGCCATCGGCGACTACTACAACGACCTCGAGCTGCTGCGGGCCGCGCACTTCTCCGCCACCCTGGCAGACGCGCCGCAGGACATCAAGGTGCACGCCGACATGGTCTGCGCCAGCTGCCTAGAGGGGGGCGTCGCCGAGTTTTTGGGCTACCTGCGGCAAAATTGCGGCCGCCTGTAGACCCGCTTTCTCTCAAATGCCATCGCCGCGTCAAACCGGCGTTTGCAGCTGGGCCCGGCTGGGCCCAGAATACGGGGAGAACTCTCCCCAGTGATAAAATACTTAGGAGGTACCGTTATGGACCAGGCAACAAAAAAGCAACTTGCCGCGCAGGCTTGCAAAGTTCGCATGGGCGCTGTTGAGGCCGTTTACAACGCAAAATCGGGTCATCCGGGTGGCTCTCTCTCCATCGCCGACACGATGACTTATCTGTATTTCAAGGAGATGAACATCGACCCGAAAGACCCGAAGAAGGCCGATCGGGACCGCCTGGTGCTGTCCAAGGGCCATACCGCCCCGGCGCTGTACGCCACGTTGTCTGAGCGCGGGTACTTCCCCCACGAAGAGCTGCTGAAGCTGCGCAAGCCCCACGCCATGCTGCAGGGCCACCCCGACATGAAGGGGACCCCCGGCGTGGACATGTCCTCCGGCTCCCTGGGCCAGGGGCTCTCGGTCGCCTGCGGCATGGCCCTGTCGGCCAAGCTCTCCGGCGAGAGCTACCGGGTGTACGCCATCTGCGGCGACGGCGAGATCCAGGAGGGCCAGATCTGGGAGGCCGCTATGTTTGCCGGCGCCAAAGGGCTGACCAACCTCACCGTGGTGGTGGACAACAACAACCTGCAGATCGACGGCACCGTGGAAGAGGTCTGCTCCCCCTATCCCATCGGCGCGAAGTTCGCCGCCTTCAACTGGCATGTCATCGAGATCGACGGCCACGACTTTGACCAGATCGAGGCGGCCTTCAAAGAGGCCAGAGAGGTGACCGACAAACCGGTCGCCATCATCCAGAAGAGCGTAAAGGGCAAAGGCGTCTCCTTCATGGAGAACAACGTGTCTTGGCACGGCGCCGCCCCCAACGCAGAGCAGTTTGAGATTGCAATGAACGAGCTGAAGGCGACTTTGGCGGAAGTGGAGGCGTAGGAAGATGGCAGATGTAGTGAAAAAGGCAACTCGTGAGAGCTACGGCGAGGCGCTGCGCGACCTGGCCGAGAAATACCCCGAGGTAGTGGTCCTGGACGCCGACCTGGCGGCCGCGACCAAGACCGGCACCTTTAAAAAGGCCTACCCCGAGCGCTTTATCGACTGTGGCATCGCCGAGGCCAACATGGTGGGCATCGCCGCCGGCCTGGCCACCACCGGCAAGATCCCCTTTGCCAGCACCTTTGCCATGTTCGCCGCCGGCCGGGCCTACGAGCAGGTCCGCAACGCCGTTGGCTACCCCCACCTGAACGTGAAGATCGGCGCCACCCACGCCGGCATCACCGTAGGCGAAGACGGCGCCACCCACCAGTGCAACGAGGACATCGCCCTGATGCGCACCATCCCCGGCATGGTGGTCATCAACCCTGCCGACGACGTGGAGGCCAAGGCCGCTGTGGAGGCCGCCATCAACTACTACGGCCCGGTCTACCTGCGCTTTGGGCGCCTGGCCGTGCCGGTGGTCAACACCGACCCCAACTACAAGTTTGAGCTGGGCAAGGGCGTACAGTTGAGAGACGGCAGCGATTTGACCATCGTCGCCACCGGCCTGGAAGTGTCCGAGGCCCTGCAGGCTGCCGAGATGCTGGCCGCCGAGGGGATCAGCGCCCGGGTCATCAACATCCACACCATCAAGCCCATCGACCGCGACATCATCGTCAAGGCCGCCTGCGAGACCGGCTGCATCGTCACCGCCGAGGAGCACAGCGTCATCGGCGGCCTGGGCTCCGCCGTGGCCGAGGTGGTCACCGAGGAGTGCCCGGTGCCGGTGGTGAAACTGGGCATCTACGACCGCTTTGGCATGTCCGGCCCCGCCGCCGAGCTGCTCGACATCTTCGAGCTGCGCGCCAAAGACATCGTCGTCAAGGCCAAAGAGGCCCTTGCCAAAAAGAAATAGGGACATCCCCATTCGGCCGAGAGGGCTGGGCGTGCTGCGCGCCCAGCCCTCTTTTTTGTGTAGAGAACACCCCCGGCAGGGGGCAGGTACACCGGCGGGAAGAGAAGGGGTGTCCGTTCCCAGAGGTCGCCGGCGTGGGAGAGGAAGAGCAGGGCGTCACCGCAGACGCCATGTCATCAGCGGCGGCCGACTGTCCAAGTGGCAGCGCCGGGTGAACCTCTCCCGACATGTGGGGAAGGGCAATCGGTGAAATGGTCCCGGTTGCCGGGTGCGATGCCCCTGTACAAGGCCTGTAAAAACGGCTGTACAAGATTCTTGTGCGGGACTTTGGCCGCTGGAAATCTGGCCGCCAGTGGCGAAGTGTGCTATAATGGCCCCAGAAGAACAGGGCGGGAGTGCGCCCAAAGGGAGAGAGCCGATGGAAGACAGCAAATTCATCCCCTCCGGCGGGTTTGTGCCGGGAAAGAAGCCCCGCAGAGGGGCCCAGGACGAGCTGGACATGCTCTCCTATTACAGCCAGGAGGGCTGGATTCTGGAGCAGTTTACCAGCATGGGCTTCCTCCTCAAGAAAAAAGAGCCACAGACCACCGCCTACCTCTACGACTGCGCCGAACACACCCGGGCGGAGATGCCCGCCTATATCGCGCGCTTTGCCGGTCAGGGGTGGGAGTACATCACCTCCTGCGGAGAGGGCTGCCACTTTTTTAAGGCCCCCGCGGGCACCCCTCGGCCGGAGACGGCCGGGGAGGAGGGGGAGTCTCCCATCACTCCGCTGCCGGGCCAACCCGCCCCGCCGCCGCCCACCCCGGTGACCCGGCAGAGCGTGCAGAGCTGCCTGCGGATGAGCGTCCTCTTCTGGCTGCTGGGGGTGGCGGCGCTTGTCCTCTCCGCCGTGGGCAGGGTCGGCGGCATCGCGGTGTTGCAGATGGCGGCCTTGGCCCTGGCGGTGCTCTTTTTGTTTGTGGGGAGCACCTACTTCCTCAACTTCCTCTTCACCCGCAGCCAGTTGAAGTCGGCGGGCGGGGGAGAGGACGACCCAAAATGACCATTGTGTAGAGTCGACCGAGCGGATGATCGGCTGTTCCGGCGACAATCTTCACGATATCGACCACTTTTTAAGGTCTATGCCCTCACCGAGACCATTGGCGAGCGGGAGGGGCTGGACGGGGAGCCGCAGACGGCGTTGGAGGCGGCTGCCGTCCTTCACGACATCGCCTGTCCCCTCTGCCGGGAGCGGTACGGAAACACAGACAGCAAGCGCCAGGAGCGGGAGGGCGTCCCGCTGGCGGCTGCCTTTTTAGAGGGCAGCCGCTGGTCCCAAGCACGCATCGACTGGGTGGTCTACCTCACCACACCTCCAAAGGGGTGGTGGGACTTGACCACCAGATTTTGCTGGAGGCGGATCACCTGGTCAACGCCGGGGAGAGCGGCGATTCGGAAGAGGCGATTTACAGGATGCGGGAGGTCCTCTTTCGCACCCCCACCGGCACCGCCCTGCTCGACCAAATCGATCTGGCGCGCTGATTGCGGCCCCTGTATGGCGGGGGCGGAAGGAGCGCATCCTTTTATCCGAAAAGATTTTTCCCCGGGAGGGGGAGGTGAGCCGCCCCGAGCGAGGCGGCCTGTGCAAAAAAGAAGGAGGGCTTTTTCATGCCGAAACCGGTCAAGATGATGATTTTAGAGGACTGTCCATACTGCCGTCAGGCCTTTGCCATGGAGAAGGAGCTGATTGCCGCCCACCCCGAGTACGGCCGGGTGAACATCGAGGTGATCGAGGAAAACCGCGAGCCGGAAAAGACCGAGGGCTATGACTACTGGTATGTGCCCACCTATTTTGTCGGCGACAAAAAGGTCCACGAAGGGGTCCCCACCTTGGAAAAGGTGGAACAGGTGTTCAGGGAAGCCCTGCAGGGCGAGTGAGAGCAGAGAAAAGAGGGCGGGCCTTTTGGCCCGCCCTCTTTTGTCGCCGTCAGCCCTCGATCACCTTGACGTAGAAGGTGCGGCGGCGGGGGCCGTCGAATTCGCAGAAGTAGATGTCCTGCCAGGTGCCGAGGATGGGTCTCCCCTCGCTGATGATGAGGGAGAGGGAGGGGGCCATCAGGCTGGATTTCATGTGCGCGTCGGAATTGCCCTCAAAGTGGCAGTATTCCCGCAGAGGGGGGAAGGTCTTGTCCAGCCCCGCCGAGAGGTCGCGCAGCACGTCGGGGTCGGCGTTTTCGTTGATGGTGATGGCGGCGGTGGTGTGGGGGGTAAAGACGACGGCGATCCCGTCGCGCACCCCGGTCTCGCGGATGTACTCGCGCACCTGGCTGGTGATGTCGTGAAAGCTGTGCTCGCCGGTGGAGAGCTGAAAACTCTTGCAGTGGGCCATAAAAGTGACGCTCCTTTTTGCCGAATTTGCCCCGCTGGGCCCCGCGCTGTGCTACAATACAGAAAAGGGGGCGGAAAATGGTGAGCGAGGGCAGGCAGATTCGCATTTTTTTGTCTCTGTTTCTCATTATAGTGGCGGGACTGCTGTTCTGGCAAGGGGGCAAGGTGGGAAAAGACCTGGGCCCCCTCTACGACGGGCAAAACCGAGTCAATGTCAACCTGGCCGACCGAGAGACCCTGGCCGCCGCCGAGTACGTGGACAGCCAACTCGCCGGCGACATTGTGCGCGTCCGGGAGGAGCGGGGCGCCTTTGCCAGCGACGAAGATCTGATGCGGGTGCCGGGGATCGACGAGTACAGCCTGCCGGTGCTCAAAGAGGTGCTCTTTTACTAGGGGCATCTCCCTGCGCCTTTTCTCCTTAAAAAAATTGGAGGAATTGCTAAAATACAGCAGAAAACGCGCGGCATAAACCAGCGACCTTCCAAATTGGCCGGGTGGTATTGACAGCTCCCGGGCGGGGAGACTATAATGGCTGCAATGACAAAGACGGAGAGAGTCCGATGCAATGCGCCTTTCCAGAGAGCCGGCGGATGGTGGAAGTCCGGCAGAGGTTGCGCAGCGGCTAGTCACTCCTGAGTTGAAGGGCAGAAAACCGCCAGGGCGGCCAGTAAGTTCTTCCGCATGGGCTGCGTTAACCGGTCCGGGGTTTGTTGGAACCCTGCAAAGCGGCACAGATCGTGCAATCTGGGTGGTACCGCGGGCTACTTGTACACACAAGGCTCGTCCCTTTTATGGGGACGGGTCTTTTTTATTTGAGTTTTGAAACGGAGGACTGAAAAATGGACAGCAAAATTGCAGAGATCGCAGTGAGGATCGGCGTCATGCGGGAGATTTTGGGGATCAGTGCGGAGGAAATGGCTGCCCAGGTAAACGTCCCTCTGGAGGAATATATCCGCCTGGAGGGGGGCGAGAGCGACTTCCCCATCACCTTTTTGCAAAAGTGTGCCGCCGTCTTTGGGGTGGACATGATCGAGCTGCTCACCGGCGAGCGGCCCAAGCTGAACATCTACACCGTGGTGAGAAAGGGCAAGGGGCTGCCGGTGGAGCGCCGCCAGGGGCTGGCCTACCTGCACAAGGCCCACCTCTTTCGCAACAAGATGTGCGAGCCCCTCTACGTGACCGCCCCCTACCTGGAGGGCAACGAGGACCGGCCGATGATGATGAACAACCACAGGGGGCAGGAGTTTGACTACATCCTCGAGGGGAGCCTGCGCATGGAGGTGGACGGCCACACCGTGACCCTGGAGGCGGGGGACAGCATCTACTACGACTCCACCTACCCCCACGGGATGGCGGCTGTCGGCGGCAAGGACTGCACCTTTTTGGCCATCGTCATCCACGGCGGAGACGAGGGAAAGGGGGAATAGGCGATGTTGGAACTCTACAAGGACTACCTGCAGGAGGAGTGGGCCGCGGACGGCTCGCTGAAATCGGTGCAGCTGCGCGCACCGGACGACTTCAACTTCGGCTACGACATCATCGACCGCATCGCCCTGGCGGAGCCCGAGCGGCGGGCCATGGTCTGGTGTGACGACTACGGTTGGGAGGAGACCTTCACCTTTGCCGACATGATGCGCCGCAGCAACCAGACGGCCAACCTGCTGCTCTCCCTGGGGATCAAAAAGGGGGACGCGGTCCTCCTTCTCCTCCGCCGGCACTACGAGTACTGGTTTTGCATCCTGGCCCTGCACAAGATCGGGGCCATCGCCATCCCGGCCACCGACCAGCTCACGGCCAAGGACATCGCCTACCGCATCGACGCGGCGGGGGTGAGCGCGGTCATCTGCACCGCCGAGGGGGAGGCGGCCGCCTCGGTGGACGCCGCGGCCGAGAAGTGCCCGACCCTGCGCACCAAGATCTTGGCCCGGGGCGAGCGGGAGGGCTGGCTCTCCTACCACCGGGAGCTGGAGCGGCAGAGCGACCAGCTGGAGCGCATCCCCAACCGCGCGAGCGACCCCATGCTGCTGTTCTTCACCTCCGGCACCACCGGGATGCCCAAGATGGTGCTCCACGACTACCTCTACCCCCTGGGGCATATCGTCACCGCCAAGGAGTGGCACCAGGTGGTGCCCGACGGGCTGCACCTCTCGGTGGCGGACACCGGCTGGGCCAAGGCCTCTTGGGGCAAAATCTACGGCCAGTGGATCATGGAGGCGGGCATCTTCGTCTACGACTACATCCGCTTTGCCCCGAAAGACCTGCTCCACCTGATTGAAAAGTACAAAATCACCACTTTCTGCGCGCCCCCCACCATCTTTCGCTTCTTTATTAAAGAGGGGATCGAAAACTACGACCTCTCCTCCCTGCGGCACGTGACCACGGCGGGGGAGGCCCTCAACCCCGAGGTGTTCGACCGGTTCAAGGAGTACACCGGCCTCAACCTCACCGAGGGCTTTGGCCAGAGCGAGACCAGCCTGCTCATCGCCAACCTGCCGGGGACGGAGATCCGCCTGGGCTCCATGGGCAAAATCAACCCCCAGTACCAAATTGCCCTGCTGGGGGAGGACGGTGAGATCGTCGACCCCGGCGAGGAGGGGGAAATCTGCATCCGCACCGAGGAGGGCAAGCCCTGCGGCCTCTTCTGCGGCTACTACTTGGACGAGGAGAAGACCGCCGAGATCTGGCACGACGGGTACTACCACACCCGGGACATCGCCTGGCAGGACGAGGACGGCTACCTCTGGTACGTGGGGCGGACCGACGACGTCATCAAGGCCTCGGGCTACCGCATCGGCCCCTTTGAGATCGAGAGCGTGCTGATGGAGCACCCGGCGGTGCTGGAGTGTGCGGTCACCGGCGCCCCCGACCCCATCCGCGGCCAGGTAGTCAAGGCTACCATCACCCTCACCCGCGGCTACGCCCCCAGCGAGGAGCTGGTCAAGGAGATCCAGACCTTTGTCAAGCACCAGACCGCCCCCTACAAGTACCCGCGGATCGTGGAGTTCGTGGACGAACTGCCCAAGACCATCAGCGGCAAAATCAAGCGAAACGAGTTGAGGAACCGGTAAATCCCCCTTCGAGAACCACTGTAATGGCAAGTGCCTTTATAGCGGTTCTCGAAATTTTTTTGCCGCTTTTTCCCCTGGAAGAGGAAAATCACAAGAGAAGGGGCAAATTCGGCCAATTCGTCAAAAAAGGGGGAAACAGCGCCGATTTTGACTATAAAGGGAGATGCCATTACACTTCTTTGTGGACAGGGCAAAAGGGCCTACAAATGGCTTTGCAAAGCCGTTTCTGCACTGACTGCCCTTGCCATTCGCCGCCCTTTTATTGTATGATGACTCTGGATATACCCGCTGCTGCCAGTGTGGAGGCAACGGGAGAGACGCGAGACAGCGAAGCGCAGGTATCGGCCCCGCCACTTGGCGCCGGGGCGTTTGCATAGAGGAGAGACGAGATGGGAAAGAAACTTTTGGGAGCTGCCATGGCGCTGGCCATCTTTTCGGCGGCGCTGCTTCTGCCCGGCTGGGAGTGGGTCCGGGGGAAAGAGAAGGGCGACCAGCCCCTGGACGGCACCTCCCTGACGGCAACTGATCAGGAGGGGACAGCGGAGGAGCCGTCCGACGGCGAGCAGATTTTTTCCCGCCCGGACGAGATGAAGGCGGTCACCCTCACCCCCGGCGTCGACTATGCCGCAGGGGAAGAGCTGGACGCCGACGGGGTTGCTGACGAGATCGACAGCCTGTTGGACAGCGCCCAGGAGATGGGGATGAACACGGTGCTCCTCCCCCTGCTGCGGGGGGAGAGGTCCATCCACCCCTCCCTCTACTTCGACGCCCTCCTGCCGGACACCGACCTGCTGGCCTATCTGCTGCAGGGCTGTGCCGAGCGGGGCCTTTATGCTTACCCGGTGGTGGACCTGGGGGTGCGGGCGGAGGGGGCCTCGGCCCTCCCTACCAGCGCCGAGGAGATCGCCTACATGGCCGGTCGGGCGGGGGAGATCGCCCGGGGCTACCAGTTTGCCGGGCTGCTTCTCTCGGGCTACGAGAATGCCGCCAGTGCCGCCAGCTACCAGGCCTACCGCCAGTCCGGCGGGGGCGAGGGGTTGGAGGACTGGTTGCGCCAGGGCTCGTCCTCGGCGGTGCAGGCGGCGGCCCGGCGGGTCAAGACCGACAGCCCGCAGGTGCAGTTGGGGCTGCTGGTAGGGCCAGTCTGGGCCCATGCCTCCCAGTTGGAGGGGGGCTCGGAGACGGGCCGGGTGCCCACCGCCTATTTCGACAGCTGCGCGGACACCCGGCAGATGGCGACCAGCGGGCTCTTTGACTTTTTGGCGGTGGACATGCCCTATGCCACCACCGATCCGGACGCCCCCTTCGGGGTGCTGGCCGCCTGGTGGAAGGGGGCCCTGACCGCCGACGAGGGGGCCGTCAACCCGCCCATCTACGCCCTGCTGCACAACGAGAAGGTGCTGGGGAAGGAGAGCGGCTGGGGCGCCCCCGACCAGTTGATCCGCCAGGTGATGGCCGCGCGGGAGAACCAGTTGGCGGGCTGCGCCTTCGGCTCCCTTCAGACCCTGCGGGAAAATCCCGGCAAAACCACCGACAAGCTGCTGCAGTACTACCGGGACGAACTCAACCCCAACACCATTCTCAAGGAGCTGTCGGTGGACAACCCCCGCTCCGCCGATTCGGTCACCTATGAGCCGGTACTCACCCTCTACGGCGGGGGCGACCCCAATTTCGATTTGACCATCAACGGCGAGACCGTCCCCCTCAACGACAAGGGACTTTTCTCGGTGGAGCGGGAGCTGAAGGTGGGGGCCAACACCTTCACCTTTGAGCACAAGGGAAAGACCGCCACCTATACCGTCACTCGCAAGGTGAAGGTGTTGCAGTCGGTCTCCCCCTCGGGCAGTGTGCGGGTGCCCGGCGGCACCTCCATCAAGGTGACGGCGGTGGCCTACGCCGGCTCTACCGTGACGGCCAGCCTGGGCGGCAGCTCGGTGCGACTTAAGGAGGTGGAGGCGATCGACGACAGCGGGGAGGGAACGGTGGACTCCTACAAGACCTTTGAGGGGGTCCTCCCCACCTCCGCCTCCGCCGGCGATCAGAAGCTGGGGAACATCTCGGTGAGTGCCAGCTGGAGCGGCTATTCAGAAAAGATGAGCGGCGGCTCGGTGACGGTCACCGGGGCGGGAGAGGCCCCGCCGGCGGTGGTGCCCGGGGGCGGCGACTCGTCCTCCTCTTCCTCGGGGGGCAGCTCTTCGAGCGGCGGTTCTTCCAGCTCGGGGGACGCCTCCTCGCCCCCCTCGGAAAACCTGCCCAAAATCAGCGGCAATCTGGCGGTCATCACCGCCTCCGGCGGCGAGGCGGAGGGGTACTCCCCCTCGGTCAACTCCAACTACTCCGACCCCAGCTGTTTCCCCCTGGCCAAAGGGGCGCAGGTCTTTGTCAAGGGCGAAAAGGTCACCTGTTCGGACGCGGGCTACACCGACAGCTACTACAATCTGGGCTCCGGCACCCGGGTGGAGGCGCGGGACATCCAAATCAAGGGGCAGGCCACCGTCGACGCCAACGTGGTGCGGGGGGTCAGCTTTGCCAATACCGGCGGCGTCTTTCGGATGACCGTCTCCCAGGACTGGGCGGCCCCCACCCGCATCACCCTGGAGGGCAATACCCTCACCGTCCGCCTCTACTACAAGACCGGCTATCGGCCCCGCCTCGACCTGCCTGCCAACTCCGTCTTCTCCGCCGCCCAGTGGGTCACAGCCGAAGACGGGGCGGACGCCATCCGCTTCACCCTCAAGAGCGGGCAGTTCCGGGGACTGCGCCAGAGTTACCAGGCAAACGGCGACCTGGTGGTCGACTTCAACAACGTCCTCACCTCCCTGTCGGGGATGCGGGTCTACGTGGACCCCGGCCACGGCGGCAGCGGGGACCCGGGCGCGGTCAACGGCCCCCTGCAGGAGGCGGCCATCAACAAGGCCATCGCCGACAAGCTGGTGGCCGAACTGCAGGGCCGGGGAGCGGTGGTCAAACTGGGCAGCCGCGCCAAGGACTTGAGTGCCCGGGTGCGGGAGGCGAACAGCTTTGGCGCAGACCTCCTGGTGAGCATCCACCAGAACTCCACCACCGGCGCCAGCGCCCGGGGGGCGGAAGTCTGGTACTTTAACCCCTACTCCAAGACCATCGCCTCCACCATTTCCAGCAGGGTGGCGACGGCCAACCTCTCGGGCATCGACCGGGGGGCCAAGTTCGGGTATATGGCCGTCACCCGGCAGATGCGCTACCCGGCGGTACTGGTGGAGTGCGGCTTCCTCTCCGACGCCACCGAGGGGCAAAACCTGGCCAACGCCGCGGTGCAGGAAAAGATCGCCAAGGCCATTGCCGACGGCATCGCCGCGGGCATTTAGCAAAACAGAGATGGAAGAGGGCCCGGCAGCACCGTCTGCTGGGCCCTCTTGGCGTCAGGGGCCGGTTCTGCCCCCACCCCCGCCCGCATAGGGTTACAGTGAACGAAACCCGCGGGGAGGTAAGGAAAATGGAGGATTTTCGCAATCGCAGCTACGCCTTTCGGGAGGGCCGCTCCCGCCGGGACGAGCGGGGAGAGGGGCCGGGGGGCGGATTTGTCACCCTGGTGCAGATCGTGCTGGCCGCCCTGCTGGTGGGCAGCGCCTTTTTGCTGAAGACGGCCAACCCCGAATGGTACGAGCGGCTGCGGCAGGACTACGCCGCCGCCATCACCCGGGAGGAGAGTTTGGAGGAGGCCAAGGACGTGCTCTTTCAAATATACGGCGGCATCACCGGCAAGGGGGCGGGCGAGAGCGGATCTTCTTCCGCTCCCGACGGGGGCTCGTCCGCCACCCCGCTGCCCGGCAGCTCGTCCGCCGCGCCGGGTGAGGCGGTGGAGACCATGGGCGGCCAGGGCGGCATGCAGGAGGTGCCCTACGACGACTACGACAAGACCATGACGCCGCCGGAGAACGCCTCTTACGAGCCCTATACCCTGACGGTGACCCCGCAGCTGCCGGTGTCGGGTCGGGTCACCTCGCCCTTTGGCTACCGCTGGCACCCCATCACCAAGAAGCTGGACTTTCACACCGGGGTGGACATTGCGGCGGCCAAGGGCACCAAGATCGCCGCCGCCCTGAGCGGCACGGTGGCGGAGGCCGGGCAGAGCCGGATTTATGGCAACTACATCCTCCTGCGCCACAGCGACGACCTCTACACCTTCTACGGCCACTGCGACAGCCTGCAGGTGGAGGCGGGGACGGTGGTGCGCCAGGGCGAGACCATCGGCTATGTGGGGAGCACCGGCCTCTCCACCGGCCCCCACCTCCACCTGGAAATCCGGCTGCGCGGCAAACAGGTGGACCCCCGCTGGGTATTCCCCCAGCTGTAAGGGGTGCGCTTCTCCCTGGGGAAAGCGGCGGTGCGCGTCTCGCCCCTCTACCTTTTTTTGCTGCTGTGCATCTCGGTGTTCGACTACACCGGCATCCTGCTGCAGGCCTTTGTCGCCAGCTTGCTCCACGAGATGGGGCATCTGCTCTGCCTGCTGTTGCAGCGCCGCCCCGTCTGCGCGCTGGACTTTACGGTGGCGGGCATCCGCCTGGACCGGGGGACCGACTACTGCCCCTCGCCGGCCGACATCCCGGTCTACCTGGCGGGTCCGGCGGTCAACCTGGCCATCGGCCTGGGAGCCCTCTGGCTGCTGCAGCGCCGCTTTGCCCTACACCTGGCCACCCTGGCGCTGATCCACCTGCTGCTGGGGGCTTTTAACCTGCTGCCCATCTCCCTTCTGGACGGGGGACAGGTGCTGCTGATTTTTCTGCGGGAAAAGCTGCCGCCCCGGCGGGCCGAGCGGCTCTACTGGGCCTTTTCCTTCTGGACCTCCCTCGCCCTGCTGGGGGCGGGGCTCCTCCTCTTCGCGGCCACCCGCCAAAACGGCACCCTGGCCCTTTGCGGCGGGTACCTCTTTTACTCGGTGGTGCGGGGCCGTCAGAGGGAGGAGGGGCGGCGCCGTTAGCCGCCTTCTGCCAACCTGTCCGGCGGTTGCGGCGCGGCCGGATTTAGTGTATGATAAGTAGGCGCAAAGGGATTCTTTGCGCCTACTTTTGACGTTTGAAGAGGAATGACATGTTAAGAGATACCATTGAACAGGTGCTGCTCAAAGTGCAAAAGCCCGCCCAGTACATCGGCGGAGAGCTGGGCAGCATCGTCAAAGACAGAGACGGGGTGGACCTTCGCTTTGCCTTTTGCTTCCCCGACACCTACGACGTGGGGATGTCCCACCTGGGGATGAAGATCCTCTACGGCCTGCTCAACGAGCGGCCCGACATCTGGTGCGAGCGGGTCTTTGCCCCCTGGGTGGACATGGAGGAGCAGATGCGGGAAAACCACATCCCCCTCTACGCCCTCGAGAGCCTGGACCCGGTGGCCGATTTTGACATCGTCGGCTTCACCCTCCAGTACGAACTCAGCTTCACCAACATCCTGAATATGCTCGATCTGGCGGGCATCCCCGTGCTGGCCGCACAGCGGGGGGACAGCCTGGCCCCCCTCATCGTGGCGGGGGGTCCCTGCGCCTGCAACCCTGAGCCGCTGGCCGATTTCATCGACCTGTTTTTGCTGGGTGAGGGGGAAGAGCTGAACCTGGAGCTCTGCGACCTCTACCTGGCGTGCAAGAAAGAGGGGGTGGGGAAGGGGGAGTTCCTCCGCCGGGCCGCCCAGATTGAGGGGGTCTATGTCCCCTCCCTCTACGATGTGCAGTACAAAGAGGACGGGACCATCGAGCGGGTCACCCCCCGCGAAGGCGCCCCCGCCACCGTGCGCAAGCGGATCGTCAGGGAGATGAGTAGCGCCTATTTCCCCGAAAACTTCGTGGTGCCCTTCACCGACATCGTCCACGACCGGGCCATGGTCGAGGTGCTGCGGGGCTGCATCCGGGGCTGCCGGTTCTGCCAGGCAGGGTTCATCTACCGCCCCCTGCGGGAGAAGGACCCCGGGGTCATCGACGCCCAGGCGAAGGCCCTGTGCAAAAACACCGGCTACGACGAGGTGTCCCTCACCTCGCTGAGCACCAGCGACCTGACCACCCTGGAGGGGCTTCTCGACGAGATGCTCACCTGGACCGAGGACGAGAAGGTCAGCCTCTCGCTGCCCTCTCTGCGGGTGGACAACTTCTCCAAAGAGCTGGTGGACCGCATCACCTCGGTGCGAAAGAGCGGCCTCACCTTCGCCCCGGAGGCCGGCACCCAGCGGCTGCGGGACGCCATCAACAAAAACGTCACCCAGGGGGAGATCGACCGCACCTGCGCCCTGGCCTTTGAAAACGGCTACACCGGCGTCAAGCTCTACTTCATGATCGGCCTGCCCACCGAGACGATGGAGGACGTGGAGGGGATCGTCGAGACCGCCCAGGGGGTGGTGGAGCTCTACTACAAGACCAAGGAGCACGCCAAGGGCAAGGGGGTGCAGGTCTCGGTGAGCACCGCCTGCTTTGTGCCCAAGCCCTTTACCCCCTTTCAGTTCGAGCCCCAGGACACCATGGAGCAGCTGGCGCAGAAGCAGGAGCGGATGCGCGCGGTGCTGCGCAGCAAGAAGATCAAGCTCAGCTGCCACGACACCCAGGTCAGCTTTATTGAAGGGGTGTTTGCCCGGGGCGACCGGCGGCTGGGGAAGGCCATCCTCTGCGCCTGGGAGAGCGGCTGCACCTTTGACGGGTGGAGCGAGCGCTTCTCCTACGAGCGGTGGATGGCGGCCTTTGCCGAGGCGGGGCTCGACCCGGCCTTTTACGCCAACCGCCGCCGCCCCTACGACGAGGTGCTCCCCTGGGATCACCTGGACTACGGGGTGAGCAAGGCCTTCTTGGTGCGGGAGAACCAGCTCGCCCACCAGTCGGTCGCCACCCCCCACTGCCGACAGCACTGCAGCGGCTGCGGCGCCAACAAGCTACTGGGAGGACCCTGCTTTGGAAACGATGCAAACAATACGCCTGTGGTTTAAAAAGGAGGGGCTGGCCAAGTACATCTCCCACCTGGATCTGGTGCGGTGTATGGCCCGGGCCCTCAAGCGCTCGGGGCTGCCGGTCTGGTACACCCAGGGCTTTAACCCCCACATCTACCTCACCTTCGCCCTGCCCCTCTCTCTGGGGCAGGAGAGCGAGTGCGAGATCATGCAGTTTCGCCTGGTGGAGGAGCTGCCCCTGAACGAGGTGAAGGACCGGTTGAACGCCGCCCTGCCCGCCGGGCTGCAGGTACTCGCCGCCGCCCTGCCCCAGCAGGACCTGCAGGCGATCGCCGCCGCCGACTATCGGGTGTCCCTCGAGGGGGCGCCGGGTTTGGCCGAGCGCTTTTTGGCGTTTGCCCAGCAGCCCCAGATCAAGACCCTCAAGCGCAGCAAGAAGGGCCCCAAAGAGGTGGATATCCGCCCCCTGGTCCTGGCCTGTGACGGCGAAGAGGGGGAGGGGGGCCGGGCGCTCCTCTCTCTGCGGCTGGCCGCGGGGGGGCAGCAAAACCTCAACCCCGCCCTCCTCATCGACGCCTACTGCGCCCAGAGCGGCGAGTCGGTCAAGACCGCCTCCATCCGCCGCACCGCCCTCTACGACGGGGCGGACGCGCCCTTTTGCTAAAATTGCCGCGCCCTGCCAAACATTTTGCCTTTTCTGGCCGTTTTCCCCTTGCACAGGGGGGAAGTGTGTGGTAAAATACAGCAGTATGTTCCGCTGTAGGGCCTTTGGGCCCGGCGGCGGGGTTTCTGTCAATATCTGAAACCAGGCAGTCCTCTGCTCACCGCAAGGTATGAAAAAGAAGCAAGAATGTCGGAAAACCAAGGAGGATTTATCATGGATGCAATGAAACTGATGACCGACTCGATGCTCAAATCCGAGCTCCCCGAGATCAACATCGGCGACACCGTTCGGGTGCACGTGCTGATCAAAGAGGGCCAGAGAGAGCGTATCCAGGTGTTTGAGGGCACTGTTATCGCCCGCAAACACGGCGGGATCAACGAGACCTTCACTGTGCGCCGGGTTTCCTACGGCGTCGGCGTGGAGCGGGTTTTCCCGGTCCACTCCCCCAAGGTCGAAAAGGTCGAGATCGTTCGCCGCGGCAAGGTGCGCAGAAGCAAACTCTACTACCTGCGCGACCGCGTCGGCAAGGCCGCCAAGGTCAAAGAGCAGCTCCGATAAACCGCGAAGGGCGGCCGGGTCAAACCGGCCGCCCTTTTCTCTGCTCTTTTGGCGGCTGAATTTCCCAATCTTGTCGGAGGAGAGGGAGAGGGGTCTTTGGGGGATTGGGGACACAGAGGGCTGTCCTGGACTGCCAGTTTGCCAGTGGCAGCGGGTAGGATGCAAATCTAAACTGCTGGTGTCCCTTGCGGGGCGAAGCCCCGATGCCGCCCTTTGGGGCCGGTGCATCCCGCCTCTTTCACCGGCGGTTTTGATTTTGCCGGTATCTGGGCGGCGGGCGGGGGCGAGGAGGAGATTTGAAATTTCTGTGAATCCCTTTTTTTGCGGCGCAGAAAATGGTACAATAACAGCGAGAAACATGGGGCCGCCTGTCCCCAGGGCCGAGGGCGAGGGGAGAGGCGGCCTTTACTTTCGTCGAGAAAGGTCGGTGCCTTTTATGGAACACGCCGTTGCGCAGCGGGGAAAATCGCGCCCGCAGATGCCCAAGCGGGCCCCGGCGGGGGCGCTCTACCGCGAATTTTTCAGCTGGGTCGAGACCATCGTCCTCTCTTTGGTGGCGGTGTCGCTGGTGTTCACCTTTGTGGTGCGCATCATCCGGGTGGACGGGGACTCCATGCTCCCCACCCTCCAAAACAACAACGTGCTGCTGATTTCCCCCTTCCTCTACGAGGTGGAGCAGGGGGACATCGTCGTCCTCAACAGCCACGAGGACGAAAAGCTCTACATCAAGCGGGTCATCGCCACCGAGGGGCAGGTGGTCAACATCGACTTCGACTCCGGCACCGTCTTTGTGGACGGGGTCCCTCTGGACGAGCCCTACATCAACGAGGCCACCGCCCTGCGGGGGGACGAGCCCTTCCCCCAGACAGTGCAGCCCGGCCACTACTTCGTGATGGGGGACAACCGCAACCACTCGGAGGACAGCCGCTTCTCCTCGCTGGGCCAGGTGGCCAAGCAGGACATTGTCGGCGAGGCCTATTTTAGACTGCTGCCCTTTGGCGGCTTTGGAAAGGTAGGGTGAGCGAGATGGCAAACGACCTGCACACCATTCAGTGGTTCCCCGGCCACATGGCCAAGACCCGCCGGCTCATCGCCGAAAATCTCCGCCACGTCAACCTGGTGGCCGAGATCGTGGACGCCCGCATCCCCGCCTCCAGCCGCAACCCGGAAATCGACGCCCTGGTGGGGGAGAAGCCGCGGCTGCTGCTGCTCAACAAGTCGGATCTGGCCGACGAGGCGGCCACCCGCCGCTGGATCGAGTGGTACCGCGGCCAGGGGATCCCCGCCATCGCCATCGACGCCAAGAACGGCAGGGGATTGGGGCAGTTCAAACCCGCCGTCCTCGCTGCACTGGAGGGGTATTTGCAGCGCCGACGCGAAAAGGGGATGACCGGCCACCAGATCCGGGTGATGGTGGTGGGGGTGCCCAACGTGGGCAAATCCTCCTTCATCAACCGCATCGCCGGGGGCAAGCGCGCCAAGGTGGAGGACCGCCCCGGCGTCACCCGCGGCAAGCAGTGGATCAAGATCGACGAGGACTTGGAGCTGCTCGACATGCCCGGCATCCTCTGGCCCAAATTCGACGACCCCGCCGTGGGGGAGAAACTGGCCTTCACCGGCGCCATCAAGGACGATGTGATGGACATGGAGTTCATCGCCATGAAGCTTTTGGACATCCTCTCCGCCCAGTACCCCGGGGCGCTGGCATCCCGCTACAAGCTGGACCCCGAGGCCCTGGCCGCCTGTGCTGACGGCTTTGAAGTGCTGCAGCTCATCGGCCGCAAGCGGGGGATGCTCATCTCCGGCGGGGAGATCGACACCGAGCGGGCCGCCATCATGCTGGTGGACGAGTACCGGGGCCAGAAGATCGGCCGCTTCACCCTGGAGACGCCGCCCCGGGCGGAGGGGGCGCAGTGAGCGCCCCGGCCCTGCACCCCGAGCTGTTGGCCTTTGACCAAGACCTACGCCAGCGCTTCGGCACCCTCTGCGGGGTGGACGAGGCGGGGCGGGGCCCCCTGGCCGGCCCGGTCTGCGCCGCAGCCGTGGTGCTGCCCGAGGGGTATCTGCCGGCGGGACTCAACGACTCGAAAAAACTCACCGAAAAGCGGCGGGAACTGCTCTTTGACGAGATACGGGAGAACGCGGTGGCCTACAGCGTCCAGCTGGTGGATAACGAGATCATCGACGACATAAACATATTAAACGCCACCATGCAGGCCATGGCCCAGGCCATTGCCGGGCTGGGGGTGCCAGTGGAACTGGCCCTCATCGACGGCAACCGCTGTCCCCCCGCCGACCTGCCCTGTCAGGCCGTCGTCCAGGGGGACGCCCGCTCGGCCAGCATCGCCGCCGCCTCCATCCTCGCCAAGGTCACCCGGGACCGGCTGATGCTGGAGTACGACCAGCTCTTTCCCGGCTACGGGTTTGCCCGCCACAAGGGCTACCCCACCAAGGCCCACTATCAGGCCCTCACCGAGCTGGGGGTCACCCCCATCCACCGGCTGACCTTCCTCAAAAAGTGGAAGGGGCGCTCCCAGTGAGGGAGCGGGGGCGGGGGATGAAGTCCACCTCCGGCATTTTGGGGGAGGTGGAGGCCGCCCGCCTGGCCCGGCGCAAGGGGTATCAGATCCTGCGCTCCAACTTCACCTGCCGCTACGGGGAGCTGGACTTGGTTGTCGCAGACGGGGACACCCTGGTGATCATGGAGGTCAAGACCCGGCTGCAAAACGCCCTCTACACCCCGGCTGAGGCGGTGACCCGCCAGAAGCAGGAGCGGATCAAGCTGGCCACCAACGTCTTTTTGGCCGCCCAGCAGCTCGACGACGTGCAGGTGCGCTTTGACGTGGTGGAAGTGATCATGGATGAGGCCTTTGAGGTGGTGTCGGTCAACCACCTGGAAGATGCCTTTCGCTGAACGCGAGAGAGGAGAGAGCGCCCATGGATTTGTTTGACCTGCACTGCGACACCCTGACTTCCTGCTGCAACAAGGGGTTGTCCCTGGCGGAGAACGAACTGGAGATCTCCCTGCAAAAGGGGGCCTATTTGGAGCGGTGGGCCCAGTGCTTTGCCGTCTTTGTCCCCGACGAGTTGCGGGGGGAGGCGGCCTATGACTACTACCGCCGGGCGGTGGACTACTATCGCGCCCAGGCCGCCCCGCCGCTGCTGCGCGAGGGGGCACAACTGGCCGCCCTGCGACGGGGGGAGAGGCGGCTCTGCCCCATCCTCACGGTGGAGGGCGGCGCTGTCCTGGCCGGCCGGCTGGAGCGGATACAGGCCCTGGCCGAGGACGGGGTGCAGATGCTGACCATCACCTGGAACGGCGAGAACGAACTGGGCTGGGGGATCAGCGAGAACCGGGGCCTCAAGCCGCTGGGCAGGGAGGCGGTGCGAGAGATGGAGCGCTGGGGCATCCTCCCCGACGTCTCCCACCTCTCCCAGTGGGGTTTTTACGATTTGGCGGCGGTGGCGGAAGGGCCGATCGTGGCCTCCCACTCCAACGCCAAAGCCCTCTGCAACCACCCCCGCAACCTGACTGACGAGCAGTTTGCCGTCATCCGCGACCGGGGCGGACTGGTGGGCCTCAACTACAACCAGGGCTTTTTGCGAGAGGACGGTCCCGCCACCCCCGACGACATCGCCGAGCACGCCCTTCACTTTTTGGCTCTGGGGGGCGAAAAGACCCTGGCCCTGGGCTCTGATTTTGACGGGGCCGAGATGCCGCAGCAGCTGCCGGACATCGCCGCCCTGCCCGCCCTGGCCGACGCCATGGCCCGGCGGGGGATCGGCCCGCAGCAGATACAGGCCATCTTCTTTGACAACGCCGCCGACTTTTTTGAGAGAAGGCTGTCCTCTTTTTGAGGGGGGCGGAATAGGATTTGGCGGGAAGGATTTTCCAGCCCAAAAAATTGGCGACTTCTCATAGCCTGTGGTTTATGGTATAATGGCGAAAAATCGGCTGTGGGCGGGGGAGGGCTCTGCACCCTCCTCCCGCCGCCTGCAAAGGGCGGACAGCAGCCGGTTTGCCCCCCCTGTTCTCTGCCTGTGGGAGGAAGGGGACGGGGGAAGAAAAAGAGGGCGGCCCCGTGCCGCCGGACCTGGAAAATTGAAGAGGTGAGCAGATTGCGTTACAGCAGTACAAGGGATTCTTCGCTGCAGGTGTCGTCCTCCGAGGCGATTTTGCAGGGCATCTCAAAAGACGGCGGCCTGTTTGTCCCTGAGACAATTCCCGCCTTCGCGCCGGGTGAACTGGCCCAGCTGCAGGGCAGCAGCTACCAGGAGGTAGTCTCTGCCGTTCTGTCCCGCTACCTGACCGATTTTTCGCAGGAGGAGATCGACGCCTGCGTGAAAAAGGCCTATGGCAGCAAGTTCCCCGAGGGGGAGGCCCCCCTGGCCGAACTGAAAGACGGCCTTCAGGTGCTGGAACTCTGGCACGGCCCCACCTGCGCCTTTAAGGACATGGCCCTGCAGATGCTGCCCCAGCTGCTGACGGTGGCCAACAAAAAGGCGGGCGACGGCAAGACCATCCTCATTTTGGTGGCCACCTCCGGCGACACCGGTAAGGCCGCCCTCGAGGGGTTTTGCGACGTGCCGGGCACCGAGATCGCCGTGTTCTATCCCCAGGACGGGGTCAGCCACATGCAAAAGCGCCAGATGGTGACCCAGGCGGGGGAGAACGTGCACGTCTGCGGGGTGGACGGCAACTTTGACGACTGCCAGACCGGGGTGAAGCGGATCTTCACCGACGGTCGCGCCGCGGCGGAACTGGCGGCCAAGGGGATGCGCTTTTCCAGCGCCAACTCCATCAACTGGGGGCGGCTGGCGCCCCAGATCGTCTACTATGTATACGCCTATCTGGAGATGTGCCGCGCCGGCAAGGTCGCCATGGGGGAGCCGGTGAACTTTGCCGTCCCCACCGGGAACTTCGGCAACATCCTCGCCGCCTACTTTGCCAAGGAGATGGGCGTCCCCATCGGCAAACTCATCTGCGCCTCCAACCGCAACAACGTGCTCACCGACTTTTTGAGCGAGGGTCGCTACGACCGCAACCGCCCCTTCTACACCACCCTCTCCCCGTCGATGGACATCCTGGTCTCCTCCAACCTGGAGCGGCTCCTCTACCTCCTCTCTGGGCGGGACGACGGGCTGATCGGCCGCCTCTACCGCGACCTGTCCGATTCCGGCCGCTTTGCGGTGAAAGAGGAGATGCTCGGCCGCCTCCAAGAGAGCTTTGCCGCCGGCTGCGCCGACGACGCCGAGACCTCGGCTGCCATCAGAGAGGTCTACGACCGCTCGGGCTACCTCTGTGACCCCCACACCGCCGTGGCCTTCAAGGTCTACGGCGAGTACCGGGCGGCCACCGGAGATGAGACCCCCACGGTGGTGGTCTCCACCGCCAGCCCCTACAAATTCCCGGCCAGTGTGCTGGAGGCGCTGGGCGGCGAGCTGCCGGGGAAAAACGACTTCTCCATCCTCTCCTCGCTGGAGGAGCGCAGCGGTGTCGCGGCTCCGGCGGCCCTCAAGGCCCTGCGGGACAAACCCATTCGCTTTGGCGACTGCTGCATGCCCGGCGAGATGTTCGGCTGGGTCAAGGCGGTCCTCAACATCTAGCGGGCACCGGACAGGAAAAAAGGGCGGCTGGGCCGCCCTTTTTTGAGGGGTATCGCAGATGTTCAGACCCTCTGCCGCCTATTCCCCCTCTTTGGGGTGAAAGGTGGAGCAGATGGTGTCGCAGCAGGAGCAGGCAAAGTGTGGCCCCACCTGAATATCTGCCGCTGTACAGCGCCGGTCGCGATTGTAAATGCAGTTTTCCACGTCGCAGACGACCTGTGGAATGGGTCCGGGCTTGCTCTTTTTCACGCGCAACCACACCCTTTGGCAAATTTCTGTGAACCCGTGTACATCAGCCCTCTCTAAAAGTGTGTCTGCTTGGGAGCGCTTTTATGGCAGGGAAAAGGAGGAGGGAAAATTTGAGTATTTTTGCGCTGGGCGACACCCATCTGTCGCTGGCCAGCGACAAGCCGATGGACGTCTTTCCCGGCTGGTCGGGCTATCTGCCCAAACTCGAAAAAAATTGGCGCGACACCGTTTCGGACGGCGACACGGTGGTGATCCCCGGGGATGTGTCCTGGGCCATGTCGCTGGAGGAGGCGGCCACCGATTTTGCCTTTCTCGACAGCCTGCCGGGCCGCAAGATCTTGCTGAAGGGGAATCACGACTACTGGTGGTCCACCAAAAACAAGATGGACGGCTTTCTCGCTGAGCGGGGGTTCACCACCCTCTCCATCCTCTCCAACGAGAGCTACCAGGTGGAGGGGGTCAACATCTGCGGCAGCAGGAGCTGGTTTTTTGAGGACACCGACCCCCACGACGCCAAGATCCGCGCCCGGGAGCTGGGGCGGATCCGGATGTCGCTGGAAAAGGCCGACCCCGCCCTGCCCATCCTCCTCTTTCTCCACTACCCGCCCGTCTACCGGGACTTTCTCTCCCAGGAGACCATCGACCTGATGGGGGAGTGGGGGATCACCCAGTGCTACTACGGCCACCTCCACGGCAAGGCCATCCAGTGGGCCTTTGAGGGGGACTACGGGGGGATCGCCTTCCGCCTGGTCTCCGCCGACGCCCTGAACTTCTGCCCGCTGCGCATCAAGGAGTGACGGGCAGCGCCCTGCAAACTGCCATTTTGCCGCCAAAGCGGCGAAAAAGGTGAGAATCAGCCGCTCGGCCGGTTGCAATTGGCCGAATTGGTGTGATATAATTACAAAGATAATTGTCTGTGACAAAATTAGGAGGAAGTATAATTATGAGCCTTAACAGTTCTACTAAAGTTGAGACCAACAAATACGAATTGGAGGTCTCGGTCGCTCCCGACGTGTTTGGCAGCGCGGTAGACAAGGTGTACCATAAGAACGCCAAGAAGATCAGCGTTCCCGGCTTCCGCAAGGGCAAGGCCCCCCGCCACCTCATCGAGAAGATGTACGGCGAGGGTATCTTCTTTGACGAGGCCATCAACGACGTGATGCCCGAGGCCTTTGTCGAGGCCGCCAAAGAGGCCGGCGTCGAGCCCGTCTCCACCCCCGAGGTCAGCGTCGAGTCGGTCAGCAAGGCGGACGGCCTGGTCTTCAAGGCCACCGTCATCGTCAAGCCCGAGGTCGAGGTCAAGGACTACAAGGGCATAAAGGCCCAGAAAACCGTCAACACTGTCACTGCCGCGCAGGTCAAGGCCGAGCTGGAGAAGATGCAGGACAGGAATGCCCGCATCATCACCGTGGAGGACGCGCCCGCCAAGTCCGGCGACACCGCCATTATCGACTTTGAGGGCTTTGTCGACGGCGTCGCCTTCGAGGGCGGCAAGGGCGAGGGCCACCCCCTGGTGCTGGGCAGCGGCCAGTTCATCCCCGGCTTTGAGGACCAGGTCATCGGTCACAAGCCCGGCGAGGAGTTCGACGTGAACGTCACCTTCCCCGAGCAGTACCAGGCCGAGGAGCTGGCCGGCAAAGCGGCCACCTTTAAGGTGAAGGTGAACGAGCTCAAATCCAAAGAGCTGCCCGAGCTCGACGACGAGTTCGCCAAGGACGTCAGCGAGTTCGACACCCTGGACGAGCTGAAAAAGGACATCAAGAAGAAGCTGCAGGAGCAGGCCAACGCCCAGAGCGAGACCGAGCTGGAGAACAGCCTGGTGGACGCGGTCATCGAGAAGCTGGAGGGCGAGATCCCCGAGGTGATGTTTGAAAACCGCATCGACGAGATGGTGCAGGACTTCGACTACCGCCTGCAGTCCCAGGGGATGAACCTGCAGCTCTACCTGCAGTACACCGGCATGGAGATGGCCGATTTCCGCAAGACCTTCCGCGAGCAGGCCGAGAAGCAGGTCAAGATCCGCCTGGCCCTGGAGAAGATCGCCAAACTGGAAAAGATCGAGATCAGCGACGAGGCCGTCGAGGAGGAGATCGCCAAGATGGCGGAGAACTACCAGATGGAGCCCGAGAAGATCAAGAGTCTGGTCTCCCTGGACAACATCCGTGAGGACCTGGCTGTCAACAAGGCCATCGACCTGATCCGCGAGAGCGCCGAGGTCGAGGAGGTCAAACCCGCCAAGAAGACCGCGGCCAAGAAACCCGCTGCCAAAAAGGCCGCCAAGAAGGCTGAAGAGGGCAGCGAGGAAAAGTAAGCGGCATACATACCTCGCCTGAGGGGACTTTTGCAGCTAGGTGGGTAGAATCACTTTTGTTTGGAGGCGCATTGTAAATGAGTTTAGTACCTATGGTAGTGGAGCAGACCAGCCGGGGAGAGCGCTCTTACGACATCTACTCCCGCCTGCTCAACGACCGCATCATCATGCTCTGTGACGAGGTCAACGACCAGACCGCCAGCCTGGTGGTGGCCCAGCTGCTGTACCTGGAGGGGCAGGACCCCGACAAGGACATCATGCTCTACATCAACAGCCCGGGCGGCTCGGTGACCGCCGGCCTCGCCATCTACGACACCATGAACTACATCAAGTGCGATGTCTCCACCACCTGCATCGGGATGGCGGCGTCCATGGGGGCCTTCCTGCTCTCCAGCGGCGCCAAGGGCAAGCGCTTTGCCCTGCCCAACAGCGAGATCATGATCCACCAGCCCTCCGGCGGCAGCCAGGGGCAGGCGACCGACATCAAGATCCAGGCCGATCACATCCTCCGCACCAAAAAGCGGCTCAATGAGATCCTCGCCAAAAACACCGGGCAACCCCTGGAAGTGATCGAGCAGGACACCGAGCGGGACAACTTCAAGAGCGCGCAGGAGGCCGTGGAGTACGGCCTGGTGGACAAAGTCATAGAGAAACGGTAGGGATTTTATTCAATGCCAAATCAAGATAACGGCAACAGCGGAAACATGCTGTTTTGCTCCTTCTGCGGCAAGTCGGCCGACGAGGTCTCCAAGCTCATCACCGGGCCGGGGGTCTACATCTGCGACGAGTGCGTCTCCCTCTGCCAGTCCTTTCTGGACGACGACGATTTCGCCCCCCAGAAGGGCGGCAAGGGGAAGGACACCAGCATCCACGTGCTCACCCCCAAGGAGATCAAGGCCATCCTCGACGAGTATGTGATCGGGCAGGACAGCGCCAAAAAGACCTTGGCGGTGGCGGTCTACAACCACTATAAGCGGCTGTTGGCCGGCCCCCAGGAAAACGGGGTGGAGCTGCAAAAGAGCAACATCCTGCTGCTGGGCCCCACCGGGGTGGGCAAGACCCTGCTGGCCCAGACCCTGGCGCACATCCTCAACGTCCCCTTCGCCATTGCCGACGCCACCACCCTGACCGAGGCGGGCTACGTGGGCGAGGACGTGGAGAACATCCTCCTCAAGCTCATCCAGGCGGCGGACTTCGACGTGGAGCGGGCCGAGCACGGCATCATCTACCTCGACGAGATCGACAAGATCACCCGCAAGTCGGAAAACCCCTCCATCACCCGGGACGTGTCCGGCGAGGGGGTACAGCAGGCCCTGCTGAAGATGGTGGAGGGCACCGTTGCCAACGTCCCGCCCCAGGGCGGGCGCAAACACCCCCAGCAGGAGTTCATCCAGATCGACACCTCCAACATCCTCTTCATCTGCGGCGGCGCCTTCGAGGGCATCGAGAAGATCATCGAAAAGAGGATCTCCTCCTCCGCCATGGGCTTTGGCGCCAACGTGGTGAGCAAAAAGGAGATGGCCGAGAGAAACCTGCTGGAGGAGATCGTCCCCCACGACCTGGTGAAGTTCGGCATCATCCCCGAGCTGGTGGGCCGTCTGCCCATCATCAGCTCCCTGCGGGCGCTGGACGAGGACTCCCTGGTGAAGATCCTCTGCGAGCCCAAAAATGCGGTGCTCAAGCAGTATCAGGCCATGTTGGAGATGGACGGGGTCGACTTGGAGTTCACCCCGGAGGCCCTGCGGGCCGTGGCCCGCAAGAGCATCGAGCGCAAGACCGGCGCCCGGGGGCTGCGCTCCATCATGGAGGAGCTGCTCCAGGACGTGATGTACGAAATCCCCTCCCAGGAAAAGGTCAGCAAGGTCCAAATCGGGGAGAAGTGCGTCGAGGGCAAGGCGGAGCCCGTCCTCACCTACGACGAGAAAAAGCGGCCGGTCCGCTTTTCCGGAAAGCTGACGGGCAAGCAAAAAGCCATTTAAACGCAAGTTGCAAAGGGGCGGCGAGGCCGTCCCTTTTTGCTGTCCTGTAAGGGAAAAGGACCCGCCCCAGAGGGCGGCGGAACAAATGAGAGTTATTTAGTGTATTTTGCTTGAAAAAAGGGGCAAAAGCAGCTATAATGAAGCGTAAATCCTTTCTGGCGCCGCCCCGTTTGAGCGGCCCCTTTCGACGAGAAATACGAGGTGATCTTTTGAATATAGAAAAACGCGGCGGATCGGAGAGCATGCCCGCCATGGCCCTGCGGGGAATGGTCCTCTTCCCGGGCAACATCATGCACTTTGACGTGGGGCGGGACCAGTCCATCCGCGCGGTGGAGAGCGCCCTGGAGAGCGGCAGCAACCTCTTTGTGGTGGCTCAAAAGGACGTGCGGGTGGACGACCCCACCCCCGACGACCTGTATGAGTACGGCACCGTGGCCCGGGTCAAACAGCTTCTGAAGATGCCCGACGACGGTGTAAAGGTGCTGGCCAGAGGGCTTTACCGGGCCCGCGCGGTGGAGCTGCAGGCCGGGGGAGAGATGCTGCAGGCCACCGTTGAGCGCAGCGACCTGCCCCAGCCCCGGCGGATCACCCCGACCCTGATCGCCAACGTGCGGGCGGCCAAACAGCTTTTTGAGGAGTACGTGAGCGCCGGCAACAAGGGGGCGCCCAAAGAGGTGCTCCTGGGGGTGCTGGGAGAGCAGGACCCGGGCCGCCTGGTGGAGCAGATCTGCCAGAGCGCCAACCTCCCCTATGAGTCCAAACAGGAGATTTTGGAGCAGCGCACCGTCTCCCGCCAGGTGGAGAAGCTGGTGATCGCCCTGGAGCGGGAAATCAACGTCCTCCTCATCGAGAAGGACATCTACGACAAGGTGCGGGTGCAGCTGGACCAGAACCAGCGGGAGTACGTCCTGCGCGAGCAGATGCACATCATCTCCGAGGAGCTGGGGGAGGACGGCGACGACAGTGAGCTGGAAGAGCTGCAAAAGAAGATCCAGGCGCTGGAACTGCCCCAGGAGACCCGGGAGCACTTTGAGAAAAACCTGAACCGGCTGGCCAAAATGCCCCAGGGCTCGCAGGAGGGCAGCGTCATCCAGACCTATTTGGAGACCTGCCTGGAACTGCCCTGGAACACCTATTCCAAGGTGAGTGCCAACCTGCAGGCGGCGTCCAAGATCCTTGAACGGGACCACTACGGCCTGAAAAAGGTCAAGGAGCGGATCCTCGAGTTCATCGCCGTCTCCAAGCTGGCCCCCAAAAACAGCGGCCAGATCCTCTGCCTGGTGGGCCCTCCGGGGGTGGGCAAGACCTCGATCGTCAAGTCCATCGCCGAGAGCATGGGCAGAAAGTACGTCCGCATCTCCCTGGGCGGGGTGCGGGACGAATCGGAGATCCGCGGCCACCGCAAGACCTATATCGGCTCGATGCCCGGGCGGATCATCAAGGCCATGGCCCAGGCCAAGACCCAAAACCCCCTCATCCTCCTCGACGAGGTGGACAAACTGGGCAACGACTACAAGGGCGACCCCTCGTCGGCCCTGTTGGAGGTGCTGGACAAGGAGCAGAACCAGGCCTTCCGGGACCACTACATAGAGGTGCCCTACGACCTCAGCGACGTCCTCTTCATCACCTCGGCAAACGACGCCGCGGCCATCCCCGCCCCCCTCTACGACCGGATGGAGGTCATCGAGCTGGGCAGCTACACCGACGTGGAGAAGTACAATATCGCCAAGCGCCACCTCATCCCCAAGCAGATGAAGGCCCACGGGCTGGAGGCGGGGCAGCTCAAAATCTCCCGCGACGCCGTCTTTGAACTCATCGACGGCTACACCCGGGAGGCGGGCGTCCGCAGCTTGGAGCGGGAGATCGCCGGCCTCTGCCGCAAGGCGGCCAAAGAGGTGGTGGCGGGCGAAAAGGGGCTCTCGGTCACCAAGGCAAACCTCTCCCGGCTGATCGGCCACCGCCGCTTTGACCGGGAGGACGCCTCCCTCGAAAACAAGGTGGGCACCGTCACCGGCCTGGCCTGGACCGCGGTGGGCGGCACCACCCTGCCGATGGAGGCGGTGGTGCTGGAGGGCAGCGGCAAAATCGAGATCACCGGCTCTCTGGGCGACGTGATGCAGGAGTCGGCCAAGATCGCCGTCAGCTATGTGCGCAGCATCGCCGACCTCTACGACATCCCCCACAACTTCTACAAAAACCGGGACATCCACATCCACGCTCCCCAGGGCGCGATCCCCAAAGACGGTCCCTCGGCGGGGGTCACCATGGTGACCGCCCTGGTCTCGGCCCTGACCGAGCGGCCGGTGCGGGGAGAAGTGGCCATGACCGGCGAAATCGACCTGCACGGCAACGTGCTGCCCATCGGCGGCCTGAAAGAAAAGAGCATGGCCGCCTACAAAAACGGCTGCACCACCGTCTTGATCCCCAAGCGAAACCTCCCCGACTTGGAGGAGGTGGACCAGGAGGTCAAGGACCACCTGCACTTTGTGCCGGTGGAGACCATCTCCCAGGTGCTGGAGACCGCCCTGGTCAAACCGGCCGCACCGCCGCCCGAAGAGGTGGAGGAACTGCCCTCCGCCCCCCCGAGGAAGAAGGCGGGACCCGCCCGCCCGCGGGACACCCACATCCAACAGTAGGGAGGACGCCATGAACTTTAACGCCATTGAATTTTACGCCTCGTACGGGGTGTCGTCCCAGCTGCCCCCCAGCGACCGGGCCGAGATCGTCTTCTCCGGCCGCTCCAACGTGGGCAAGTCCTCCCTCATCAACAAGGTGGCCAACCGCAAGCGGCTGGCGCGGGTGTCGGCCTCGCCGGGCAAGACGGTCACCATCAACTTCTTTACCGCCGGCCCCGGCTACATCGTCGACCTGCCCGGCTACGGCTACGCCAAGGTCTCCCGCTCCGAGAAGGAGCGCTGGGCCAAGTTGATGGAGGACTACTTTCACAGCGACCGGGACATCCGCCTGGTGGTGCAGCTGGTGGACATCCGCCACCAGCCCACCGCCGATGATTTGCAGATGATCGACTTCCTCATCGACAGCGAGATCCCCTTTCTCATCGCCCTGACCAAGGCCGACAAGCTGACGGCCAAGCAGAAGGAGAAGCGGTTGGAAGAGCTGCGAGAGGAGATCCCCTGCGGCGACCAGCTGCACCTGGTCGCCACCTCCGCCCAGACCTTTGAGGGCATCCCCGAGCTGCGGGGCATTTTGGAGGCCCTCTTGGAAGAGGACGACGGGGAGGACACAGAGGAAGAGTGCGAAGGGGAGGAGTGAGGAGATGTTCGTTTCCAAAAGTTTGGACGTCAACAACTTGGGCCACCTGACCGTCGGCGGGCTGGATGCCGTCGCCCTGGCCGAGCGCTACGGCACCCCGCTCTACGTGATGGACGAGGACCTGATCCGGGAGAACTGCCGGGCCTTCAAGCAGTCCATCGACCGCTACTACGACGGCAGGGGGCTCTGCACCTATGCCAGCAAGGCCTTTTGCTGCAAGGCGGTCTGCCGCATTGCCCAGGAGGAGGGGCTGGGATTGGACGTGGTGTCCAGTGGGGAGCTCTACACCGCCCTGCAGGCGGGCTTTCCCATGGAGCGGGTCTACTTTCACGGCAACAACAAGACCCCGGCCGAGCTGACCATGGCCCTGGAGAGCGGGGTCGGCCAAATCGTGGTGGACAATCTGGAAGAGCTGCAGCTCGTCGGCAGCCTGTCGCGGGCTGCTGGGCGGGTGACCGACATCCTCTTTCGCATCAAGCCCGGCATCGACGCCCACACCCACGACTTTATCCGCACTGGGCAGATCGACTCCAAGTTCGGCCTGGCCCTGGAAAATGGCGAGGCCATGGAGGCCGTCGACGAGGCCATGGCCATGAAGGGGGTGCGGCTGAAGGGGCTGCACTGCCACATCGGCTCACAGATTTTTGACATCGCCCCCTTCGAGTTGGCGGCCGAGGTGATGATCCGCTTTATGGGCGAGATCCAGCGCAGGTACGGCAGAGTGCTGGAGATCCTCGACCTGGGGGGCGGCTTTGGCATCAAGTACGTCGACTCCGACAACCCCTCCAGCTACGACGAGTACATGCAGCGGGTCTCCAAGGTCATCCACCGCTGCTGTGGCGAGGAGGGGCTGCCCATCCCCTATGTGGTCATCGAGCCGGGTCGCTCTATTGTGGGGCCCGCCGGCACCACCCTCTACACCGTGGGCTCGGTGAAGGAAATCAAAAATGTCCGCACCTATGTGGCCATCGACGGGGGGATGACCGACAACCCCCGCTACGCCCTCTACCAGGCGGCCTACGACGTGCTGGTGGCCAACCGGGCGGCCGAGCCCAAGACCCAGACGGTCACGGTGGCGGGCAAGTGCTGCGAGAGCGGCGACTTGATCCAGGAAAACACCCGCATCCAGGAGGTGGGGCCCGGCGACATCCTGGCGGTGCTGGCCACCGGGGCCTATAACTACTCCATGGCCTCCAACTACAACCGCATCCCCCGCCCGCCGGTGGTGATGGTCTCCCAGGGGGAGAGCCGCCTGGTCGTCCGCCGGGAGAGTTTAGAGGACCTGCTGCGAAACGACCTCTGACAGGGAGGGGTGTCCCGGACCCCTTGAGACAGCTTGTGAAAGCGCGCGGAAACCGGTGTTTCGGCGCGCTTTTTCTTGGGCGAACTGCCGGATTTCTCCATCTCCGCCACAAAAGTGGTGGGGAAGCCTTTACTTTCACAATTTAAGGTGTTAAACTTTAAATCAAGATGATTTGGAAAGGCGGGTTTTTCATTGAACAGCAATCTGTCAAGAGATACCTTTGACGACCTGTTTTCGGCGATCGTGTCCATCGACAACCTGGACGACTGCTATGACTTTTTTGACGACCTCTGCACCATTCAGGAGCTCAAGGCCATTGCCCAGCGCTTTCACGTGGCGCGGATGCTGCGGCAGAAAAAGGTCTACAGCGACATCGTCAAGGAGACCGGCGCCTCGACGGCGACCATCAGCCGGGTCAACCGCTCCCTTCTCTACGGGTGCGGCGGCTACGACAAACTGCTGGACTCGATGGCGGGAGAGACCGACCTTGAAGGGTAGACAGCAGAATTTCTACGGCAATTTTGCCGGCTTTTACGACGCCCTCACCGAAAACGTGGACAGGGCGCGTATGGCCGGCTTTATTGTGGAAAAGCTGGCAGAGCAGGGGATCGACGGCGGCATCGTGCTGGATGCCGGCTGCGGGACGGGGGAACTCTGCCTGCGCCTGGCGCGGGCCGGGTACGACCTCATCGGCGCCGACCCCTCGGAGGAGATGCTGGAGATCGCCCGGGAGCGGGTGATGGAGAGCGGGGAGGACATCCTGTTGTTGGGCCAGGGGATGGAGGAGCTCGATTTGTACGGGACCATCCGCGCCGCCGTCTCCACCCTGGACACCGTCAACCACCTGCCCGACCGGGAGGCGGTCCGCCGCGCCTTCTCCCGCGTCTCCCTGTTCATGGAGGAGGGCGGCGTCTTCCTCTTTGACGTCAACACCCGCTACAAGCACGCCCAGGTGCTGGGGAACAACGCCTACCTCTACGACCTGGGCGACCTCTACTGCGGCTGGCAGAACGAGTGGCGGGAGGAGGAAGGGGTGACCGACATCTCCCTCACCTTTTTTGAAGAGGGGGAGGACGGCCGGTTTGCCCGCTGTGACGAGTGTTTTTCAGAGACCTGGTATGCCCCTGAATTTTTGCAGGCGGCCTTGGAAGAGGCTGGATTTGCGCTGCTGCAGCGCTTTGACGGGTATCGTGACCGCCCGGTGACAGAGAAGAGTCAGCGGGTGGTATACCTGGCCAAGAAGGAGGGAAAATAGATGGGACGTGTACTGCGCGCCATCAGTGAAAATGGGGGAGTGGTGATGACCGCCATCGACTCCACCGACGTTGTCGCCCGGGCCGAGCAGATCCACGAGAGTTCTGCCGTGGTCACTGCCGCTCTGGGCAGGTTGCTCACCGCTGCCTCCATCATGGGCTGCGGCCTGAAGGGGAAGGAACAGAGCGTCACCCTGCGCCTCAGCGGCGGGGGGCCGGCGGGGAATGTCATCGCCGTCTCCGACGCCTGGGGCAATGTGCGGGGCACCGTCAGCCAGCCGGTGGTGGAACTGCCCCTCAACCCCTACGGAAAGCTGGATGTGGGCGGCGCGGTGGGGCGGGATGGCACCCTGACGGTCATCCGCGACACCGGCATGAAAGACCCCTATGTGGGTAGTGTGCCCCTGGTGAGCGGCGAGGTGGCCGAGGACGTGACCGCCTATTATGCCGCCAGCGAGCAGGTCCCCACCGTCTGCGCCCTGGGGGTGCTGGTCAATCCCGACTTGACGGTGCGGGCGGCCGGCGGCTTTTTGGTGCAGCTCCTCCCCGGCGCGCTGGAGGAGGAGATCGAGCAGCTGGAGGGCAACCTCAAAGAGCTGCCCTCCGTCACCCGGATGCTCGAGGGCGGGATGTCTCTGGAGCAGATCATCGAGCGGGTGCTCGACGGCTTTGCCCCCAATATCCTGGACGAGTTCCCGGTGGAGTACCGCTGCAACTGCTCCCGCCAGCGGGTGGAGAAGGCGCTGCTCAGCCTGGGGAACGAGGAGCTGCAGGAAATGATCGACGAGGGGGAGCCGGTGGAGGTCTGCTGCCACTTCTGTGAAAGAAAATACAACTTCACCCAAGAAGAGCTAAAAAATTTGAAAAATCCTATTGACAGATAAACACATCTCCTGTATACTAATAAACGTTGTCGGACAAGAAACGGCAACCCTGAAAGAGGTCAAAAAGTTCCGCTTTTCTCTTTCAGTTGGTATACATGGCCCGGTAGTTCAGTTGGTTAGAACGCTAGCCTGTCACGCTAGAGGTCGAGGGTTCGAGCCCCTTCCGGGTCGCCAATGTGTGCCTCTGTAGCTCAGTCGGTAGAGCAGAGGACTGAAAATCCTCGTGTCATTGGTTCGATTCCGATCGGAGGCACCATTTCCGCGGGTTTAGCTCATCTGGTAGAGCGCCACCTTGCCAAGGTGGAGGTAGCGAGTTCGAGCCTCGTAACCCGCTCCACGAAAAAGGCGCTAAGAAATTAGCGCCTTCCGTTTTACAGAGCCGGTTATGCAGATATTTTGCATAACCGTGAATATGGCGCCATAGCCAAGCGGTAAGGCAGAGGTCTGCAAAACCTTTATCCCCAGTTCAATTCTGGGTGGCGCCTCCATATAAAAGAAAGCCCTGGATCTTTGGTTCAGGGCTTTCTTTTTGTTACCGCGGAAGGGGAGAAAAGGACGAGACATAACCCCTGCCAAAACTGCATACGTTTACCGAGAGGTGAAAAATATGCTGTTTGTCACAAAAAGGTGCAAGCCCCCCTATCTCCTACTGGGGATCTCGGTCCTGTTGGCCCTGGTCATCACCCTCTGCAACTTCACGACTTTTGCCATTGCCAGCGACGCCGACCTCAAAAAGAGCCCGGTCATCATCCTGGACGCGGGCCATGGCGGCTTTGATTCCGGTGCGACGTCGGGCTCGGTGGTGGAGAAGGACATCAACCTGCAAATTGCCCTCAAGCTGCGGGACACCCTTGCCTTTCAGGGATACACCGTCATCATGACCCGGGAGCAGGACACCTCCACCGAGAGCGAGGGGAAAAACCTCTCACAGCGCAAGAAGTCAGACATGCGAAATCGCCTCAAATTGATCAATGACCACCCCAACGCCATCTTCCTCTCCATCCATCAAAACTCCTACCAGAGCGCCAACAAGGGCTCCCAGGTATTTTACAACAAGAAAAACGCCGAGGGCGAGCTGTTGGCCAAGTGTATCCAACAGACCATTCGCGCCAACTTGCAGCCCGAGAGCCACCGGGAACACAAGCCCTCCGGCAAGGAGTACTTTCTGCTGGAAAACAGTACCACACCGGGGGTCCTCATCGAGTGCGGCTTCATCTCCAATTCAGAGGAGCTGGCAAAGCTCAAAGACAGCAGCTACCAGCAGCAGTTGGCCCTCTGCATTTATCAGGGACTCTGTGCCTACCTGGAGCAGTCCTCCCAGTGGCAGGAGTCCCGTTAAGAGACAGAAAACCGTGCCCTCGCACCCAATGGGGAGCGAGGGCACTTTTTGTGCGAAAGAGGGAGCGGGCAGGGGAGATGCTCAAACAAAAATAAGCATTATAATTTCTGCCTGAAAAGGCTTTTCTTATGCAATATGACAGGGTATAATAGGGGAGAAGTGAGATGGCAAATCAACGATTTTCTGTCGGAAAAGGGGGAAGGCCATCAATTTGATGATAAAATCTGCTCAAACAGAAAAAGAATTGTTGGGGAAATAGAAAGTGGTGGACATCGTTAAAAAATTATCAATTACCACTTGAAAAAAGCTCGTCATGCTATATACTTGGATATAGTAAGCAGAGCCACCCAACAACCGCATTGGAGGAAAATCAGTATGGCGAAGAAAAACGAAACCGCACCTGTCCTCATTGACAGCGTCGAGGCGCTGATCGCAAAGATGAAGGCAATGAGAGAGGCGCAGAAGGAATTTGCGACCTTTACTCAGGAACAAGTCGACAAGATTTTCTATGAAGCAGCTATGGCGGCCAACAAGCAGCGCATCCCGCTGGCCAAAATGGCGGTCGAAGAGACCGGCATGGGCGTTGTGGAAGACAAGGTCATCAAAAACCACTACGCCGCCGAATACATCTACAATGCCTACAAGGACACCAAGACCTGCGGCGTTGTCGAGGAAGACCCCGCCTTTGGCATTCAGAAGGTGGCCGAGCCCATCGGCCTGGTGGCTGCGGTCATCCCCACCACCAACCCCACCTCGACTGCCATCTTCAAGACCCTGATTTCCCTGAAGACCCGCAATGCCATCATCATCAGCCCCCACCCCCGCGCCAAGAACTGCACCATCGCCGCCGCCAAGGTGGTTCTGGAGGCAGCGGTCAAGGCCGGCGCCCCCGAGGGCATCATCGGCTGGATCGACGTCCCCTCGCTGGAGTTGACCAATGAGGTCATGCGCAGCGCCGACATCATCCTCGCCACCGGCGGCCCCGGCATGGTGAAGGCGGCCTACTCCTCCGGCAAACCCGCCCTGGGCGTGGGCGCCGGCAACACCCCCGTCATCATCGACGACACCGCCGATGTGCGGATGGCCGTCAACTCCATCATCCACTCCAAGACCTTTGACAACGGCATGATCTGCGCCTCCGAGCAGTCGGTCACCGTGCTGGACAAAGTCTACCAGCAGGCCAAGGACGAGTTCGCCTACCGCGGCTGCTACTTCCTGAAAAAAGACGAGATCGAGAAGGTCCGCAAGACCATCCTCATCAACGGCTCTCTCAACGCCAAGATCGTCGGTCAGTCGGCCTACACCATCGCCAAGCTGGCTGGGGTCAACGTGCCGGAGAGCACCAAGATCCTCATCGGCGAGGTCGAGTCGGTGGACATCTCCGAGGAGTTTGCCCACGAAAAACTCTCCCCGGTGCTGGCCATGTACCGCGCCAAGAGCTTTGACGAGGCCCTGCAGAAGGCCGCTCAGCTGGTCGCCGACGGCGGCTACGGCCACACTGCCTCCCTCTACGTGCACCCCGCCCAGAAGGAGAAGATCGCCAAGCACGCGGCTGCCATGAAGACCTGCCGCGTCCTCATCAACACCCCCTCCTCCCACGGCGGCATCGGCGACCTCTACAACTTCAAGCTGGCTCCCTCCCTGACCCTGGGCTGCGGCTCCTGGGGCGGCAACTCGGTTTCTGAAAACGTGGGCGTGAAACACCTGCTGAACATCAAAACCGTGGCCGAGAGGAGAGAGAATATGCTCTGGTTCAGAACCCCTGAAAAGGTCTACTTCAAGAAGGGCTGCATGCCGGTCGCTCTGGACGAGCTGGGCAAGGTCATGCACAAGAAGAAGGCCTTCATCGTCACCGATACCTTCCTGTACAAAAACGGCTATGTCCACCCCATCGAGGCCAAACTCGACGAAATGGGCATTCAGCACACCTGCTTCTTCGACGTGGCCCCCGATCCGACCCTGGGCTGCGCCAAGGCCGGCGCCAAGGCCATGGCCGATTTTGAGCCCGACACCATCATCGCCTTGGGCGGCGGTTCCGCCATGGATGCCGCCAAGATCATGTGGGTGATGTACGAGCATCCCGACGTGAACTTTGAGGATATGGCCATGGACTTCATGGACATCCGCAAGCGCGTTTACACCTTCCCGAAGATGGGGGAGAAGGCCTACTTTGTCGCCATCCCGACTTCTTCCGGCACCGGTTCCGAGGTGACCCCCTTCGCCATCATCACGGACGAGAACAGCGGCGTGAAATACCCCCTGGCCGACTACGAGCTGCTGCCGAACATGGCCATCGTCGACGTGGACAACATGATGACCCAGCCCAAGGGCCTGACCAGTGCCTCCGGCATCGACGTCATGACCCACGCCCTGGAAGCCTATGTCTCCATCATGGCCTCCGACTACACCGACGGTCTGGCCCTCAAAGCCATCAAGAGCGTCTTTGAGTACCTGCCCTCCGCCTACGAGAACGGCGCCAACGACCCCAAGGCCAGAGAGATGATGGCCAACGCCTCCTGCCTGGCCGGTATGGCCTTCGCCAACGCCTTCCTGGGCCTCAACCACTCCATGGCGCACAAACTGGGCGCCTTCCACCACCTGCCCCACGGCGTGGCCAACGCAGTCATCCTCACCGAGGTCATGCGCTTCAACGCCGTCGAAGTCCCCACCAAGATGGGCACCTTCTCCCAGTACGAGTACCCCCATGCCCTGGCCCGCTACGCCGAGATTGGCCGTTTTGTCGGCCTGAGTGGCAAAAACGACCAGGAGGTCTTCGACAAGCTCTGTGCCAAGCTGGAAGAGCTCAAAGAGGCCATCGGCATCAAGAAGACCATCAAGGACTACGGGGTCGACGAGAAGTACTTCCTGGACACCCTGGACGACATGGTGGAGCAGGCCTTTGACGACCAGTGCACCGGCGCCAACCCCCGCTATCCGCTCATGAAGGAGATCAAAGAGATCTACCTGAAGTGCTACTACGGCAAGTAAGCAAACGCGCCGTCTATTCGCCAATCCCCACCTGGAAGGAGTAAGTGAATCATGAAATTGGAAGAAAAGGATCTCATCGTAGCGCGCCCTTACAAAAAAGTCTATCTCTCCGGCGACAGCGTGGTCAAGGTCTTTGAGGAGTCCCATCCCAAGAAATACGTCTTCAACGAGGCGCTGAACCAGGCCATCGTCGAGGAGACCGGCCTGAACACTGCCAAGGTGCAGGAAGTTTCCCAGATCGACGGGAAATGGGCCCTGGTGTTGGAGCGCAAGCGCGGCAAGACCATGGAAGAGGTCATGGATGAGGACCCGGCCAACCTGGAAAAATACATGGATCAGTTTGTCTCCCTGCAGCTTGAGATGCACAGCAAACAGGCCCCCATGCTCAACAAGCTCAAAGACAAACTCAACCGCCAGATTAGCAGCCTGACCGCTATCAGCGCCACCACCCGGTACGAGCTGCACACCCGGCTGGACAGCATGCCCAAGCACGTGAAGGTCTGCCACGGCGACTTTATCCCCAGCAACGTCATCGTCGGCGAGGACGGCAGTCTGACCATCATCGACTGGGCCCATGCGACCCAGGGCAACGCCAGTGCCGACGCGGCCATGACCTACCTTCTGTTTGCCCTGAAAGACCAGAAGAAGGCCGACATGTACCTGCGCCTGTTCTGCGAGAAGAGCGATACTGCCCTGCAGTACGTGCAGCGCTGGCTGCCCATTGTGGCCGCTGCCCAGCTGACCAAGCACAACGACCTGGAGCAGGACTTCCTGATGCGCTGGATCGACGTGGTGGAGTACGAATAAGAATTCCTACTTCCCTAAATGAGAAAAGAGACCGCCTCGGCGGTCTCTTTTTGTATTTGCAGAAAGGGGAGAGAGCCCTTATAATAGGAACAGAGAGAAGGGGAGAGAGCCCCGTCCGATCTGGGAGGGTACAGATGAAATCGAGTGAGAAGATAGCCTTTACCTGCAGCGAATGCGGGGCGAGTTTCCCCCGGTGGAGCGGCCAGTGCCCCAGCTGCGGCAGCTGGAACACCTTGGAGGAGCACCTGGTGCGCGCCCCCGCCGCCGCAAAAGGGGGCGCTGTTGCCCCCAAGGCAGGCGCTCGCCAGTCCGACAGGGTGCCCACCGCCCTCAACCGCGTCAGCGAAGAGAGCGAAGCCCGCTTTTTGACCGGCATCGGCGAACTCGACCGGGTGCTGGGCGGGGGGATCGTCAAGGGGGCCCTGGTCTTGCTGGGGGGAGAGCCGGGGGCCGGGAAATCCACTTTGATGCTCCAGATCTGCGGCTATTTGGCGAGGCAGCTGCAGGTGCTCTACGTCTCGGGCGAAGAGTCTATCCGCCAAATCAAGCTGCGGGCCAACCGCCTGGGCGTCGACGGCGAAAACCTGAAGGTGTTGGCCGAGACCGACATCTACGCCATCTGCGACCTAATCGCCTCGTCCCGTCCCGATTTGGTGGTGATCGACTCCATTCAGACCATGAACTTGAGCGAGCTCTCGTCTTCACCGGGCAGCGTCGCCCAGGTGCGGGAGTGCACCTCTCTGTTGATGAAGACTGCCAAGGGGGAGGAGATCCCCGTGCTCATCATCGGCCATGTCAACAAGGACGGGGCGATTGCCGGCCCCAAGGTGTTGGAGCACATTGTGGACACGGTCTTGTACTTTGAGGGGGACAAGCACTTTTCCCACCGCATTCTCCGCTCGGTCAAAAACCGGTATGGCTCCACCAATGAAATCGGCGTCTTTGACATGACGGCGGAGGGCCTTAAAGAGGTGCTCAACCCCTCGATGATGCTCCTCGACGGCCGGCCGGCAGGGGTCTCCGGCACCTGCGTGGCCTGCAATATGGAGGGCAGCCGCCCCTTGCTGGCCGAGGTACAGGCCCTCATCACCAAGTCGGGCTTTGCCGCGCCCCGCCGCGTCTCCACCGGCTTTGATTACAACCGGGCCAACCTCCTCATCGCCGTGATGGAGAAAAAAGGCGGTTTTTTCTTTGGAAACCTGGACGTCTACATCAACGTGGTGGGCGGCATTCGCCTGGATGAACCGGCTGCCGACCTGGCGGTGATCCTCGCCATGTATTCCAGCGTCAAAGACCAACCCATTGCCAGCGATGTGCTGGCGGTGGGGGAGGTGGGGCTGACAGGGGAGATCCGCTCCGTCTCTCAGCTGCAAGCCCGCATCAGCGAGGCGCAGCGCCTGGGCTTTCGGCGGGTGATCGTACCCAAACAGAATCTCCGCCACGCCCAGCTGCAGCCAATCAAAGGAATTGAGATTGTCGGGGTAAGCTCCATACAAGAGGCGTTTAAAGCGGCTTTTTGATTTCCTCCAAAGGGGTGAAGTGAACACAGCCTTCTCCCAAACTGTTTCCCATCTGTGACAGATTGGGCAGATTGCAGTAGCCGTCTTTTTGGAATTTGCATTTTTTTCCGCAAATCACCAGATTCATGGATTTGATCGCCTCCCATTTACAAAGTATCCTGCCCAGTTGATTGGGAGAATATCCTCAAAGCCGAGGCGGTGGAGAGCCGCTTTGGCTTGACAGGTGTTGTGCGACTTCATTTTGTTTCGAAGCACACCAAATCTCTCAATTGATTTCTGCAGAGGGAAGTGCTATATTAGAAACAGTTAATTGCACTAAATAAAAATTTAGTGTAATTCAGGGGATGCGGTTTTTCCCTTCTTCTTTTAAGGCCGTTTCTGCGGTCTTGACGCCCTAGGTTCGTTCACATAGGTTTAGCACATCAAACCTATAGTCAAGGAGGTGTTTTCTTGCCGCTGGACAAATCTATTCTCGAGCAGACGCCCACAGTGATGCGAGACTTTCTCTTTTATATGGAGACCATCAAGGGCCGCTCGCCCCGCACGGTCGACAGCTACTTTATCGACCTGCGCACCTTCTTTCGCTTTCTCAAGCTACACAGAGATTTGGTCGCCGCCGATGTCCCCTTTGACGACATCTCCATTGGCGATGTAGACATCGACTTTATTCGCAGTGTCACCCTGTCGGACGTGTATGAGTTCATGTACTTTATCACCAAAGAGCGCGGCAACAGCGCGACGACGCGGGCGCGAAAAGTCTCTTGCTTAAAGTCCTTTTTTAAGTACCTGACAGTCAACGCCAATCTGCTGGAGCAAAACCCCATCAAAGACCTGGAAATCCCGGCCATCAAAAAGAGTATGCCCAAGTATCTCACCCTTGAAGAGAGTTTGGAGCTGCTCAACCACGTGGTGGACGACGGCTACTACGAGCGGGATTTTTGCATGCTGACCCTTTTTCTCAACTGTGGCATGCGCTTAAGTGAGCTGGTGGGAATCGATCTGGGCGATCTCTCCGACAACACTGTCCGCATCACTGGCAAGGGCAACAAAGAGCGGCTCGTCTATCTCAACCAGGCGTGTTTGGACGCAATTGAGAACTACAAACCGGTCAGAAGCCGCAATTTGACCGATATAAAGGACAGAGACGCATTGTTCCTGTCCCGTTTGGGCACCCGGATCAGCCGTCGGCGGGTACAGCAGATCGTGGAGCGAACGCTGCAAAACGCAGGCCTTTCAAACCAAGGGCTCTCCACCCACAAGTTGCGACACACGGCGGCCACGCTGATGTACCAATATGGCGGCGTGGACATACGAGTGTTGAGTGAGATTTTGGGGCACGAACACGTTTCGACTACCGAAATCTACACCCATGTCTCCAACAAACAGATGGAGGAGGCCTCTGCCAAGTCCCCCCTCTCGGGCGTAAAGCCGCCCAAGCGAAAGACCACACCGAAAGTAAAGCCCCAAAAAAACGACAATAAAGAGCAAAAATAGAAGCGCCCTCCTTCCAGTGCAGATACCTCTGGAAGGAGGGCGCTTTTTGAGAAATCGTTGTCCGACAATGTGAAAAAGGCCCCTCAAGGGCGCGCGGCGATTTGCCGGGCAATTTCCTCGGCGGCTTCGCGAGCACTGACCCGGCTGACATCGACCTTTTCGCTCTCCATCTGCTCGTAGAGGGGCAGCCGCTGGAGGCTGCGGGGAATGACGTCAGCTGTGCGAAGTCCCTGCTCCACGTCCCTTTGCAGGCGGGCCTGCAGGACTTCTGGGGTGCAGACAAGGGTGAACACCCGGCAGTCAAAAGGGAGATCGGCGAATCGGTTCAACAGGTCGTCGAGAATCTCCCAGAGGAGAAAGGCGATGTTTTCCATCACCATCGCCTTGTTTTCGTCGCTGACGACAAAGGGCTCCATATCCCAGCACCAGTCCCCGTCGAGAAAGACGCTGGGCGTCAGTATCTTTTTGAGGGATCGACAGGTGGCGGTCTTCCCCACCCCCATGGTGCCGTTGATGACGATCAACTGCTTTTTCACGGCTTCTTCCCTCCCCCGGACTTGGCTTTTGGGTGGTGCTTTTTGTAGGAGGTGCGGGCCGCATGCCGGACGGCGTTGTGGTAGAAAGCGGTGGACTGGGGGGTGAGGTGCCCCACCAGCGCCTGCACGCTTTGAATGGGAGCGCCGCTTTGCAGGAGATGGGCGGCAAAGGACTGCCGCAGGGCCTTGGCCGTGGCCCCTTCCCCCAGCCCGGCTTTGGCCGCGTACTTGCGCACCTGTTTGCAAAACCCCTGCCGGGAGAGGGGGCCGCCTTCCAGATTGCGAAAGAGCAGGTCTTGTGAGGCGCCCTCTCCGTCAGACGGAAGGGCGGGCAAGACCTCCCGGCAGTAGCGCTGTAACAGCTGTAGACACTGGGGGTAGAGGGGGACACTCCGCTGCGCGCCATCCTTCCCCTCCACCACAAGGCGGCTCTTTTTAAAGTTGATCTGCCAGGGGTGCAGGGCCAGCAGCTCTTTGACCTGAATGCCGGAGGCATAGATCAGCTCCATCATGGCGCGGTCCCGCAGCCCGGTGGGGGTGGAGAGGTCGGGGACCTGCAGAAGGCGGTCCACATCATCTGGGGAGAGGAATTCGGGAAAGGGGCGCAGGTAATTTTGCACGGCCAACGCCTGGGTCTGTACCTGGCTGTACTCCACCAATTCCGCCTGTTTGAGGTATTTGACAAAGGCGTTGATGGAGGAGACCTTGCGGTTTAATGTGGCCGGCTTGAGCCCCTGTTCGCGCAGTGCGCCCAAATAGGCCTCGACAGCGCCGTCGGTGATGGCGTCGGTGTTGCCGGCAAAGGAGATGGCCTGCAAAAAGCCGTTGACATCGGACAGGTAGGCCCGCGAGGTGCCGGTGGAGACCCTGCCGCAGAGATGGGCGGCAAATTGTTCAGCGATGGAATACATTGCGCTCCTCCCCTCCCCTTTTCATCTTGTTTTTAAGCAGCGGCCGCCAGCCGCCGAAAGTCTTTCCTCACACCTGTATGTACGAGGAGAAGGCCCAAAAGCTGAGCTGCTTGAGAACCGCAGAGGCCACGATCAAAGCGGTGGCGACCCCCAGGCTGTGGGTGAGACGGTGAAAGGGCTGCCCCAACTCCTCCTTCTCGCCCCAGAAGAGATCCTTGCAGACGAGGTAGGAGACCCCTGCGCAGTTTCGAGCAAAGAGGAGGAGGGCGCCGGCGCACAGAACGGCGGGCATCAGCAGAATGAGGAGGTTAAAAACTGCTCCCGACACCCCGTGATAAAAATAGAGATAGCCCCCGGTGAGCCCGGTAGAGACCCCCTGTACTGCCAAAAAGAGGTAGCAAAAGGGCACGCCAATGCCGCTGAACGAACAGCCGTAGAGCCCCAAAAGGATGGCCATCGGCGCCAAAACTCCCTGGGAGAGCACGTCCTGCCAGCGGCTGCTGATGGCGCACCGAACCCATGAACAAGCCGTAGCGCCGCCGCTCGCCTCTGTCCAGGGCAGGCCGGGCACCAATAGAGAACCCGCGACACAGCCCAACACAAAGGTGATCGCCAGGCTCAGCAGCAGTGGGTTGACGGCGCTTCCCCGCCTGTTTCGGCGAGGCCGCCGAGCCGGATGTCTTGTACGTCTCATCTTCTTTTCCCTCCTGTTCGATACAGTCTATGAGGGAGAGGGGGAGATTAGTACAAGCTCTCCCCTCCCTTGTCTCCTGCTGAACAGGAAGGGGCATCCGCCCTTTGGCAGGTGTGGGAGGGGGGAAACTGCGAGATTATGGAAACTACTATACCCCTTAAGTGCCGAAATTACAAGGACAAAATGCTCCCAGCGGTGGATACGCGCTTCCTTCCCCTGCCCTTCTCTTTTCAAATCGGATCAACACAAAATCCCGGACGCACGGCCCCTGTTCTGGAGCAGCGCATCCGGGAATGGGTTTCAAATAAAACGCTTTGTGTCAGCGGTGTTTTTTGCGGTAGTTGACCCCCCACACGCCGCCCAAACAGGCGGGGATGACGCAGATGGCCAGTTTGGTGATGGCCATGGGGCCAAAGGCAAGCCCAAAGGTGAGCAGGGAGAGCCCGAGATAGAGCAGATACAGCAGCATCCCCGACAGGGCGCCGATGGCCATTCCGTTTTGCTGGCGGATGCGGGCGGCGACAAAGCCCGCCAAAAAGCCGCCCAACGCCAAGATGGCAGTGGTGCCGGCGATAAAAAAGGCGCCGCCAAAATCGTGTAAGGTCATGGTGAAGGCGAAAATCGCCAGAGTGAGAGCCGTACCCAAAAGCCCAGCGCCGACGCCGATGAGCCAGTGTTTGATGAAACTGCCACCCTCTGTTTTGACCGGCCCCTTTGCCGCGGTTCTCTCCCCTGTGCGCATTGTCTGTTCCCTCCGTCTATTTAGACTTTGGTACAGTCTATGTGTCCGGGCAGCCCTTTATACCGGCGCCTGGGGCGGACAGGACCTGCGTTCCTCTTTCCCTGAAACGTTGCGGCAAAAAAAGCGGCCGGCCCTGCTTTTTGTGCAGGGGCCGGCCGGAAGGAGCGGAAACACTACTTCTTCTCTTTTTCCTTGGGATCGGTGTTGTCAATGGGGTCGGCGAGCTTCTCCACTTCCTGCACGGCCCATTTCTTGACCCGCAGTTTGGTGCGGTCGCTGCCCGTCTCAAAGAGAACAGTGTCCTCTTTGATGGAGAGGACGCGGCCGACGATGCCGCCGATGGTGGTGATCTCGTCTGCAACCTGCAGTTCGTCGCGCATCTTCTTCAGGGCCTTGTCCTTCTTGCTCTGGGGACGGATGAGCATGAAGTAGAAGATGATCAGGATGAGGATCATGGGCAGGAAGGTCATCAGCATATTGGTACCGCCGGCGGCCTCCAGCAAAAACAAATTCGACATTGATAGTTTCCCTCCAAAAAAATTACAGTATTTTTATTATACTATCTGTTTGCCGGTTTTTCAACCGGTTTGCAAATCTTCACGCGCCGTTCACATCTTCCGCTCAGATGCGGGTGTCCAGCAAATCGACATATTGGGCGCGAAACGCCTCAAAGGTCCCCTCTTCCAGGGCGGCGCGGATCTTCTCCATCAGGGTGTTGTAGAAGTAGAGGTTGTGCATCACCGCCAGCCGCTGGCCCAGCTTTTCGCCGGCGCGGAAGAGGTGGCGGATGTAGGCGCGGGAGTGGCGGCGGCAGGTGGGGCAGTCGCACTGGGGGTCGATGGGCAGGGTGTCCCGCTCGTACTTCTGGTTGTTGATGTTGCGAATGCCCTCCCAGGTGAAGAGGTGGCCGTGGCGGGCATTGCGGCTGGGCATGACGCAGTCGAAGAGATCGATCCCCCGCCAGACCCCCTCGATGATGTTGCCGGGGGTGCCCACCCCCATGAGATAGCGGGGCTTGTCCTGCGGCAGGTACTCGTCCACCACCGAGAGGATGTAATACATCTCCTCCTTGGGCTCCCCCACCGCCAGGCCGCCCACGGCGTAGCCGTCCAGGTCGAGGGCGGCGATTTTCTTGGCGTGTTCGATCCGCAGGTCCTCGTAGGTGCCCCCCTGGTTGATGCCAAAGAGCATCTGGTGGGGGTTGTTGCGGTCGGGCAGGGCGTTGAGCCGGGCCATCTCGGCCTTGCAGCGCACCAGCCAGCGGTAGGTGCGGTCGCAGGAGGGCTTGACATAGCTGTACTCGGCCGGCAGCTTGATGCACTCGTCAAAGGCCATGGCGATGGTGGAGGCCAGATTGGACTGGATCTGCATGCTCTCCTCCGGGCCCATGAAGATTTTTCGCCCATCGATGTGGGAGGCGAAGGTGACCCCCTCCTCCCGGATTTTGCGCAGCCCCGCCAGGGAGAACACCTGAAAGCCGCCGCTGTCGGTGAGGATGGGGCGCTCCCACCCCATAAATTTGTGGAGGCCGCCCAGTTCGTGGATCAGCTTGTCCCCCGGGCGCAGGTGGAGGTGGTAGGTGTTGCACAGCTCCACCTGGGTGCGCAGGTCCACCAGGTCGTAGGAGCTGACTGCCCCCTTGATGGCCGCCACCGTGCCCACATTCATAAAGGCAGGGGTCTGCACGGTGCCGTGCACCGTTTTGAATTCGCCCCGGCGGGCATGGCCGGACTGTTTGAGCAGGGTGTACATAGTTCACTTCCTTGTCTGGGTGCGCCCCGGTGGACGCGCCGGTTCATACAGGCCATTATTATAGACATTTGGCGGCGAAAAGTCAATTTGCCGCCTGTTCATCCCCCTTTCCCGCCTCCCCTCTCGGGCGGCGGTTCGACAAGGAGGGGCGGATTTGCTATAATAAAACGCAACAGCGTCCCGCCAAATGGATGTTACAGGGCGGGCAGTCGAGAGGAGTGACGGAGATTGGGTCTGAACGAGATCATCAAGGCGGTCAACGACTTTGTCTGGGGGCCGGTGATGTTGGTGCTCCTGGTGGGGACCGGCGTCTTTTTGACCCTGCGACTGGGCTTTCTCCCCTGGCGAAACCTGGGGCACGCCCTGAAATCGGTCTTTTCGCGGGAGAAAAAAGCCGCCGGAGGAGAGGGGGACATCTCCGCCTTTCAGTCGCTGATGACCGCCCTGGCGGCCACCATCGGCACCGGCAACATCGTCGGGGTGGCCACGGCCATGGTGTTGGGCGGCCCGGGGGCCCTGGTCTGGATGTGGGTCAGCGCCCTTTTCGGCCTCTCTACCAAGTACGCCGAGAGCGTGCTGGCGGTAAAATACCGGGTCAAGACAAAGAGCGGCGAGATGGCGGGCGGTCCGATGTACGCCCTGCGCGACGGCTTCCCCATCCGCTGGGTCGGCGCGGTGCTCGCCTTTCTCTTTGCGCTGTTTGCCGTTCTGGCCTCCTTCGGCATCGGCAATCTGACCCAGGCGAACTCCATCTCCGACGCGGTGGGCTCGACCTTTGGGGTGCCCACCTGGGCGACCGGTCTGGTTCTGGCCCTACTGGTCGGCGTGGTGCTGGTGGGGGGCATTCAGTCCATCGGCAAGGTCTGCGGGGTCATTGTGCCGGTGATGGCGGTCTTTTACTTTGTGGCCGGCATCGCGGTCATCGCCCTCAACGCCGGCAACCTGCCCCAGGGGCTGGTTGAAATTGTGCGGATGGCCTTCTCCCCCACCGCTGTGGCCGGCGGGGTGGGCGGCACCATCACCGCCACCGTCCTCTCCTCCATGCGCTGGGGGGTGGCGCGCGGGGTCTTTTCCAACGAGGCGGGGCTGGGGTCGGCTCCCATTGCGGCCGCTGCCGCCAAGACCGACCACCCCTCCCGCCAGGGCTACATCAACATGACCGGCACCTTTTTTGACACCCTGGTGGTCTGTTCGGTGACCGGGCTGGCCATCGCCTCTTCGGGGGTGCTGGGGACGGCGGGGGCCGACGGCAAGTTGCTCGACGGGGTCAACCTGACCATTGCCGCCTTTCGCACCGCCCTCGGGTCTGCCGGGGGGATGATCGTCACGGTGGGCATCGCCCTCTTTGCCTTCTCCACCATTCTCGGGTGGGAGTACTACGGGGAGAAGTCGCTGGAATACCTGGTGCACTCCCGCGCGGCCAACTACCTCTACCGGGTCCTCTTTTCCCTGGTGACCTTCGTGGGGGCCACCACCTCGCTGGAGGTGGTCTGGAACTTTTCAGACACCATGAACGGGCTGATGTCCATCCCCAACCTGATCTGTCTGCTCGCCCTCAGCGGAGTGGTGGCCCGGGAGTGCCGGGACTACCAAGAGCGCGTCTTGATTCCCCAGAGGGCTGAAAAACGGGCGTTGAGGGCCCAAAAGCGCTCGGCGGGAAAAGTCTAGAAAAGCGGACAAAAGGCGCTGGAAAGGGCGTTTTCCGGGGAGTGTGCTGCCCCTGTAAAAACAGTTGGCGGACGCCGTGGCATTTTTTGCTCCGGCGCCCGCCATTTTTTGCCGTTTTGAAAAAAGCCCCCTGTTTTGTTGTCCTCGCGGAGAAAGGGGCTCTTCCCTTTAGCACCCTCCTTTTTCCGGCCCGCCTTCTTCCAAAGGGGTGCAGAGGGAAAAGCGATTTTTGCAGTAGTGGATGACCCCCTCCCGCCGCAGGCGATTGAGGGCGACGGAGAGGCCGCTGCGCTCGACACAGAGGTAGTCGGCCAGCTGCTGCTGGTCAAAGGGGATCAAAAAGTGCTCACTCCCCTGGAGGGCAGCCTGTTCGGAGAGGTAGGAGAGGAGTTTTTCGCGGGTGGTGCGCTTGGAGAGATGGCCAATTTTGCGGTTGAGGAGGATGTTCTTCTCCGCAAGGATGCCCATCATGTTCCCCACCAACTGGGGGTGAAAGGAGCAGGGCGAATCGACGGAGAAGAGTCGCGCCGCATCGAAGCGGAGGACAGCCCCCTCCCCACAGGCCAGCACGGCGACAGGCGAGAGCTGGGCGGGTCCCGGCGCACAGGCAAATGCCTCGCCGAAGAGGTCGCCGGGGCCCAATTCCGCCAGGATGGTGCGCTCGCCGCTGTACTCCTCCCGCAGGACCTGGGCCCGTCCGGCGACGAGGACGGCGACTTGGCTGACCGGCTCCCCAGCGTCGAGAAGGACGGCCCCCTTGGAGAATTTGTTCCAGCGCGCGCCGAGACAGGACAAGAGCTGTGGCAGCTCCCCCGCCTCGATCCCCGAAAAGAGCGGCGAAGGAGGCAGTTTTGGCAGATGGTGCACGGGTAGATCCCCCTCTCTTCCCGCTTGGCGCCCACGCACAGCAGGAAAATATTTGCTTTTATCTATTTGTTGAATTTTCAACAGAACAAACAGCTGTATTGTACTATACTGGACCCAGGAAAGCAAGGAAATACAGTGTATCAGACCAATTGGGAGGAATTGCGATATGAAGCGTAAAATCATCAAGATCGACCGGGAGGCCTGCGTGGGCTGCGGCCTCTGTGCAGAGGCCTGCCACGAGGGAGCCATTGGCATGGTGGACGGAAAGGCCGAGCTGTTGCGGGAGGACTACTGCGACGGCCTGGGCGACTGTCTGCCGGCCTGCCCAGTGGGGGCCATCACCTTTGAGGAGAGGGAGGCGCCGGCCTATGATGCGGCGGCGGTCAAGGCCGCCCAGTCGGCCAAACAGGCGGGGACAGCCCCCCTCCCCTGTGGTTGCCCCGGCAGCCAGTCGCGGGCCATCACCCCCAAGGAGCCGGCGCGCGAGAGGGCAGTTGCCTGCGGCAGCGAGCTCTCCCAGTGGCCGGTGCAGATCAAACTGGCCCCGGTGGGCGCCCCCTACTTTGACGGGGCGGACCTGCTGATTGCGGCCGACTGCACCGCCTATGCCTACGGCGATTTTCACCAACGCTTTATCCGGGGAAAAATCACCCTCATCGGCTGCCCCAAGCTGGACGAGGGGGACTACGCGGAAAAGCTCACCGAGATCCTGGTTCGAAACGACATCCACAGCGTTCAGGTGGTGCGGATGGAGGTCCCCTGCTGCGGCGGGATAGAACAGGCGGTCAGACGGGCGCTGGAGCGCTGCGGCAAAGAGATCCCCTGCCGGGTGACGGTGATCTCCACCGAGGGCGAGGTGCTGGCTGAGCACCGCTGCTGATGCCTTTTCCCAATAAAAAAGTGCGGCTCCCCACAGGTGGGGGGCCGTACTTTTTGCGTTGATGCGAGAGGGTCAGAGGATGAACATGGCGTCGCCAAAACTGTAAAAGCGGTATTCTTCCTCCACCGCCACCCGGTAGGCGTGCAGCACATTCTCCCGCCCGGCGAGGGCGCTCACCAGCATGATGAGGGTGCTTTCGGGCAGGTGGAAGTTGGTGATGAGCCCGTCGATGACCCCAAACTTATAGCCGGGGTAGATGAAGATGTCGGTGTCGTCAGAAAAGGCCATCAGTTTGCCGTTTTTCTGGTAGCAGGACTCGAGGGTGCGGGTGCTGGTGGTCCCCACCGAAATGACCCGGTGCCCCTCCGCCTTGCAGCGCTCGATGATGTCGACGGTCTCCTGGGGGATGACGTAGTGCTCGGTGTGCATCTTGTGCTCGAGCACATTCTCCTCCTTCACTGGGCGAAAGGTGCCCAGTCCCACGTGGAGGGTGACCGAGGCGATGATGACCCCCTTGTCGCGGAGGGTCTGCAGCAGCTCGTCGGTGAAGTGGAGGCCGGCGGTGGGGGCGGCGGCAGAGCCCCGCTCCCTGGCGTAGACGGTCTGGTAGCGCTCGCTGTCCTCGAGCTCCTCGTGGATGTAGTGGGGCAGTGGCATCTGGCCGATTTGGTCGAGGAGGTTGTAGAAGTCCTCGTCCTTGCAGTCAAAGGAGATGACCCGGTTGCCGTCGTCCCGCACCTCGGTGATCTCGCCGGTGAGCAGCCCCTCGCCAAAGGTGAGGCGGACGCCGGTCTTCAGCTTGCGGCCGGGTTTGACCAGGCACTCCCAGCGGGTGACGGGGCCCAGCTGTTTGAGCAGCAGCACCTCGCCCTTGGCCCCGGTGTCGGACTTTTGGCCGTAGAGGCGGGCGGGCAGGACCCGGGAGTCGTTGACCACCAGCACGTCGCCGGGCTCGAGCAGGTCGACGATGTCGTAAAAGTGGCGGTGGGTGATCGCGCCGGTGCGGCGGTCAAGCTGCATGAGCCGGGAGTGGTCCCGGGGATAGATGGGGGTTTGGGCAATGCGCTCTTCGGGCAGGTCGTAATAAAAATCGCTTTTTCGCAGCATGGCAAGTACAGTCCTTTGCTTTTCAAATTGACAGATACGGGTGGGGGTGTTATGATAAGGGCAACTGAATATAGATAAAGATAGAGGTGCGGTTTTGATCAGTACCGCCGGCCAGGCGCCAAGCTGCAGAAGCCGGTGGGAAAGGCAACGCCGCCGAAGGGGACGCCTTTGGCATAGGGGCCCCTGGGCGCAGGCCTGAACAAGGCTGCGACTGTCATCATGTGACATGGTGGAGAGCTATCGGATTTGGCTCTGTGTGCCCGCAAAGACGCGGCCGCAGAAGCTCCATACCTTTCTATTATATTGCATGCTATGCCGGTTTTCAACCGGTTTTTTCTTTTTCTGTAGGAAGGGATCAAGAAGGCACGAGGAGAAGGAGGAAATTGTGATGAGAGAGTTTCAAGTGGGGGTTGTCGGCGCGACGGGGATGGTCGGCCAGCGCTTTATCACCCTGTTGGAGGGGCACCCCTGGTTTCACCTAAAGGTGCTGGCGGCCTCCGCCCGCTCGGCGGGAAAGACCTATGAGGAGGCGGTGGGCAGCCGCTGGGCCATGGGCGCCCCCATGCCCGAGTCGGTCAAGTCGATGCGGGTGCTCGACGCCGAAAAGGACATCGACGAGATCACCGGGCAGGTGGACTTCGTCTTCTGCGCCGTCAACATGAAAAAAGACGAGATCAAGGCCTTGGAAGAGGCCTATGCCAAGCGGGAGTGCCCGGTCATCTCCAACAACTCGGCCCACCGCGGGGTGGCCGACGTGCCGATGATCGTGCCGGAAATCAACCCCGAGCACGCCGCCGTCATCGAGGCGCAGCGGGCCCGCCTGGGCACCAAGCGGGGCTTTGTGGCGGTCAAGTCCAACTGCTCGCTGCAGAGCTATGTGCCCGCCATCCATCCCCTGATGGACTTTGGGGTCACCAAGGTGCTGGCCTGCACCTACCAGGCCATCTCCGGTGCGGGCAAGACCTTTGAGACCTTCCCCGACATTGTGGATAACGTGATCCCCTTTATCGGCGGCGAGGAGGAGAAGAGCGAGCAGGAGCCCCTGAAGATTTGGGGCAAGGTCGAGGGCGGCGAGATCGTCAATGCCGAGGGGCCCTCCATCACCACCCAGTGCCTGCGGGTGCCGGTGTCCGACGGACACACCGCGGCGGTCTTTGTCTCCTTTGCCAAAAAGCCCACCGTCGAGGAGATCAAGGCGCGCTGGGCGGTCTTTGCCGGGGAGCCGCAGGAGCTGGATCTCCCCTCTGCCCCCAAGCAGTTCCTCCACTATTTTGAAGAGAGCGACCGCCCCCAGGCCAAGCTGGACCGCAACCTGGAAAACGGGATGGCGGTCTCCATCGGCCGCCTGCGGGAGGACACCCAGTACGACTACAAGTTTGTCTGCCTCTCCCACAACACCCTGCGTGGGGCAGCCGGCGGCGCGGTGCTGATGGCGGAGCTGTTGGCCGCCAAGGGCTATTTGGACTGATTGGCAAAGCCGCAGAGGCGCGGCCTTTGCGCTTTTTGACTGGGAGGAGTGTCACCGATGAAGAAAACTGTATTTACCGGCGCCGGCGTGGCCATTGTGACCCCGTTTTTGGAGGACGGCCAGGTCAACTACCCCAAGCTGGGGGAGCTCATTGACTGGCAGATCGAGAGCGGCACCGACTGCATCGTCACCTGCGGGACCACCGGCGAATCCGCCGCCATGAGCCACGAGGAGCACATGGACGTGGTGCGCTACACCGTAAAAAAGGTGGCCGGCCGGGTGCCGGTGGTGGCCGGTGCGGGCAGCAACGACACCGCTGTGGCGGTGGAGCTGTCCAAACTCAGCAAAGAGGCGGGGGCCGACGCCCTGCTGCACGTCACCCCCTACTACAACAAGACCTCACAGCGGGGGCTGGTCAAGCACTTTACCGCCATTGCCGACGCCACCGACCTGCCGGTGATCCTCTACAACGTCCCCTCCCGCACCGGGGTGGGCATTCAAATCGACACCTACCGGGAACTGGGGAAACACCCCAACATTGTGGCGGTGAAGGAGGCAAACGGCAACATCTCCGAGATCGCCAAGCTGTTTGCCGCCTGCGGCGACTGTCTGGACGTCTATTCGGGCAACGACGACCAGATCGTTCCCATCCTCTCCCTCGGGGGCAAGGGGGTCATCTCGGTGCTCTCCAACGTGATGCCCAGGGAGGCCCACGAGATCTGCCAGCTCTACTTTGACGGCAAGACTGCCGAGAGCGCCGCCCTGCAGCTGAAACTGCTGCCCCTGATCAACGCCCTCTTTATGGACGTCAACCCCATCCCGGTGAAGGACGCCATGAACCTGATGGGGCTGGGCGTGGGCGAATGCCGCCTTCCCCTCTGCTCCATGGCGGAGGGTCAGTTGGCCGCCCTGCGGGAGATTTTGGCCCAAAACGGCCTGGTGGAGGGCAGATAGATGGTCGATATTTTGCTCGCAGGCGCCCTCGGAAAGATGGGCCGGGTGGTCGGCCAGTGCGTGTCCGAGCGGGAGGACTGCCGAATCGCAGCGGGAATCGACATCGCCAAGTCGGCGGAGGGTCTCCCCTTCCCCCTCTATCGCTCCATCGGGGAGTGCCCTCTGGAAGGGGATGTGATCGTCGATTTCTCCCACCCCTCCCTGCTGGGAGAAATTTTGCGCTTCGCCCGGGAGAAAAAGGTGCCGGCGGTGATCTGTACCACCGGCCTCTCGCCCGAGCAGGTGTCCGAAATCAGGGAGAGCGCCAAAGAAGTGCCCATCTTCTTCAGCGCCAACATGTCCCTGGGCATCAACCTCCTCTCCGCCCTGGCAAAAAAGGCAGTGCAGGTGCTGGGGGGACAGTTTGACATTGAAATCGTAGAAAAGCACCACAACCAGAAGGTGGACGCCCCCAGCGGCACCGCCCTGATGCTTGCTGACGCCATCAACGAGGTGGCAGACGGACGTTACGAGTACGTCTATGACCGCCACAGCGTTCGTCAGAAGCGCGGCAAAGAGGAGCTGGGCATCCACTCGGTGCGGGGCGGTACCATCGTCGGCGAGCACGAGGTGATTTTTGCCGGGCGCGACGAGGTGCTCACCTTGCGTCACAGCGCTGCCTCCAAAGAGGTATTTGCCGTGGGGGCGGTCAACGCAGCGGTCTTTTTGGCGGGACAGAAACCCGGCCTGTACGACATGGCCTCCCTCCTGTAAAGGGAGATGCCTTGCAAGAGAAAGGATGGGCAAAGATGATTGGTGTAACCAGTATTGCGGCGGTTGAGGACCAGATGGTGGTCACCTTCCGCAACATCGACGGTCAGTCGCAGTTTTTGGAAGAGGTCTTTTTGGAGATTGCCAAGGTGGACGTCAACCTGGACATGATCTCCCTTACCACCTCTGAGGATGCCACCTGCAGCTTTTCCTTCACCACCTCCAACCGGTACTACGTCAAGGTGGTCGAGGTGCTGGGGGCCATCCGCAGGGACTTCCCCGAAATCAAGTTCTCCATCTCCGACGGGTACGCCAAGCTGGTGGCCGAGGGGGAGGAGATGCAGTTTTGTCCCGGCGTGGCGGCGGCAGTGATCGCCGCGGTCAAGCAAAGCGGCGCCTCCATCGCCATGATCACCACATCAGAGACCGACATCTCCCTGCTGCTGCCCGCTGGAAATCTGAGCGCGGCCAAAGCGGCGCTGGAGGGATAGTGCCTTCTTTTCTCTGCTTTGTACCAAAGAAGGCGGTTTGCTTGTCTAAAAGACGGCACAACAGAACAGTCTGACGGGAGAGCGGTGGCAATGACATCCCTTCCCGGCCGAAGTTGATGCTAAAGGGCGAAATCGCGTGATAGAAACGGGCCTCCAACTTGGAGGCCCGTTTTGTTGTGCAAAATTTGCATAAATATTTGTGCAGAATATATAAAAAATTTGAAAAAAGATTGGCCTCAAAAATAGCGTGGAATTTGGTTAAATAGCCCTTAAATCGGCTGTCATGTGTTTGCTTTTTGTAAAAGAATATTGTATCATTATTAACGATGTCGAGTTTTAAAAGAGGAGGGCCATATTTGAATCAGAGAAACGATATGACGCGTGGGGACCACATCATGAAGCAGCTCTTCTTCTTCATGCTCCCCATGTTGCTGGGAAACATCTTCCAGCAGTTTTACAACATCGCCGACACGATCATTGTCGGCAACTGGGTCGGCGCGGATGCGCTGGCGGCCGTTGGGGCAAGCAGCCCCATTTTCTTTTTGTTTGTCGCGGCTGCCAACGGCATGTCCGCCGGCGGCGGAGTGGTCATCGGCCAGTACTTCGGCGCAGGCGATCACAAGCGCTGCCGTAAGTCCATCACCACCTTTTTGATTTTTGAAGGGGTGGTCGCCACCGCTCTGGGGATCGTGGGTATTTTCATCTGCAAGCCCATCCTGCGGATGATCAACACCCCGGCCAACATCATCGATGGGGCCAATATCTACCTGTGCATCTACATGGGCGGCCTGGCCTTCAACTTCCTCTACTTCGCCCTCTCCGCGGTCTACCGCGCCCTGGGCGACAGCAAGCCCCCGCTCTACTTCCTGATCATCTGCACCATCTTGAATATCGTCTTGGATTTGGTCTTTGTCATCAACTTCGGCTGGGGGGTTGCCGGCGTGGCTATCGCCACCATCCTCAGTCAGACCGTCTGCTGCGTCATCTCCTGGATCGTGCTCTACAAGAAGATCGCCTTCCTGGAACAGCCAGACGAGACCGGATGGGCCCGCTACTACAACAACGAAATGGCCATGAAGATGTTCAAGCTGGCCATCCCCTCCACCATTCAGATGAGCTCGGTCTCCCTGGTGGGCATCATGATGCAGGGGATCATCAACAACTACGGCACCGCCTATATCGCGGCCTACACTGCAGCCAACAAGGTGGACAACATTACCTTTATGCCGGCCATGAGCATCGGCGTGGCCATGAGCGCTTTTACGGCCCAGAACATCGGCGCCGGGAAGATCAAGCGGGTGCGGGAAGGCGTCAAGATGGGCAACCTGCTCTCCCTCATCTTCTGTGTCTCGGTGTCGGCGGTGGTCTTTTTACTGGGACCCACCATCGTCTCGTGGTTCATCAGCGGCGAGGGTTCGCAGCAAATTATCGACATCGGCTCGGTGATGGTGCGCTTTATCGTGACATTCACCTTCTTGAGCGGGCTGCGAAATGTCTATGAAAACACCCTCAAAGGGGTGGGCGACATGAATATGGTGATGTTCATCACCATTGCAGGGATGGTGGTCCGCTATCTGGCCGCCCTGGTGATGATGAAGCCCTTTGGCTTTGCCGCCGTCTACTACTCGATCCCCATTGCCGCCCTCTTTGAGGTGCTCGCCTCTTTCTGGCGCTGGAAGACCGACAAGTGGAAGCGGACCATCGTGGTGCGCGAAGCGGAATTTGACGAGTCCCTAGAGGTCTAAAAAAGAAAACCTTTCAAAAAGAGCCCCCGGTGTTTCTGAACAAACACCGGGGGCTCTTCTCTATTTTGCTGTGCGGGCTTTAAAGGCTCTCTTCGTTTTCGATTCCCCGCAACCAGCTCTTGACCGTCTCACAGAAGAGGTTGTGGTGCTCGATCTCCAGGTTGTGACCGGCATTCTCCCACAGCAGCAGTGAGTGGCGGGTGTAGTGGTCCCTCACCAAATCGACACACTGGGTGTAGCCCACCACGTTGTCCTGTTTGCCCAGGAAAAAGAGGGTGGGCACGTCGCAGAGGCCGTTTTCCTCGGGCAGTTCGCTGAAGGCGTACCCCGGGGAGTGGCTGATGCTGCGCAGGTAGGGTTCGTCGATGGCAGCTGCTGAGGCAAGTTCATCCAAGAAGCGGTCGTAGGTGTACTGGTCCTGAATGACAAAGAGGTTGGTAAAGAGCACCCGGTGCGAGGCGGGCAGCTGCTTGATGAGTTCCTCGTTGCGGTAGACCACCTTGAAGTTGGGGAGGATGCGCTTTTGGCGGACGGGCTCGACCAGCGGGCAGATGAAGATGCCGCCCATGATGCGCTCGGGCATGGCCGCCAGCAGGCCCCGGAGGATGTAACCGCCGTAGGAGCGGCTGATGGCCAAAAACCGCCCGTCGGGAATGACCTGCTCGATAAAAGTTTTGACAAACTGCAGCATGTCGTCGCTGTTTTTGACCTGGTCGCAGCGGGGGGTCTTGCCCATGCCGGGCAGGTCAAAGTAGATCCGCTTGTAGCTGATGAAGGGGGCAAACACCGGTTCGATGCTGTGCTCCATCTGCACCATGCTCTCGGTCCAGCCGTGGATACAGAGAACGGGAGTCCCCTCCCCCACGATCTTGTACTCGACCGGTACGCCAAACACTTCTGTCGTCATCTGCGCACACCTCTCTTTTTTGTCACAGGGTGATTTTGTGGAAGGTCTTTTTCCCCTTTTTAATGATGATAAAGCCGTCTTTGAACGCGTCCAGGGAGACGCGGTGCTGGGCGTCGGCGATCTTCTCCTCGCCGACGCTGACGCCGCCCTGCTGCACCAGCCGCCGGGCCTCCCCTTTGGAGGGGGTCAGACCGGCCATCACCATCAGATCCAGCAGACCGACGGAGCCGTCCTGCACCAGGGACTGGTCGAGGGGGGTGGTGGGCATGTGCTCAGAGGCGGAACCGGCGGCGAAAAGGGCCTTGGACGCCTCGAGGGCTTTCTGTGCCTCCTCCTCGCTGTGAACCAGCTTGGTCAGCTCAAAGGCCAGTTTCTCCTTGGCGCGGTTGATCTCCCGGTCCTGCAGCGCCTCGTACTGGGCAATCTCCTCCAGGGGCATAAAGGTGAGCATCTTCATGCAGTTGATGACGTCGGCGTCGTCGATGTTGCGCCAGTACTGGAAGAACTCGTAGGGGCTGGTCTTCTCGGGGTCGAGCCAGACGGCGCCGCTCTCGGTCTTGCCCATCTTCTTGCCCTCTTTGGTGGTCAACAGGGTGAAGGTCATGCCGTAGGCCTCTTCCCTCTTGACGCGGCGGATCAAGTCCACCCCGCCGAGGATGTTGGCCCACTGGTCGTCGCCCCCCAGCTCCATGGTGCAGCCGACGGCGTCGTACATGTGCAGGAAGTCGTAGCTCTGCATGATCATGTAATTGAACTCGATAAAGGAGAGGCCCTTCTCCATGCGGGATTTAAAGCACTCGGCGGTGAGCATCTTGTTCACTGTAAAGTATACACCAACATCCCGCAGAAAGTCCAGATAATTTAGCTTACAGAGCCAGTCGGCGTTGTTGAGCACCAGGGCGCGCCCGTCGGTGAAGTCGACGAACTTGGACATCTGCTGCTGGAACCGCTCCACGTTGTGGGCGATCTCCTCCTTGGTGAGCATCTTGCGCATGTCGGTCTTGCCGGTGGGGTCGCCCACCAGGGTGGTGCCGCCGCCCAGCAGGGCGATGGGGCGGTGACCGGCCTGTTGCAGCCGCCGCATCACCGTCAGCTGCAGAAAGTGCCCCACGTGAAGGCTGTCGGCGGTGGCGTCAAAGCCGATGTAGAAGGTGACCGGCTTGTCGCCGTTGAGCAGTTCCTCCACCCTCTCCATGTTGGTCGACTGGGCGATGAGCCCCCGGGCCTGCAGTTCATTAAAGATTCCCACGATACATTCTCCTTTTTCATTTGATAAAAAAAGCCCTCTGTGCATATTTTGTGCACAGAGGGCGAGTTTTCACGCGCGGTACCACCTCAGTTTGCCGTCTCCCGACCCATGTTGGAGGGGCGACGGCCTCGTTGGGGCGCAGTAACGGGCGCCGGACGGCCCTCCCTACTGCCGGCCAAAAATCGGCCGGGTTCAAAAGGGCGGCTCAGGGGTGTATTCCCGCCGGAAAAGCCGCTTTCTCTCAGCAAACGAAAGCTCTCTTGGGACTTTGGGCCGGCGGTACTGGTCCCCTTCTCTGCCTGTAAGCAATTTTTGCATTACCTGTATCTTACCCGTTTGCCGGGCGGTTGTCAACACCGCCCTGGGCGCGGGCGAGCATTTCCCGCGCATTTTGCAGCGACACCCCGCTGACCGCGTCGCCGGAGATGATGCGGGCCAACTCCCGCACCCGGTCCTCCTCCCCCAGCGGGCGGATGTCGGTAAAGGTGGACACCCCGTCGGAGTGCTTGGAGATCAGCAGGTGGTTGCCCCCATAGGCGGCCAGGCTGGCCGAGTGGGTGACACAGATGATTTGGTGGGAGGCGGCGGTCTCTTTGAGTTTTTGGCCGATTTTTTGGGCGGCGCTGCCGCTGACCCCGGTGTCGATCTCATCAAAAATCAGGGTGTCGATTTGGTCCTTCTCAGCGAGGATGTTTTTGATGGCCAACATGATGCGGGAGAGCTCGCCCCCGGAGGCGATTTTGGAGATGGATTTGGGCGCCTCCCCCACATTGGCCGAGATGAGGAAGCGGACGGCGTCCATCCCGTCCCGGTGGAGCTTGGGCTCGGAGACCACCTCGGTGACAAAGGTGACCCCGCTCATGTTGAGGAAGGCCAGCTCCCGGCAGATGGCGGCGGAGAACCGCTCCCCCGCCTTTTTGCGCTTGGCCGAGAGCTGCTGGGCCAGGTCGGTGGCAGTGCGCAGCTCGTCGCGCATCTGCTCTTTGAGGGAGAAGATCTCCTCGTCGCTGCCGGCAAGGGCCTCGAGCTGGCGCTGGCAGTCGTCCCGGTAGGCGAGCACCTCGTCGAGGGTGGCGCCGTATTTTTTCTCCAGTTGCTGCAGGGTGGCCAGGCGGTTTTCCAAAAAGTCGATGTCCACATAGGCGTCCGCATCCGGCCCGCCCGAAAGGGCCGAGAGGTCGGCGGCGTGCTCCTGCAGCTCGTAGAGGAGGGCGGTCAGCTTGTCCCCCACCGCGCCGGTGGCGGGCAGGTATTCGCGGATGTTTTGCAGGGACTGGGCTGCCGTCTGCAGCAGGCCGATGGCGCCGCTCCCCTCCTCCCCGCCGTTCAAACAGTCCTGTGCGGCCTGCAGGTTCTGGGCGATGAGTTCGGCGTATTTGGCCTTGTTGATCTGCTCTTCCAGCACCAGGTCTTCGCCGGGGGCCGGGTCGGCCTCGGTGATCTCGCCGATCTGGTAGGAGAGCAGGTCGATCTGTCGCTCCCGCTCGCTGCGGCGGGCCTCCAAGTCGGCGATGGTGCGCTTGAGGTCCCGCACCTTGACATACTGAGCCTGGTAGCGCTCGAGCAGGGGTTCCAACTGGCCGTAGGTGTCCAGCACCCGGATGTGGCTCTTCTCGTCCAGCAGCTGCTGACTGTCGTGCTGGCCGTGGACGTTGATGAGCAGCTGCCCCAACTCCTTGAGGATGGACACGTTGGCCGGACGGCCGCCGATCTTGCAGGTGTTTCTGCCGTCGCGCCCGATTTCCCGCACGATCAGCAGGCTGCCGTCGGGACAGTCGTACCCCATCTCCTCCGCCCGGGCGGCCACCGCCGGGGAGAGCTCCTCAAACAGGGCGCTGATCAGGGCCCTGTCGGCCCCCTGGCGCACCATGTCCTTGGAGGTGCGGTTGCCCAAGATGGCGTTGACCGCGCCAATGAGGATGGATTTTCCCGCGCCGGTCTCGCCGGTGAGGACGTTGAGCCCCGCCTCCAGCGGCAGGGTTGCCCGCTGGATGACGGCGACATTTTCAATGTAGAGTGTTCGCAACATGGCGCTCTTCCTACCTGTTCTGGGGGATGTAGGTCCGCAGCTCCTCGCAGAGCTCCCGGGCGTACTCCTCGCTCTTCATCAAGATAAAAAAGGTGTCGTCCCCCGCCAGGGAGCCCACAAAGCCGTTCCACTGCATCTCGTCAAAGGCGGCGCAGGCTGCAGAGGCCAGCCCCTTGTAGCAGAAGGCGCAGACGATGTTCTGGGCGTAGTCGACCTGGCGCAGGGCCTCGGCAATGATGATCGAGTAGTTGAAGTTGACGCCGCCCGCACTGCCCGGGCGCTGGGGGGTGGTGTAGCGGTAGACGCCCTCGCGCGAAAGGCTCTTCACCAGGCGCAGCTCTTTGATGTCCCGAGAGATGGTGGCCTGGGTGACGGCGAACCCCTCTTCCTGTAGCTTTTTGAGGAGTTCTTCTTGGGTGGTGATGTCGTATCGGGAGATGAGGTCGATGATTTTGGCCTGGCGCTTTGCTTTCACGTTTCAATCCCCTCTTTCAATGAATTTGGCCTTGATGACTTTAAAGAACCCACTGCGGTCCAGCAGGACGAACTTGACCTTTTTGTCCGCCCGGCGGATAAGGATCTGGTCCCCCCCGCCGATTTTGACTGAGTGCTCGCCGTCAATGGTGACGTAGACGTCGTTTTGGTTGCGAGCGCCCTGGCGGATGGCGAGGGTGCTCTCCGGAGAGAAGAGGATGGGGCGGGAGAAGAGCGAGTGGGGGCAGATGGGGGTCATCTCCAAGGTGTCGATGGCCGGGTCGATGACCGGCCCCCCCGCCGAGAGGGCGTAGGCCGTGGACCCGGTGGGGGTGGAGACGATGACCCCGTCGGCCCGGTAGTTGATGACCTGCTCCTCGCCGCACCAGATGTCCAGGTCCAGCAGGCGGGAGACGGTGCCGCCGGTGACCACCACGTCGTTGATGGCGGTGTAGCAGCGCTCGCTCCCCCCCTGTGTAATCACGGCGTCCAGCGCCATCCGCTCCTGGATCGCGTAGTCGTCGGCCACCAGCTGCTTGAGGAGGTCGAGCCGGTGGCAGTCGATACAGGCGAGAAAGCCCAGCCGCCCGGTGTTGATGCCGATGATGGGCTTGTCGTGATGAATGGCGTGTTTGGCCTGGTGGACCAGGGTGCCGTCCCCCCCCACGCAGAGGATGCAGTCGCACCAGTCATAGCCGACGGCCGATTCGACAAAGCGAACGCCGGGGAGATGGACCTTCTCCCGCAGGTAGGCGGGCATCCAGACCTCGGCCCCGCAGTCGACGAGGATCTGGCAGGCCTCCGGGGTGTATTTGAGGGTGCGCGGCTTGTCCAGGTTGGGGATGACGAAAAAAGAGTGCAAATGCCCTTCCTCCTTCTCTCTAAATCAGACGGAAAGCGCCCGGTGGGAGGCGGTCACCGTCTCGGCGACCTGTTCGCTGCCAATGGTCGGCAGCCCCTCCCCCGCTCCCTTTTCCAGGAAAATCAGGTATTCAATATTCCCTTCAGGGCCTTTGACAGGCGAAAAGTCAAGTCCCTTTACAGCGAATTGGTTCTCCCCAGCCAAGGAGATGACCTTTTCGATGACCTCGCGGTGGGTGTCCGGGTCGCGGACGACCCCCTTTTTGCCCACCTTTTCCCGCCCGGCTTCAAACTGGGGTTTGATGAGGCAGACGGCCTGGCCGCCGGGGGCGAGAAAGCGCCAGATGACCGGCAGCACGTGAGAGAGGGAGATGAAGGAGACGTCAACGCTGACAAAGTCCAGCGCGTCGGGGACCTGCTCTTCGGTGAGGTAGCGGATATTCTGCCGCTCCAGGTTGACCACCCGTTCGTCCGAGCGCAGTTTCCAGGCCAGCTGCCCGTATCCCACGTCCACAGCATAGACCTTCTGCGCGCCGTTTTGCAGCATGCAGTCGGTAAAGCCCCCGGTGGAGGCCCCCACGTCCATGCAGATCTTGTCCTTCAGGGAGATGGGAAAGGCGGACATGGCCTTTTCCAGCTTGAGGCCGCCCCGGCTGACATAGGGCAGCTTGGCGCCCCGCAGCTCGACGGCGTCCCCCTCTTTGACGGTGTCGCCGGCCTTGTCGGCCTTTTGGCCGTTGATGTAGACATCGCCGGCCATGATGTAGGCCTGGGCCTTTTGGCGGGTCTCCGCCAGTCCCTGTTCGGTCAGATAGACGTCCAGTCTTGTCTTCATGCAATCACTCCTGCTCTAAAAAGCGGGCTATGCCGGCCTCGTCCATTCCCAGGTGGGCGAGGGTCGACTCCACCGAGGCCTGGGGGATGATGCCGTCTTCAATGGCGCGGATGTGGATGCGCCCCCAGTAGCCGCTCTCGGCCAGCCGGGAGGCCAGCCGCTCGCTGACGCCGCCGCTGCGGATCCCCTCCTCCACAAAGTAGACGGCTTTGTAGGAGCAGAGCAGCTCGCAGACATCTTCCCCCAGGGGGAAGAGCTTGGTCAGTTTGAGGACGGCGGCCCCCGCCTTCTGAGCGGCGGGATAGACCTCGGCAAAGAGGCGGCCGTAGGTGAGCACCACCTTGCCGCCCTTCTTTTTGCCCGGGAAGAGATGGTAGTCCTCGCAGGGCAGGTCGTCCAAAAAGGCGAGGCGCTCATCCTCCTTTCCGCGGGGATAGCGGAGGGCGCAGGGCCCCTCTTCCCCGTAGAGGCAGGCGTTCAGACAGTGGCGCAGTTCCCGGTAGGTGGCGGGGGAGTAGAGGGCCATGGTGGGGACGGATTGGAGCATCGACACGTCGTAGATGCCCTGGTGGGTCTCCCCGTCCTGCCCCACCAGACCGGCCCTGTCGATGGCCAGCACCAGGTGGGCGTGTTGCAGGGCCACATCGTGGATGATCTGGTCGTAGCAGCGCTGCAAAAAGGTGGAGTAGACGGCAAACACCGGCCGCAGCCCGCCGGTGGCCAGCCCGGAGGCAAAGGTCACGGCGTGCTCCTCGGCGATGCCCACGTCGTAAAAGCGGTTGGGGTACTTGTGTTTGAAAAACTGCAATCCGGTGCCGTATTTCATGGCCGCAGTGATGCCGCAGATGGAGGGGTCTTTGATGGCCTGTCCCACCAGGGCGCGGCCGAAGGCGGTGGAGAAGGAGTCCTCGTTGGAGATGTCGGGGTTCCCCTTTTCGATGTCGAAGCTGGAGACCCCGTGGTAGGCGCCGGGGTTTTCCTCCGCCTTCTGGTACCCCTTCCCCTTTTGGGTGGCAATGTGGATGAGAACGGGCCGGCTGATGCGCTTGGCCCGCATCAGGGCGCCGCAGAGCATGTCGATGTCGTGCCCGTCGATGGGCCCCAGGTAGTCAAACCCCAGGTCCTCAAAGAAGGTGTTGTGGTAGATGGCGGTCTTGAGCTTTGACTTGGAGGAGACCAGGGCGTCCTTGATCTGCCGGCCCACCACCGGGGTGCGCTCGAGGAGGTGGGAGACCGAGTCCTTAAAGCGGAAATAGGCCGGTTTGGTGCGGATCTCCGAGAGGTAGTTGGCCACCGACCCCACGCTTTTGGAGATGGACATGTCGTTGTCGTTGAGGATGATGATCAGGTTGCCCCGGGCCTTGCCGGCGTTGTTGAGCCCCTCGTAGGCCATGCCGCCGGTAAAGGCGCCGTCGCCGATGACAGCGATGACATAGCCGTCGTCCCCCCGCTGGCGCTTGGCCTCGGCCAGCCCCATGGCGGCGGAGATGGAGGTGCTGGCGTGCCCGGCCACAAAGGCGTCGTGCTCGCTCTCATACGGCTTGGGAAAGCCGGAAAGCCCCCCCTCGGTGCGGATGGTGTCGATCCGGTCCCTGCGCCCGGTGAGCATTTTGTGGGTGTAGGACTGGTGCCCCACGTCCCAGACAATGGCGTCTTTGGGGGTGGTGAAGATGCGGTGCAGGGCGATGGTGAGTTCCACCACCCCCAGGTTGGAGGCCAGGTGGCCCCCGTTTTGGGAGACCACCTCGATGAGCCGCTCCCGGATCTCCTCCGCCAGGGTGTTGAGTTCGGCGGTGGAGAGCATCTTCAAATCACCGGGTCCGTTGATGCGCTGTAAAATGGACAATCCGTTCACCTTCTACGTCAAAGATACCAGCATGGCCACCAAAATGCCCAGCAGGGCGCCGCCGAGCACTTCCAGCGGGGTGTGGCCGAGGGACTCCTTCAAGTCCTTTTTGAACATATCGTCCTCGTCTTCGTCGGGGGCGTCCTGGCTCTTCTCCCAGGTGAAGATGATCTTGTTGAGGACTTTGGCCTGTTCTCCTGCGCTCCTGCGTACCCCCATGGCGTCGTACATGACCACGCAGGCCACCAGGAAGGCCAGGGCGAACTCCGGGGAGGAGACGCCCACCGTGCGGGCGATGGCCACAGTGAGGGAACAGACCAGGGCCGAGTGGGCGCTGGGCATCCCCCCCGCCCCCACCATCCGCTCCAAGTTGAGCTTTTTGGTGGCGATGAAGGTAAAAATCGTCTTGAGGAGCTGCGCGCTCAACCAGGAGATCAGGGCAACATTTAAACAGTAGTTGCCGAACATCTGTCGTAAGATATCCATATCAACCGCCCTTTAGCTTTCTCTGTCCACCAGCGACTGGCAGAGGTGGGCCAGGCACTCGCCCTGCCCGCCGGGGACCGCCCTTTGCAGCTTGCAGAGGGCCCGGTCGGTGCAGGCGCGCACCTGCTCGCGGGAGGCCTCTACCCCGTAAAGGGTGACAAAGGTGGTCTTTCCCTGCTGGGCGTCGCTGCCGATGGGCTTGCCCAATTTGGCCTCGTCCCCCACGGCATCCAGTATATCATCTGCAATTTGAAAAGCCAACCCGACGTCCTCGGCAAAATCGCCCAGAGCGCGCTGGCTGTCCTCCCCCGCGCCGGCGGCAATGGCCCCCAGCTGGGCGCTCACCGAGAGGAGGGCGCCGGTCTTGAGACGGTGCAGGGTGGCCAGCACCTCCGGCTCCATGGGTCTGTTCTCATAGGCCAGGTCGATGACCTGCCCGCCGATCATCCCCCGGTAGCCGGCGGCGCGGGCCAGGGCTGCCACCGCCCGCAGTCGCAGCCCCTCGGGGAGGGGGGCGCCAGCCGCGGTCTCAAAGGCAAAGGTCAGCAGGGCGTCCCCCGCCAGCAGGGCGGTGGCCTCGCCGTAGACCTTGTGGCAGGAGGGCTTGCCCCGGCGCAGGTCGTCGTCGTCCATGCAGGGCAGGTCGTCGTGGATGAGGGAGTAGGCGTGCACCATCTCAATGGCGGCGGCCAGGGGGAGCGCCTCCTCCCGCCGGCCGCCCAGGGCGGCGCAGCACTCGAGGACAAAGAGGGCGCGGATGCGCTTGCCGCCGGCCAGCAGGCTATAGCGCATGGCCTCGGCCACCTCCCGGTAGAGGGGGTCTCCGTCGGGGACGGCGGTCTGCAAAAAGGCCTCGATGGCGGCCAGGTCGCGCTCGAGCTGTTCTCTACAGTTCATCGTCCATTCCCTCCAGTTTGATCTCCTCCACCGTCTGGCGGGCGGCCTTGAGCTGGCCGTAACAGTCGGACAGCAGGGCCGCCGCCTTGGCGTAGGTGGACAGGGCCTCCTCGAGGGGGAGATCGGCCCCCTCCAACGAGGCGATGGCCTGTTCCAGGGCGCGGTAGTTCTCTTCAAAGCTCGCTTTCTTTTTGGTCGGCATGGCTGGGCTCCTCCCCTATCTGTTCGACAGTGCAATCGGCCTCGCCGTCGCAAAAGCGAAGGGAGAGCCGGTCGCCCGGTTGTATCTGCATAATGGAGTGGACGGCGGCGCCGCCCTTCTGTGCAATGGCGTACCCCCGGGAGAGCACCTTGGCGGGGTTTAGGCTCTCGCAGAGGTCGGCGGCGCTGCGCCAATCGGCTTCCAGCTTGTCCAGCCGCTTGGCGCAGGCCGCCTGCAGCCGGTGGCGGAGGGCTGCTAGCCCCTCGCCCCGCTCCCCCAGCAACTGGGCGGGCGAACAGGCGCGATGGCGCAGCTGCAACTGGTAGAGGGCCTCCTTCTTTCGGGTGTAGAGGCGGTGAAGGGCCGTCTCCATCCGCAGGGAGGCGCCGTTTAGCTGGCGGGCGATCTCCCCGCTGTCGGGGGCCACCAGTTCGGCCGCAGCCGAAGGGGTGGGCGCCCGCAAATCGGCTGCCAGGTCGGCGACGGTGAAGTCGATTTCATGCCCCACCGCCGAGATGACCGGCACCGGGCAGTCGGCGATGGCGCGGGCGATCTCCTCCCGGTTGAAGACCCAGAGGTCCTCCTGGCTGCCGCCCCCTCGGGTGAGGATACAGGCGTCGTACCGCCCGGCGATGGAGATGTAGCGCAGCGCCCGCACAATGGAGGGGCAGGCTGTCTCCCCCTGCACCGACACCGGGATGAGGGAAACGGTGCAGAGGTTGTACCGCCGCGCCAGGACCCCCAGCACGTCCTTGACCGCCGCCCCCGACTTGGAGGTGATGAGGGCGATGTGCTGGGGAAAGGGCGGCAGGGGCTTTTTGCGCTCGGCGTCGAAGAGCCCCTCGGCGGCCAGCTTGCGCTTGAGCTGTTCCAGAGCCAGCTGCCGGGCGCCGACCCCTTCGGGAAGGATGTCCTTGGCGTAGAGCTGGTAGACCCCGTCGCGCTCAAAGACCGAGACGGTGCCGCGGACGATCACCGACATCCCGTCCTCCGGGGAGAAGGCCAGCCGGTTGGCATAGGACTGAAACATCACCACCTTGATGGAGGCGCCGGCGTCCTTGAGGCTGAAGAAGAGGTGGCCGGTGCGAAAGTGGCGGTGGAAGCTGGAGATCTCCCCTCGGATCAGCAGGTCTTTGAGCTTGCCGTCGGACTCGACGATGGACTTGACATAGGCGTTGAGCTGGGTGACGGTGAGGGCGGCGCCGGTCATCTCCCCCACCTCTCTCTGCACAAGAGGGCAATGCCGGCGGCGTTGTCGCTGGAGAAGTTGGCCGGGGCGCAGACCCCGCCGTATTTTCGGGACAGGGCCGCCGAGAGGATGGAGTTGGACATCACCCCGCCCGAGTAGAGGACGGGCAGCGGCCCCAGCTTCTCCAGCAGCCGGGCGGTCATCCCATCCAGGGCGGCCAGCAGGTAGTCGAGGCAGTAGCGGGCCACGTCGGCCGGGGCCTCGCCCTGCGACAGCATCTTTCGGCACTGGTTTTCGACCCCGGAGAGGCAGCAATCGCAGCCCTTGAAGGTGGGGTGGGCCCGGTAGCGCTTTTCGCTCTGGCAGGCCAGCTTGTCCAGCGCCGGGCCGGCGGGAAAGGGCAGCCCCAGCAGCCCCCCCACCCGGTCGACTGCTTGTCCGGCCTTCAGGTCGAGGGAGCCGGCCAGGTAGGTGGTCTTGCAGATGCGCTCCCCGTCGGGCTCCACCAGCACCGCTTCGGTGGTGCCGCCGGAGACGTGAAAGGCCAGAAAGGGCCCCTGCAGGTAAGAGAGGGCCCCGCCCCCGTAGAGGGCGGCGGCAATGTGCCCCTGCTGGTGGGAAAAGCGGTAGAGGGGCAGCCCCAGCAAGTTGGCGATGAGGGTGGCGCTGGAGAGCCCCACCAGGAAGCAGGGCATGTAGGAGCCCTCTATATCCCGGGGGCGGTCGGACACGCCAACAGCCAGAACATCCCCGACGGGGATTCCGCCGAGGATAGAGGTGGTGAGTTCACTGAAATTTTTGACGTGCAGAAAACAGGCGTCGCTCTGGCGAAGCCCCATCTGTCCCTCTTTGACCGGGAGGGGCAGTCGGATATTCTGCACCACCTCTCCCTCGGCCGAGCAGACGGCGAGGGAGGAGGTGTAGTTGCTGGTGTCGAGGCCGAGAAAGTACTTCATTGTTCCTGCGGCTGCACCGGCAGCTCCTCGTCCTCGGTCGCTTCGGGCAGCGCCTCGGCCTGCAGGGCCTCTTCGGGCGTCCCCAGCTCCTTTGCCACCGCGCCCAAAAGCCCGTTGACAAAGGCGTAGTCGTCGTCGGTGCCGTACTTTTTGGCCAGCTCCACGGCCTCGTTGATGGCGACCCCCACCGGGCAGAAGTCGGCGGCGATCTCGGCCAGGGCCACCCGCAGGATGGAGCGGCAGACCGGGGAGATGCGCTCGAGCGTCCAGCCCTTCAGGTGGCGGGCGATCTGCTCGTCCAGCGCGGGGGCGCGCTCGCACACCTGGCGAAAGACGTTCAGGGCGTACTGGCTCATCCGCAGTGTGCCGCACTCGCTCGCGCCGGCAATGATGTCCTCGGCGCTCTCGTCGGACAGGAAAAACTGTTCAAAGGTCAGCACAAAGGCCGCCTCTCTCGATTCACTTCTGGTCATATTTGTCTCCTCGCTGTGTTGGAATATAGGGCGTGGGGCGGCCCCACAAAAATACCCTCCTGTGACGGTACACGGGAGGGTATGGGGCGAATGTCAGTGCTCTTCCCCGCTCTCACTCTCAAAGGCGATCCCCTGCACGACGATATTCACCTTGGAGACGGTGATGCCCGTCATGCTCTGGATGGCGGATTTCACGCTGTTTTGCACAGCCAAGGAGACGTCCGGGATGCTGACCCCCTGGTAGAGGTCCAGGCAGATATTCACCGTGGCGATGTCGCCGTTTAGCTCGATGCCCACCGGGTTGCGGCGGATCGCCTTGGCCCACAGCCCCTTGATGTTGGAGTTCTCACAGGTGACCTGGGCCACCCCCTTGACCTCCCCCGCCGCCATCTTGGCGATGGTGGCCAGCACCTCTTCAGAGACCTTCAGGTTGCCGATGGTGTCCTTCAAATTGGGTTCGCCCATCAATGCGCCCTCCTTTATAGCAATGCATCATTCTGTATAACATACACCCTGTATGCTGTATATTATACCACAAAAAAGGAGAGAGACAACTATTTTACCTCGGTTATTGTGATATTTTCCGCCTTGACGCCGGCTTCGCGGATGATGATCTCCTTGATTTGGTTGGCGGTGTCCTCGTTGAGGCCGTCGGTCTTGACCACCGCGTCGGCCTTTTCGTTGTTGATATATACCAGGCAGTCGGAATAGCCCTTGGCCTTGATGAGGCTCTCGATTTTTCCCTCGGTCTCCACCGCCTTGACCATGTAGGAGAGGGAGTTGGTCAGGGACTTCTTCTCCTCCTCTGAAATGGTGGTGTCCTTGAGGGATTTTTGCAGTTTGTCCAGGGCCTCATCCCGGCTCTTCTGGCGGTTGGTGCGGGACTCGGCGAAGTACTCCTCCCCCTTTTCCACCGGGGCGGAGGTCTCCTCTTTCTCCCCCAGCTCCTCGTCGCTCTTGGAGCTGCCGTCGCTCGAACCGTTGACGTACTCGGCGTCGCCGTAGTTGCCCGACGCCGAGAGGGAGTCGGTGGTGGTGAAGTCGCTGCCCGATTTGGCGAACTGCCAGTTGAGATAGACCGCCACGCTCAGCGCCAGCACCAGCGCCCCCAAGATGACCTGCTTCTTTCCTGCTTTCATGATTTGTTTACCCCTTTCTTTGCCTTTTCTGGGCACCCCGTGCCAAAGGGCGGTCTACCCGCCTTTTTTCGCTATGTAAACGCGGTTGGAGGGGACGTCCAGCAGGGTCGTCACCGCCTCCAAAACCCGCCCTTCCACAGTGGGGTCGCCCCCTCCGTCGCAGACGATGAGCACCCCCTTGATGACCGGCTCCAACGTGCTCTGCACCACCGCCTGTTTCTTGCCGTTTTGGTCCTCCACCAAGAGGTAGCTCCTCTCGGTGCTCTCCCGGCTCTTGCCGCCCTGGCCCGCCATGGCGTCTACACTCTTTTTCTCCTCGTAGAGGTACTGGCTCTCGGAGGAGCGCTCCAGGGTGACCATCACCTCCACCCGACCGACCCCCTGCACCTTTTGCAGGATGTCCGTCAGGTTTTTCTGGGTCTGCGATACGTACGCCTCCTGGCTGACAGGGGCCGAAGGGGCGCCTGTACTCTGGGAGGACTCCTTTTTGGACTTGCCGTTGCCCCCCAGACTGCTGAGAAAGATGAGCAGCACCCCGACGGCCCCCAGGATGACGATGAGTTTTGTTTTGTCCACTTTTGTGAGAAGTTCCTTGCACCTATCCAGCATCTTCTGTGTCCTCCGCACTCGAGGTGGGCAGGCCGAACGCCTCGCTGACCTGGCGCTCCAGGGCCTCGTCCCGCCCTTTTCCCGTTTGGATTTTGATTTCTCTAATATCTATGCGCCCCCCCTCGTCCACATGAGTGCGCACCTCTATTTTTTCATAGTCCTTCCCCTGCCCGTCCAGGTAGGCGCCGATCTGGGTGCGCAGGTTCTCGGCCGCCAGGGCCGCCACCTGTTTTGTGATCTGTTCCTGTGCCTGGCCCACCTGGGGCAGCTCCCCCGCCGAGGGGAGGGTGACCGAAACCCCGCCCAGCCCCGACAGGGGGGCGACGATACAGGCCAGGAAAAAGACGTTGACCGCCACCTTGAACACCGACTCCATGCTGCGGGAGGGGGCCACCATCTTGAAGATCCCGCCGCAGATGCAGCTGAGACAGAGGGCGAACCCCCACTGCTGAATTGCCTGCACGACCCGTTCCCCCTTTTTAGCCGACGCCCATCATGACGATGACCGTGGTGATGATGACCAGCAGCGCATAGGTGAAGAGGAGCGCCACCGCAATGGTGAGACAGTTGCCGATGGATTTGAGGGTGTCCCGCACCGACGAGACCCCCAGCATGTCGCAGAAGAACGCCCCGGCCCAGAGGGTGGCTTTGTAGAGCAGGCAGCGCAGCAGCAGCGGCACAAAGGAGACGACCACCGCGGCGATCCCAAAGACCCCGACCCCGTTTTTGACCACCTTGAGACAGCCGTAGACCGAGGAGAGGGCATCGGAGACCGCGCCCCCCACGATCGGCACCATGTTGCCGATGAGGAGTTTGCCGGTCTTCATGGCCAGGTTGTCCGAGGCGGAGGTGACAAAGCTCTGCATCGAGAGGACGCCGCAGAAGATGGTCAACAATAGGGTCAGCAGCAGCACCACCGCGTTTTTCAGCCCTCCGCTGATGGCCGAGACCCGCAGGTCGCTCTGCACCGCGCCGGTGACTGAAAAGGCCAGCATCAGCCCCAGCAGGGGGACGATGGTGGAGGAGCAGATGGCCGAGACCCCCTGCACCACCAACATCAGCACCCCGGAGTAGGCCGTGGCCGTCAGCGGCTGGCCGGAGGTGGCCGCCACCGTGGAGTAGATGGGGGCGAAGGTGGCGATGAACTGGTTGGTGGAGAGAAGGGTCTGGTTGAGGTCTTGGATCAGCCGGTAGACCGGCGCGACTACCGCCACCGCAATGCAGAGGGCGGCCACCACCGACACCACCGGAGAGAGGCTTTCGGAGAAGAAGGTGCTCTTCATGCTCTCGGCCATGGCGCAGACCAAAATGGTGACCACGATGAGGGCCAGTATGCGGATGGGCTCTTTGGCGGTGGTCTTGACCGACTCCCAGAGGCTGCCCAGCAGTTTGGGCAGGTCGAGAAAGGAGAGGGCGCTCTCCCCCGTCAAATCGCCGTCGAGAAGGCCGCTGTCCTCTAGGGTATCCCTAGCCCCTTCGGGAAGGGCGTCCTCTAACTGGGAGGCGCCGCTCAAATCGTACTGTTCCTGCAAGATCTGCTGGGTGTCGGTGGTCGGACTCTCCTCCTCCCCCTCTTCGGCAAAGGCGGTCCAGGGCGAAAAAAAGAGGAGGGCCAGGGCCAGCAGCAGGGTGGCCAAGATCCTTGGATGTCTCACAGCGCCGCCCCCTTTACAGGAAAATCAGGTCGTCTAAAAAGGAGACCACCGTTTTCAGCATCGGCAGGGCCAGGGCCAACACCGTGACCTTGCCCGCCAGTTCCACCTTGGAGGCGATGGCCTGCTGCCCGGCGTCCCGGCAACTGTCGGCCGCCAGCTGCACCACGTAGCAGACCCCCAGGCACTTGAAGAGGGTGCCGATGTTTTCGGCCACTCCCTCTGAGAGCAGCGAAATGGAGAGGACCTCCTGCAGCACCGGCAGCAGGGAGGCGGCGATGTAGCCGAAGAGCAGCACCCCCGCCCCCACCGACACCACCACGGCGATTTGGGGGCTGTACTGCTTGAGGGTGAGGGCCAAAATCGCCGCGACGATGGCAAAGACCGCCACGCCCAGCACGTTCATTTCCCCCACCGCCTCACAGGTCGAAGATGGCCTTGACGGTGTCAAACAGGGTGCTGATCTCCCCGATGATCATCATCAGGACCACGATGAGCCCCGCCAGGGTGGTGAGCATGGCCTGCTCCTCCCGCCCGGAGCGGATGAGCACCTGGTTGAGCACCGCCACGATGATGCCGATGGCGGCAATTTTGAAGATGAGATCTACGTCCATTTTCGCGTCCTCCTTTTGGGGCTACCAGAGGATGATGGAGAGGCCCAGCCCCGCCAGCACCCCCAGGGTGTTGTACATCTTTCCGTTTTTTCGGTAGGCCTCTCGGGTCTCCTCCAGCTGTTCCTCCAACTTCTGCACCAGCAGGGCCAGGCGGGAGAGCTCCACCGGGGAGGGGCGGGTGCCGAACTCCCGCCCAAAGTCCAACATCAACTGGCGGAGGGCAGGCGGACTCTTTTGCAGGCAGCGGCACCCCTCCACCGCGCTGCAGAAACTGGCGGAGAAGTCGCCGGTCTCCATCCCCCTGCAGCAGAGGGGGAGAAAGTCGAGCCCGGCAAAGCGGGGGTCTTGGGCGGCTTGTTGCAGCAGTTCCCCCACCGGCGCGCCGCCGTAGGTCAGCTCCCCTTCGATCCCGCGGAAGAATTTGAGCAGGGTCTGCACCAACCGCTCCTCTTCTCGGATGCGGCCAGAGAGGTAGAGTCCCCCCAACGAACAGGCCGAGAGGAGGAAGAGGCAGCCGATTGCCTTAACCACGGGCAGCCCCCCTCTCACAGCGGGCCCTGACCGAGAAATCGTGCGGTGAGACCTGCAGAAAGTGGGTGAAAAAGCCCTGTTTGAGCAGCGGGGCCAGGGCGGGGTTTCGCCGCAGGTCCTCCACCGTGTCTCCGTGGGCGGTGGCGATGACCCACACCCCCGAGACGGCACAGCGCCGCAGGGCGGTCACGTCCTCCTCGTTGCCGATCTCGTCGCAGGCCACCAAGTCGGGGGACATGGTGCGCACGCAGCGAAAGATGCCCTCGGCCTTGGAGAAGTAGCTCTGCACGAAGGCGCCCGGGCCCAAATCGGTCTGGCACTGGCCCCCCAGGCAGTTGGCCAACTCCCCCCGCTCGTCCACCACCCCCACCTTTAAATAGCGCTCCCATCCGCCGCCGGAGAAGGCGCGGATGAGGCCCCGCAGAAGGGTGGTCTTGCCGCTGCCCGGCGGGCCGACGATGAGGGTGTTCCCCAGCCCGTGCAGCCGGTAAAAGCGGAGGACGGCCGGGTCGGCAGGCAGCGCCCCCCGGGCGATGCGCAGGTTGACGGCCTCAAATTCGTGCACTGTCTCCCCCGTCTCGGGGGAGTAAAACCGCTTGCCGCACAGCCCCACCCGATGCCCGCCGCGGATGGTGAGAAAGCCCTGGGCGATCTGGTCCTGATGGGAGTAGAGGGAGTACTCGCAGCAGGCCTGCACACAGGAGCGCACCTGGGCGGCGGTGGCGCAGAGGGCCCCCTGGGGCTCGTCCAGCAGCGCCCCCTCCCCCAGAAAGCGCAGCCGCCCCTCCCCGTAGAGGGAGACAGGCTGCCCAGAGGTGAGGCGGATTTCCTGACAGCGCTCCCAAACGGGCTGGGGCAGGGCCAGACAGCCGCTGCGAATAGGTTCTGGCAGGACGGCTGTCACCTGCTCAAAAGGGGTTTCTCGACTCATGGTTCATCCCTCCCACAACTTGTACACTAACACTATATGGGTTGTCCCACCGGGATAGAACCTGTCCCAAAACGCAAAAAAGGGCCCGCAGCGCATCCGCTGCGGGCCCTTTTGCCAAGTGGGGCTCAGGGTGTTTTTTCTCGGATGGAAAAGAGGAGGTCCACCGAGGGGCGCCTGCCCAAACTCTTTTCCGTGTGGCGCTCAAACTCCAGGCCGCAGGCCCGGTAGGGGCTGTCGGGGAGCCACTGGGTGTAGAAATACCGCTTGGCCGCCCCGACCGCCGCCCCCCAGAGAAAGGCCCAGCGGGGGCGAACGACCATTTTGCCGTAGAGACCGGTCGGCAGGGTCAGTTCCCGAAGGGCCGGATGGGGCTGCTCGTTCCCCACAAAGAGGGAGAAGCGGCCGCTGGCCTCGTCGTAGTCCCGGGAGAGGACGTAAAAGGGCAGCACCTGCTCTCCCTGCCGCTGGATCGCCGCCCGATACCGGCGCGAGAGGGCGGGGATGTCTCTGGCGACCGTCTGGTCGCTGGAGGGCTGCCAGAGTCCGTAGAGGGTGAGTTCCTCCAATCGCAGGCGCTCCACCGTCTGTCTTCTCATCCGTTTGACACCGCCTTTCAAATTGGTCATTGCCAGCCCATGGATTGGCAGAAGTGCAGCAGGTTGTCGGCCGTCTGTCGGAGATTGTCGGCACTGCGGTGGCGGGCGGTGACAAAGGCCTCGGCCCGGGGGTTGATGGAGAAGATGCCCGAGACCCCCTCTGCATAGGCGGCCTCGGCGCCCTCGCCGATTTCCCCCACCAGGGCGATCACCGGCACCCCCTGTGCCCGGGCCCGGCGGGCGACCCCGACCACCACCTTGCCGCGCAGGCTCTGGCTGTCGATTCGCCCCTCCCCGGTAAAGACCAGGTCGGTCTCCCGCAGCAGGTCGTCAAAGTGCACCGCGTCGAGCAGGGCGTCGATCCCCATCTGCAGCCGAAACCCCAGCAGGGCACAGACGCCGCCCCCCATCCCGCCGGCAGCCCCCGCCCCTGGCAGCAGCTGCAGATCCCGACCCGTCTCGGCCAAGACCACCTCCGCCAACCGCCGCAATCCCCCATCCAGCTGCATCACCTGTTCGGGGGTCGCCCCCTTCTGGGGGGCAAAGACGGCAGCCGCGCCGCTGGGGCCGTAAAAGGGGTTGTCGATGTCGCAGATGGCGACCTTTTCGGCGGCGGCCAGCCGTGGGTCGAGCCCGGAACAGTCGATGGCGGCAATCCGCCCCAGAGTGCCGCCAACAGGGGTAAAGGGGACCCCCTTGTCATCCAAAAAGCGGACCCCCAAGGCGGCGGCCGCACCGGCCCCGCCGTCGTTGGTACAGCTGCCCCCCAGGCCCAGCAGGATCTTCTCGCACCCCCGCGCCAGGGCGTCGGCAATCAGCTGTCCCACCCCGTAGGTGGTGGTGCGCAGAGGGTCTTCCCGCCCCTCCACCAGGGGGAGTCCGGCGCAGGCCGCCATCTCGATGACGGCGGTGCGGGGGCTGCCCTCCAAGATGCCGTAGAAGGCGGTGCACTCCTCAAAATAGGGGCCCGCCACCGGCAGGGTGATCTTCTCCCCCCCGAGGGCGGCGAGGAAGGCGTCCACCGTCCCCTCGCCGCCGTCCGCCACCGGGATGGCCCGCAGCCGGGCCGAGGGGTCGCAGCGGCGGACGCAGTCGGCCAAAATGTCGCATATCTGCCCAGAGGTGAGGGTGCCCTTAAAGGAGTCGGGCACCGCGAGGTAGTGCTTCATCGACAGAGTCTCCCCTCTCTTTTGCCTTGACAGGCGAGGGGGAAAGCCCGCAGACTCTCCCCCTCTCGCTCAAAGCGGATATTTTTAGATTTTTTCTTCCAGCAGCTGGCGCATCAGGCCGGGGTTCCCCTGCCCCTTGGAGCGCTTCATGCACTGGCCCACGAGGAAGCCCAGCACATTGGTCTTACCGCTGTGGTAGTCCTCCACCGCCTTGGCGTTTTCGGCCAGCACCTCGGTGACGATGGCCTCCAACACGGCGGTGTCGCTGACCTGGGCGAGCCCCTTGTCCTTGACGATCTGGTCGATGGCGATCTCCCCGTCGTCGAGGATGCACTCCAGCACCGTCTTGGCGGAGGTGGTGGAGATGGTTTTCTGGTCGATCAGGGAAATCAGCTCCACCAGCCGCTCGGGGGTGAGGGCGAGATCGCCCAGTTCGCAGCCGCGCTCATTGAGGACCTTGGCGATGTCGCCCAGCAGCCAGTTGCAGACCGACTTGGGCGCCACCTTCCCCCCCTCGAGGCACTGCTCAAAGAAGCGGGAGCGGCTCACGTCCTCGGCGATGAGGGTGGCCTCTTTCTGGGGCAGGCCGTAGGAGGTCATATACCGCTCGATCTTCTGGTTGGGCAGTTCGGGGATGGTGGCCTTGAGCTCCTCCACATGCACTTCGGGGATGTAGATGGTCCGCAGGTCGGGCTCGGGGAAATAGCGGTAGTCCTGGGCGTCCTCCTTGCTGCGCAGCAGCTCGGTGACCCCCTTGGCGTCGTTCCAGCGGCGGGTCTCCTGCTCGATGACGCCGCCGGCGTCCAAAATCTCCTTTTGGCGGGCCATCTCGTACTCGATGGCGCGGACGGCGCCGCTAAAGGTGTTGACGTTCTTCATCTCGCAGCGGGTGCCGAAGGTGTCCGACCCCTTGGGCATCAGGGAGACGTTGACGTCGCAGCGCAGCGAACCCTCCTGCATCTTGCAGTCGGAGATGTCCAGGTAGAGGAGGATGGAGCGGATGGTCTCCAGGTAGGCGTGGGCCTCTTCCGGGCTGCGGATGTCGGGCTCGGACACGATCTCGATGAGGGGGACGCCGCAGCGGTTGAAGTCCACCAGGGAGCCCTCGAAGGACTCGGCGTGGATGAGCTTGCCGGCGTCCTCCTCGATGTGGATGCGAGTGATCCCCACCCGTTTCTTCTCGCCGGCGACCATGAAGTCCAGGTAGCCGTTTTCGCACAGGGGGATGTCGTACTGGGAAATCTGGTAGGCCTTGGGCAGGTCGGGGTAGATGTAGTTCTTCCGGTCCTGCTTGGTGACGTTGTTGATGGTGCAGTGGGTGGCGTGCCCCATGCGGATGGCGTACTCCACCACCTCCTTGTTGAGGGTGGGCAGGGTGCCGGGCATTCCCAGGCAGATGGGGCAGCACTGGGAATTGACCTCGGAGCCAAAGGAGTTTTTGCAGCCACAGTAGATCTTGGTTTTGGTGGAGAGTTCCGCATGGATCTCCAACCCGATGACAACTTCGTATTCCACGGTAAACCCTCCTTATTTCGACGCGATGGCGGGGACGGTGAACTGATAGCCCGTCGCCTGTTCGTAGTGGTGCCCGGCACTGAGCAGCACGTCCTCCCCGAAGTGGGGTCCGATGAGCTGCATGCCGATGGGCAGCCCCTGTCTGTCCCTGCCACAGGGCATGGCCAGGGCGGGCAGCCCGGCGATGTTCACCGGCACGGTGCAGATGTCGGACTTGTACATCTTCACCGGGTCGTCGATGTTTTCGCCCAGCTTGAAGGCCGTCTGGGGGACGGTGGGGGTCAGCAGGAAATCGCAGTCGGCAAAACAGGCGTCGAACTCGGCGCAGAGGGCGCTCTGAAAGGCCTTCCCCTTTTTGTAATAGGCGTCAAAATAGCCGGAGGAGAGGACGTAGGTGCCCAGCATGATGCGGCGCTTGACCTCGGCGCCAAAGCCCTCGGTGCGGGTGTTGACATACATCTCCCGCAGGTTCTGGTAGTGCTCGCTGCGGTAGCCGTATTTGACCCCGTCAAAGCGCGCCAGATTGGAGGATGCCTCCGCCGAGGAGATGATGTAGTAGGCCGACAGGGCGTGGGGGGAGGAGGGCAGCGAGACCTCTTTCACCTGGGCGCCCAGGGAGCGAAAGACCTCGGCGGCCTGCATGACGGCGGCGGAGACCTCCTCGTCGATGCCCTCGCCGAAGTACTCTTTGGGGATGCCGATGGTCATCCCCTTCACGTCGCGGGCCAGGTAGTCGCGGTAGTCCGCCCGGTGGCCCCGGTCGCAGGAGGTGGCGTCCATCTCGTCCGCGCCGGAGATGGCCGAAAAGAGCATGGCGGTGTCCTCGCAGCTGCGGGCCATGGGGCCCACCTGGTCCAAAGAGGAGGCAAAGGCCACCAGCCCGTACCGGGAAACGGCCCCGTATGTAGGCTTGAGGCCCACAATGCCGCAGAAGGAGGCGGGCTGGCGGATGGAGCCGCCGGTGTCGGAACCCAGGGCCAAAACCGCCTCGCCGGCCGCCACCGAAGCGGCGCTACCGCCCGAGGAGCCGCCGGGGACCCGGCTCAAATCGTGGGGGTTGTGGGTCTTTTGGAAGTGGGAGTTCTCGCAGGAGGAGCCCATGGCGAACTCGTCCAGGTTCACCTTGCCGGTGATGGGGAGGAGGTTTTCCTCCACCTTTTTGACCACGGTGGCGCTGTATGGGGGGACGAAGTTGTAGAGCATCTTCGAGGCGCAGGTGGTGGTGACCCCCTCGGTGCAGAGGTTGTCTTTGATGGCGATGGGGATGCCTGCCAGCGGGGGCAGCTCCTCCCCTGCGGCGAGTTTCTCGTCCACCAGGGCGGCGGTCTTGCGGGCCGACTCCTCGGTGAGAGCCAGATAGCTTTGCACCTGGGGCTCACAGGCGGCGATCTGCGCAAACACCGCATCGGTGATCTCGGCGGCGGTGATCTCTCTGTCGCGCAGCAGCCGGTGCAGCTGGGCGGCGGTCTTCTGAATCAGTTCCATTTCCCTGCTCCTCCTATTCCAGCGTTTTGGGGACGACGACGCAGCCCGCCTCTACCTGGGGGGCGTTTTGCAACAGCTTGTCCCGCGGGGTGGAGGGGCGGACCTCGTCCTCCCGCAGCTGCATGGCGTCTTCCACCTTGGGTTTGGCGTCAAAATCGGCCTGGTCGGGCAGGGCCTCCACCATCTGGATGATGTCGCTCATCTGCTTTTGATAGGTCTCGATCTCATTGTCCTCGATCTTCAAATAGGACAGCTTGGCAATGTGCCGCACGTCGATTTCCATATCCATTCCTCCATCTGTATAACGGTTTATGCCGCCCCTGCAGAGCGGCGGTCTCTGGCCAAAATACCCCTACTGGATCAGCTCTAAAAACGCCTCTTCCGTGAGGACGGGGACATCCAGGCTCTCGGCCTTTTCCAGCTTGCTGCCGGCGTCCTCCCCCGCCACCAGGTAGCTGGTGGCCTTGGAGACGCTGGAGGCGACCTTGCCCCCGTTTTGCTTGATGAGCTCTTCGATCTCCTTGCGGGTGAAGCGGGTGAGCTTGCCGGTGACCACGAACTTCTTGCCGGTCAGCTTGTCGCCCACCGCCTGCTTGTGGGCGGTGGTGTTGACCCCCCGGGCCACCAACTTGTCGATCACCCGGCGATTTTCCTCCTGGGCAAAGAAGCGGACCACGTTCTGCGCCATCACCCCGCCGATGCCGTCGACGGCGCTGATCTCCTCCTCGCTGGCGGCCATGATGGCCTCCAGGGTGGGAAAGCGCTCGCAGATCAGTTCCGAGGCGCGCTTGCCCACATTCTTGATCCCCAGCCCGAAGAGCAGCCGGGGCAGGTCGTTTTTCTTGGACGCCTCGATGGCGGAGATGAGGTTTTGGGCCGCCTTTTCCTGAAAGCCCTCCAGCTCCACCACCTGCTCAAAGGTGAGGGCATAGAGGTCGCCAAAATCCTCTATCAGGCCGGCTTTTTGCAGCGCCTCGATGATGGCGGGGCCCAGGCCGTCGATGTCCATGGCGTCGCGGGAGCAAAAGTGCCACAGCCGGCGGAAGTTTTTGGCCGGGCAGTGGGGGTTGGGGCAGCGGGTGGCCGCCTCGTCCTCCGCCTGGACGGTCTTGGTGCCGCAGGAGGGGCAGTAGGCGGGGATCTGAAAGACCTGGGAGCCCTCGCAGTGGCGCTTGACGGCCACCACCTCGGGGATGATCTCCCCCGCTTTGCGCACCACGATCACGTCGCCAATGCCCACCTGCTTTTCGTTGATGAAGTCCTGGTTGTGCAGCACAGCGCGGCCCACGGTGGTGCCCGCCAAGGTGATGGGGTCAAAGAGGGCGGTGGGGATGAGGGCGCCGGTGCGCCCGACGCTGATCTCCACCTCCCGCAGGATGGTCTCCTTCTCCTCCGGCGGGTACTTGTAGGCGATGGCCCACTTGGGGTATTTGGAGGTGCTGCCCAGCTCCTCCCTCTCGTGCAGGTCGTCCACCTTGACCACCGCGCCGTCGATGTCGAAGGAGAGCTTTCCCCGCAGGCCGTCAATTTCGCGGATGCGCTCCACCGCCTCCGCGGCGCTCTGGCAGAGGACAAAGTCGGGCGAGACGGGAAAGCCCTGCTGGGCCATCCAGCGCAGCGTCTCGCTGTGGGCGGTGAAGGCCTTGCCCTCGACCTGTTGCAGGTTGAAGACGAAGATGGAGAGCCCCCGCTCCCCGGTGATGGACGCATCCTTCTGGCGCAGGGAACCGGCGGCGGCGTTGCGGGGGTTTTTGAAGGGCTTCTCCCCCTCCTCTACCTGGCGCTCCACCAGTTTTTCAAAGCTGGCGCGGGGCATGTACACCTCGCCCCGCACCTCCAGAAAGCCCTGAAAGGGGATGGTTTTGGGGATGTCTTTTATGGTGCGCAGATTGACGGTGATGTCCTCCCCCACCAGGCCGTCGCCCCGGGTGGAGCCCCGCACCAACCGGCCGCCCCGGTACTCCAGCGAGACCGAGAGGCCGTCGATCTTCATCTCCACCACGCAGGGCATGATCCCGCCCTCGGGGGTGATCTTCTGCAAAAACTCCTCCACCTCTTCCAGCGAGAAGACGTCCTGCAAACTCTCCATCTTCACCTGGTGGGCGACCTTTTCAAACTGGTTGGAGGAGACGCCCCCCACCCGGTCAGAGGGGGAGTGCTCGCTCTTATACTGGGGGTGCTCGGCCTCCAGCGCCCGCAGCTCTTGGGTGAGCTGGTCATAGTCGTAGTCGCTGATTTCGGGGTCGTCCTGGTTGTAGTAGCGGTCGTTGTGGTACTCGATCTGCCTCTCCAACTCCCGCATCCGCTCAAAAACGGCGTCTGGCATAGCTGTTTCTTCCTCCGTTCATACACTCGTCTAGTATAGCATATCTTTTCCCCCTTTTACAGGGGCTGCCCTCAAAATTATGGGGCAAATTTCCACCCCCTATACCCTTTTGCAACGGCTTCCAGAAAGCCGGGCGACCCTGTTTGCAGGGCCGCCCGGCAAGCGCTTGGCTATTTGGTGTAGTCGTTGATCTTTCCGATGAGGGAGGAGTCGTCCCCGTTCACATGGGTGAACTGATCCGGCGTCGCCCCGACGATGACGGTCTCTGCCAGGGTGTAGCCGACGTTGAGCTCGGTCTGGGTCACATATCCCGGAATGATGGCCGAGAGCATGACCGAGACCTTCAGCACCACCCGGTGCCTAGTCTGGTTGATGCCCGCCGAGTCGAATTGGCTGTCCACCGAGCAGGTGGCATAGGACGAGGGCTGCACCCGCAGGGTGATGTCAGGCCCCACGCCCTGCAAAATCTGGGTGCCCAGCAGGGAGCCCACCGGGATTTTGATGCTCTGCAACCCGATTTGGGACATCTCGCTGTTGATGCGGTCGGTGATCCCCGCCTTGAAGAGGTTGACGTTGACGGTGTTGAGCGAGATGCCGGTGACCTGGGAATTGGCGTCCCGGGTGACGGTGGAGAAGGTCTCGTAGTCCACCCCCTCCTTCCCCAGGTAGTCGAGGATGGCCGCGTCGATCACCTCGGTGGCGAAGCTCTTGATTTGGTAGGTGGCAAAGGACTGCACCATCGGCCGCAGTTGGTGGTCGATCGCCGCCACCGCCCCCAACAGGACAAGCAGCAATACCCCCACCCGCAGCAGCCATTCCCGCCGGTGCCGCTTTTTACGGTGCCGCATCTGCATCCCCTCCCCTGCTCAAAATCTCTGCTCCATTCTATGAGGGGACGAAAAAAAGGTGATAATCAGCCCCAAAGAGCGCTGTTTTCCCCTTTGAAATGCAAAAAAGCGCCCTCTGCCTGTATTGGCAGAGGGCGCTGAAAAGCCAAACTTTGCTAGATGGAGATGGCGTGGCCGATGTTGAGCAGCCGCTCGTCGATGGTTTTGTGCATGGCCAGGGCTTCGTTGATCTCAAAGTCGACCAGTTCGCCCTTCTGAATGGCCACCACCCGGTTGCCGATGTTCTGGGAGAGCAGCTCCACGGCGCGATAGCCCATCTTGGTGGCCATCACCCGGTCGCGCAGGGTCGGGCTGCCGCCGCGCTGCACGTGGCCGAGCACGGTGGTGCGCGAGTCGATGCCCAGGGTGTTCTGGATCAGCCCGGCGATGTCTCCAGCGCTGCCCACCCCTTCGGCCACCACCACGATGAAGTGGCGCTTGCCCACGCTCTGGGAATAGCGGATGCGGTCGAGCAGGTCCTTTTGGGGGTCAAAGGGCTTTTCGGGGACCAGGATGACGCAGGCCCCGCAGGCGATGCCGGTGTTCAGGGCGATGTGCCCGGCCCGGCGGCCCATCACCTCGACCACGCTGCAGCGCTCGTGGGAGTGGGCGGTGTCTCGCAGCTTGTCGACCATCTCCATGGCGGTGTTCATGGCGGTGTCGTAGCCAATGGTGTACTCGCTGCAGGCGATGTCGTTGTCGATGGTGCCGGGGACGCCGATGCAGGGGACCCCGACGTTGGAGAGGTCCTGCGCGCCGCGGAAAGAGCCGTCGCCGCCGATGACCACCAGGCCGTCGATGCCGTGCTTCTCGCACATCTCCTTGCCCTTCATGACGCCGGACATCTCTTTGAACTCCAGGCAGCGGGCAGTGTAGAGAATGGTGCCGCCCCGCTGAATGATCTCGGACACCGAGCGGATGCTCATGTCCATGATCTCCTCGTTGAGAAGACCGGAATAGCCGCGCATGATCCCTTTGACCTTGATGCCCATGGAGATGGCGGTGCGGACGACTGCGCGAATGGCGGCGTTCATGCCCGGGGCATCCCCGCCGCTGGTCAAGACGCCGATCGTCTTGATCTCTTTATCGGTGTGCATGGTGCGAACCTCCTATATGTCAACTACCTTTTTCACATACGAATTTATTGTACACGGCAGCCCAATCGATTGCAAGGACAAAAATGGGAAATCAGGAAATGATAACGTTTTTATCTCCGAAAATATTCTTTAAAGTCCGCATCAGATCCTCTGTCGGGCCCACCCGCAGACTCTTGCTCTTGAGCTTTTTGCGGGTGTCGGCAAAGCAGATGTAGACCGGGTAGTCGCCGGGGTATCCCCCCACCAGCGAGGGGATCTTGGCCATCAGCGCCTCGTTGCGGTTGGGCAGAAGGATGTAGAGGGCCTGGCCGTCGGCCCGCTCAGGCGGCGGGGTGGCCGGCATCTGCGGCGCAAGGGGGGTGGCTGCGGCCGCCGGTGCGGACGGGCGCTCCCTCCCTCCCCTCCCCCCTCTGGGGGGCGGCGGGGATCCGGCCTCGGCGGGGGACTGCACGTACTCGCAGATGAGCTTGGGCGCCTCCTCCTCGCGGATGGAGAGGTGCCCGCCGATGACGACAATGGCGTTTTCCCGCAGCAGGGGCCTGTACTGCTGGAGGGTGGAGGGAAAGACCAGCATCTCCATGGTGCCGGTGCGATCCTCCACGTCGGCAAACATCATGGTGGTCTGGCTCTTGGTGATTTTGGTGCGGGCGGCGGTGACCACCACCAAGAAGCGGACGTTGAGGCCGTCCTTGCTGTCGTCCAGTTGGAGCATGGAGGCGATCTGCGGGAACTTGCCCCGCTCGATGACCTCCCGGTACTCGTCCAGGGGGTGGGCGGACATGTAGCAGCCGATGATCTCCTTTTCCATCTGCAGCTTTTCCCGCAGGGGGTAGTCCTCCACCGCGGGGAGGGTGAAGGGCTCCTCCTCCCCCTCCTCCCCGCCGCCGAAGAGGTTGAGCTGGCCCTCCACGTTGCGCCGGTCCCGCTCCTCGATGTAGTCGAAGAGGCCGTCGATGGCCTCCACCTGGGCGCGGCGGTTGGGGTTGAGCTTGTCCAGACAGCCGCAGCGCACCATGTTTTCAATGGCCTTTTTGTTCAGCTGCCGGGTCAAGATCTTCTTCATCCGGTCGACAAAATTGTAGAGGGAGGTGAAGGGCCCGCCCTTCTCCCGCTCCGCCACGATCTCGGCGATGACCCCCTCCCCCAGCCCCTTGATGCCCAGGAGGCTGTACTGAATGGCATCCCCCGACACGGTGAAGCGCTGGTAGCTCTCGTTGATGTAGGGCGGCAGCACCGGGATCTTCATCTGGTCGCACTCGGCAATGTACTCGGCCACCTTGTCGGTGTTGCCCAGCACGCTGGTGAGGAGGGCGGCCATGAACTCCTTGGGGTAGTGGCATTTTAAGTAGGCCGTCTGGTAGGCCACATAGGCGTAGGCCGCCGCGTGGGACTTGTTGAAGGCGTAGGAGGCGAAGGAGGACATCTCGTCGAAGATGTCGTTGGCCGTCTTCTCGTCGATGCCGTTTTTGATGCAGCCCACGCACTGGCTGTCAGGGTCCTCGTCGCCGTAGAGGAAGCGCTGGCGCTCCCTCTGCATCACGTCGGCCTTCTTCTTGCTCATGGCCCGGCGCACCATGTCGGCCTGGCCGTAGGTGAATCCCGCCAGCTTGCGGCAGATCTGCATCACCTGTTCCTGGTAGACGATGCAGCCGTAGGTCACGTCGAGGATCTCCTCCAGCCAGGGGTGCTTGTAGGTGATGAAGGCGGCGTTCTTGCTGGCCTTTAAGTAGCGGGGGATCGAGTCCATCGGCCCCGGGCGGTAGAGGGAGATGACGGCGATCAAGTCCTCGATGCGGGTGGGGCCCAGGTCGGTGAGCACCCGCTTCATCCCCTCCGATTCAAACTGGAACACCCCCCGGGCGTCGCCCGAAGCCAGCATCTCAAAGGTGGCCCGGTCCTGCTTGTCGATGGCCCCGATGTCAAAACCGGGCTCCCGGCGGCGAACCATCCGCTCGGCGTCGCTGATGACCGTCAGGGTGCGCAGGCCGAGAAAGTCCATCTTCAAGAGGCCCAGTTCCTCCAGGGTGGTCATGGTGAACTGGGTGACGATCTGCCCGTCGGTGCTCTGCAACGGCACGTACTCGTAGACCGGCAGCCGGCTGATGACCACCCCGGCGGCGTGGGTGGAGGCGTGGCGGGGCATCCCCTCCAGCTTCATGGCCATCTCCAGCACCTCGTGAGCGGTCTGGTCGCTGTCGTAGAGTTGCTTGAGGTCAGAGGAGATCTTCAGCGCCTCGGCGATGGTGATGTGTAGCTGCATGGGGATGAGCTTGGCGATCTGGTCGCAGGTGGAGTAGGCGATGCCCAGGGCCCGCCCCACGTCCCGCACGGCGGCCCGGGCCGCCATGGTGCCGAAGGTGATGATCTGGGCCACGTGGTCGGCGCCGTACTTTTCAATGACGTAGTCGATGACCAGCTGCCGCTTTTCATAGCAGAAGTCGATGTCGAAATCGGGCATCGAGACCCGCTCCGGGTTTAAAAACCGCTCGAAAATCAGGTTGTACTCGATGGGGTCGATCCCGGTGATGCCGATGCAGTAGGCCGCCAGGCTACCCGCGCCCGATCCGCGCCCCGGCCCCACTGGGATGTCGTGGCTCTTGGCGTAGTTGACAAAGTCCTGCACGATGAGGAAGTAGTCCACATACCCCATCTGGGTGATGACCCCCAGCTCGTAGGAGAGCCGGTCCTGGATCTCCTGCGGGCAGTCCTTCCCGTAGTGGTTCCAGAGCCCCTGCCAGCAGAGATCCTCGAAGTAGGACTGGTTGTCCCCGGTGGGCGAGGTGAAGTAGGGCAGCTTCGTGACCCCGAACTCAAAGTCCAGCTGGCACATGTCGGCAATTTTGCGGGTGTTGGCAATGGCCTCGGGCAGGTGGCCGAAAAGGGCCTCCATCTCCTCCCTGCCCTTGACGTAGAACTCCTCGGTGGAGAACTCGATGCCGGTGTCCTCGTCCACCGTCTTTCCCAGCTGGATGCAGGTGAGCAGGTGCTGCATCTTGCTGTCCTCCCGGCTCAGGTAGTGGCAGTCGTTGGTGCAGACCAATCCGATATCCAACTTTTTGGCCAGGGCCACCAGCTTGGGGTTGACCTCCGCCTGCAGATCCAGGCCGTGGTTTTGCAGCTCGATGTAGTAGCGATCCTTGCCAAAGAGGTCGCGGTAGAAGCGGGCGGTCTCCTCCGCCCCCTTGTCGTCCCCCTGCAAGAGCAGGCTGGGCACCTCTCCAGCAATGCAGGCCGAGAGGGCGATGAGCCCCTCGCTGTGCTCCTGCAGCAGCTGGTGGTCGATGCGGGGCTTTTTGTAGAAGCCGTCGATAAAGGCCTGGCTGACCATGTAGATGAGGTTTTGGTAGCCGGTGTAATTTTCGCAGAGGAGGACCAGGTGGTGGTTTTGCGAGTCGAGCCCGTGCACCTTGTCGGTGCGGGCGCGGCTGGCCACATAGACCTCGCAGCCGATGATGGGCTTGACCCCTTTGGCCTTGGCGGCCTTATAGAAGTCGATGACCCCGTACATCACCCCGTGGTCGGTGATGGCCACCGCGTCCTGCCCCAGGGAGAGGACCTTGTCCATCAACTGGTTGATGCGGCAGGCCCCGTCGAGCAGGCTGTACTCGGTGTGCAGGTGCAGGTGGACAAAGCCGTTGTCATTGGCCATTGCTTCCTTCCTCCTCTCGCAATTTTTTTGCCAGCTCCCGAATTTTTGCCAGCCGCCGGTTGAGGCTGGAACGGCTGATCCCCGGCGGGCAGACCTCCATCAGCTGGTTGAGGGATGCCTCGGGGTTTTCCAGCCGCAGCCGGGCGGCCAACAGCAGGTCCTCCCCCAAAAAGTCCGCCCCCCTCTTTTCCAGTATGTACTCGATGTCCGCCGTCTGCCCGGCCGCGGCGGTGGCGGTCTTGTCGATGTTGGCGGTCTCGCAGTTGGTGAGGCGGTTGACCTGGTTGCGGATGTCCTTGTAGATCTTGACGTTCATCACTTCCAGCGACTTCATCGGCGCGCCGACGGCCACCAGCACCTCCTCGATCTCCTTGCTGTCCTTGAAGTAGAGGAGGTTGACGTTCCCCCGGCGGGAGGCCTTGGGCTGCCAGCCGATGCGGCGAAACTCCTCGGCCAGATCCTCCATCAGCCCCCGGCGGGAGGAGGTCAGTTCCAGGTGGTACTCCTTTTGGGGGTTGGTGACCCGCCCCATGCTCAAAAAGGCGCCCGCCAAAAAGTGGCGGCGGCACTCGGTGCAGACAAAGCACTGGCGCTGGATCCGCAGGCTCACCTCCTGCCCAGCGTGGCCGTAAAAGAGGAGGATCTGCTGGATGTCGTCGGGGTCCACGATGCGAAAGGAGTAGAGGCTGTGCCCGGCGGCATTCTGCCGCTCGATGCTGTAGGTGCGCATCATCTCGCCGAAGATGCGGCGGGTCAGCCCCTTGGCGAACTGCACCACCGCCTTTTTCTCCGATACCAGCTCGATGGAGGCAGCGGAAAAAGACCTGCCGCCGAGCAGCAGGCCATACAGCATGGCCGCCGCACAGCAGCGGGTCTCCGGCACATTTTTCATGATCTCCGTCTTGACCGAGGTGGAAAATGACATGGTCTACCTGTCCTTTAAGATGTCCCGGTGGGTGACCTTGGCCTTGAGCCCCTGGTCGGCAAAATGGCGGTTGAGGGTCTCTGCAATGGCCACCGAGCGGTGCTTGCCGCCGGTGCAGCCGATGCCGATGACCAGTTGGCTCTTGCCCTCGTTTTTGTAGTAGGGGACCGAAAAATCCAGCAGGTCAAAGAGCTTTTGCACGTAGAGCCCCGTCTCCTTCTGCCCGAACACGTAGTCGTAGACCGGCTGGTCCAGCCCGGTCTGGTGCTTGAGTTCGGGGATGTAAAAGGGGTTGGGCAGGAACCGCACGTCAAAGACCAAGTCGGCCTCCACCGGAATGCCGTACTTGAAGCCGAAGGAGAGGGTGTCGATTTGGAAGAAGGAGGAGGCGCTGTCGGCAAAGATGTCGATGATGCGCTGCTTGAGCTGGGTGATGGAGAGGAGGGTGGTGTCGATGACGTAGTTGGCCTGCTCCTTTACCGGCTTGAGGATCAGCCGGTCGGCGGCCACCGCCTTTTCCAGCGAACCGGCCACATCTAGCAGGGGGTGGCGGCGGCGGGTCTCCTTGTAGCGGCGCACCAGCACCTCGTCGGCGCAGTCCAAAAAGAGGATCTTCACGTCGACCCCGGTGGCCTTGATGCCCTCCACCTCTTCCAGCAGCTTGTAGAAGAAGTCGCCCGAACGGGCGTCGGCCACCACCGCCACCTTGCGCAGCTTGCCGTCGGTCTGTGCGCAGACCTCAAAGAAGCGGCCGATCAGGGCCGGCGGTATGTTGTCGATGCAGTAGTAGCCCATGTCCTCGATGACCCGCACCGCCTGGCTCTTCCCCGCCCCCGAAAGGCCGGTGATCACCAAAAGCTCCATCTTCGCGTCCATTTTTACATCCCCCTCGCCAACTGCCCGGACGGGCAGTTTGTCTTGTTTGGTCGGTGGGAGACAGCTCTCACTGCTCCCCTAAAAAGCGCACTTCCGGCTCCAGGGAGAAGCCGGTCTTTTCGCGCACGATCCGCTGCACCTGGGCAATCAGCCCCAGCACGTCGGCGCAGGTGGCGCCGTCGGCGTTGACCACGAAACCGCAGTGCTTCTCGCTCACCCGGGCCCCGCCCACCGAAAAGCCCCGCAGCCCACACTCGTCGATGAGCTTGGACGCATAGCTGCCCTGGGGGCGTTTGAAGGTGCTGCCGGCACTGGGCTGCTCCATGGGCTGCTTGGTGTAGCGGCGGCCCAGCAGGTCGTCCATCTTCTCCTTGATGGCCCCCTTCTCCCCCGCCCGCAGGGCGAGGGAGACCCGAGTGATGAGGCAGTTCCGGTCGGAAAAATAGCTGTGGCGGTAGGAAAAGCCGCACTCCTCCCGAGAGAAGGTTGTTTCCTCTCCCCCCTCCCAAAAGGTCACGGAGGAGAGGACATCCTTCATCTCGCCGTCATAGGCGCCGGCGTTCATGTAGGCCGCCCCGCCCACGCTGCCGGGGATCCCCCAGGCAAATTCCAGCCCGGAGAGACCGTGCTGGTAGGCGCTGTAGCAAAGCCTCGCCAAGGAGACCCCGGCGTCCACCTCCACCGCCTCGCCGTCAAAGGAGAGGTGTCCGTATTTGTTGGCGCTCTTGAGCACCACGCCGCGGTAGCCCCCGTCCCCCACCAGCAAGTTGGAACCCCGCCCCAGCGGGAACCAGGGCAACCCCTCCTTCTCCAGCAGGGTGTAGAGCTCCCCCGCCGCCTGGACGGTGTGGGGGACGACCATCCAGTCGGCCGTCCCCCCGATGCGAAAGGTGGTGTGGCGGGAAAGGGGTTCATCGCGCAAGATGTCGCAGTCCTTGGTCTTTGCCTCTTGAATAAAGCGGTCGTAGTTCAAAGCGTTCCTCCTGCCAGTGCAGTATTTCCGGTCACAGGGAGACCGGGACGCGCCGGTTGGCCAGGGCCTTTTCAAAGCGGCCCAGGTCGGCGTTGACGATCAGTTCTTCGGGAAAATCGGCGGCCGCGAGGATGTTGGTGGCCTTTTCAAATTCCCCCACCCGAAAGGGGGAGTGGGCGTCGGTGTTGACGATGACCTCCACCCGGTGCTCTTTGCAGAGTTTGGCGATGGTGAACATGTTTTCGGCCGCCCCCTCGCGGAAGGTCACCGACGAGGCGTTGAATTCGATGTACTTGCCGCTGTCCTTGAAGAGGGGCACCACCCGCTCGTAGTCAAAGCGGTAGCAGTTGGCCCCGGGGTGGCCGAAGACGTCCACATAGGGGTTTTTCAGCAAGTTGAGCACCGCCTCGGTGTTCTCCTCCACGCTGCCGGGGGCGATGACCTCGGGGTGCATCGAGCAGACCACCCACTCCATCTTCTGCAAAAAGTGTTCGTCCAGGTCCACCTTGCCGGTGCAGTCCATCAAGTTCAGCTCGCACCCCCGCAGCACCCGCACCCCTTCGATGACCGGGGGGAGCTGGTGGAGGTTGCCAAAGTGCCAGAGGTCGGGCGAGTCGGGCATGGAGGGGGCGTGGTCGGTCATCCCCAAGATTGGAAGCCCCTTTTCGGCGGCGCCCCGGGCCATCTCAATGACGGTGCCGTAGGCGTGGGTGGAGGCGATGGTGTGGGTGTGGGTGTCTGCAATCAATCTCATGCTGTTTTTATCTCCTTTGGCGTTACACTATTCACTCTATGTGGCCGGGCGGCCGTTCATCCCCTAAAAGAGGTCGACATCCTGCTCCTCGGCCTTTTTCACGTCCTCGATCATTCCCAGGTTGGTCAGCAGCTGGCGGGCGGCGTTGTAGCCCATCCTCTTCTGGCGGTTGTTCATGGCCGCCACCTCGATGATGATGGCCAGGTTCCGCCCGGGCTTCACCGGGATGGTGAGGGAGGGGATCTTGATCCCCAGGATTTCGGTGTGGGTGTTTTCCAGGCCGATGCGGTCGTAGTTCTTGTCGGCCTCCCAGGGCTCCAGGTGGATGATCATATCCACCTTCTCGCTCATCTTGACCGAGCCGATGCCGAAGATGCGGCGGACGTTGACGATGCCGATGCCCCGCAGTTCGACAAAGTGGCGGATGTTGTCGGGCGAAGTGCCCACCAGGGTGGTGGTGGAGGTCTTGCGCAGCTCCACCGCGTCGTCGGCGATGAGCCGGTGGCCCCGCTTGACCAGCTCGATGGCGGTCTCGCTCTTGCCGACGCCGCTCTCCCCCAACAGCAAGATGCCCTCGCCGTAGACCTCGACGAGCACGCCGTGGCGGGTGATGCGGGGGGCCAGTTCGATGTTGAGCAGGGAGTTGAGCCCTGACATGAAGGTGGAGGTGGGCTCGCTGGTGCGCAGCAGGGGGACGCTGTTTTCCTCGGCGTAGCGGATGGCGGACTCGAAAATTTCCAACCCGCGGGTGAAGATGACGGTGACCGGCTGGGTCTTGAAGAAGCGGCAGAGACTTGCGTCCCGCGCTTCGTCGTCGAGGTCCAGCAGGTAGGAGTACTCTAAATTGCCGATGAGTTGGATGCGGGAGCAATCAAAAAAATCGTGATGGCCCGCCAGGTAGAGGCCGGGGCGGTTCAGGTCGCCCACGGTGATGGCGATCTCGGCGGGGTCCTTGGGCATCACGATGGGTTCCAGGCCGAATTTGTGTACGATGGTGGCAAGACTTACGCTGAATTTTCCTTCCATATTTGCAGTCCCCCTTAATGTATCTTAAGTATATATGAAAAATGGCCGCCTTTCAACTGACATTTAGCCGGAAGCGTTTCTTTTAAAAAACGATTATGGTATACTGGGTGCAAGCAAGACCGGCCGGCCCTTCCCTCTGCAGACAGGGGCCTGCCAAACCAATACAGAGGAGTTCTTTGGATTATGAAAGTAGCGCTTTTCGTCGAGACCTATCTGCCGTACATCAACGGTGTGGTCACCCACGTCCACTCGCTGAAGACCGGTCTGGAGATGCTGGGCCACCAGGTGCTGGTGGTGACCGCCGACCCGGAGGTGAAGCGCCACACCCTGAAAGACGGGGTTCTCTACTGCCCCTGTAAAAAGCTCAAGCGGATCTACGGCTATGGCCTGGCCGCCCCCGTGAGCCGGGTGCGGGAAAAGCTCATCGACAACTTCGCCCCCGACATCGTCCACGTCCACCAGGAGTTTGGCATCGGCCTCTTCGGCTACCAGTACGCCAAGCGGCGCAAAGTCCCCATGGTCTACACCATGCACACCATGTACGACGACTACCTCTACTACGTAGTGCCCAAGCACCTGATCCCCGCCGCCAAACAGGTGGCCGGCCGCTACTCGCGGATGTTTGTCAAGGCCGCCGCCCAGGTGACCGGCCCCTCGAAAAAGGTCGAGAGCTATCTGCGCAGCCACGGCATCAAAAAGCCGGTCAACGTGGTGCCCAACCCGGTGGAGCTGGACACCTTCAACCTGGAGCACGCCGACATGGAGAAGGTCGCCGCCCTGCGGGAGCAGTTTGGCTACGCGGCCGACGACTTTGTCACCGTCTTCGTCGGCCGGGTCGGGAAGGAGAAAAACATCGACCAGCTGTTGGACTTCTGGGCCGCCTCCCAGTTGGCAAAGGAACCCCGCCTCAAGCTGATGGTCATCGGCGACGGGCCGGAGCGGGAAGCGTTGATTGCCAAAGCCGCGGCGCTGGGCCTCTCGCCCCAGGTGCAGTTTATCGGCAAGGTGATGCACGACCAGCTGCTGGAATACCTGGTGGCCTGCGACGCCTACGTCACCGCCTCCCTCTCGGACACCAACTCCATCTCTATGCTGGAGGGGATGGCGGTGGGCCTGCCGGTCTTTCACATCCACGACCCCCTGAACAAGGGCCAGGTGGTGGAGGGGGTCAACGGCTTCATCTACAACAGCGCCGACGAGCTGGCGGAAAAACTGCTGGCCTACCGGGATTTGGAGGACAAACAGCCCCTCAAGGAGTCGGTGGTGGAGTCGGTGCAGCACTCTGGCGCCAAGACCCTGGGCGAAAATCTCGAAAAAATCTATGTCAAGGCCCTGCGCTCTTGACTAACGCAAATTTTGTGATATACTATCGCATCGGGCGGAAGGGATACAGCTGTCCTCGAAATGTGGACATTTCCCCCTCCCTGCCCCTGTGTACGATATGGAAATGACTGCGGCCCGGCCTGGGTCGCCGCCTGCACTTCAAATGGCGCGCCAAATCCCCCAGCCAAAGCGGGGGCGCGCCATTTTTTGTGGCGCAGAGAAGAAAACGGAGGGTACCACGGTGAAAAAACAACACTACGACATTGCCATTATCGGCGGCGGCATCGGCGGCATCATGGCCGCTTACCGGATCGCGGAGAACGCCCCGGAGAAATCGGTGGTGCTGGTGGAAAAGGGCCATGCCATCGTCAAGCGGGTCTGCCCCATCGTCGCCAAAAAGGTGCAAAAGTGCATCAAGTGCGAGTCCTGCGCCATCATGGAGGGGATGGCCGGCGCCGGCGCCTTTTCCGATGGCAAGTATGTCATCTCCACCGAGTACGGCGGCTGGCTGACCGACTTTTTGGCCCCCAGCACGGTCATCGACTACATCGAGCAGGCCGACAAGATCCTGGTCTCCTTCGGCGCCACCACCGAGCGGTTCATGCCCAACAACGACCTGAAAAAGCTCTGCCTGCAAAACGACCTGCACATGGCCCAGGCCCAGCTCAAACACCTGGGGACCGACGCCAACTTCGACACCATGCGCAAGCTCATCGAGGAGATCAGCTCCAAGGTGGAGATCGTCACCGACACCAACGTGATCGACGTCAACCGCGAGAGCCACGAGATCTTCACCGAGGACCGCAGCGGCACCGCCTCCTTCAAGGCGGACGAGATCATCTTTGCCGTGGGCCGGGCCGGCAGCCGCTTCTTCTCCGAGTGGTGCGCCCAAAACCAGATCCCGCTGGAAAACAACCAGGTGGACGTGGGGGTGCGCGTCGAGCTGCCCTCGATGATTTGGGACGACTTCTCCAAAAAAATCTACGAGCCCAAAATCTGGTACCGCTCCAAAAAATACGGCGACGTGACGAGGATGTTCTGCTTTAACGAGCGGGGCCAGGTGGTGACCGAGAACACCGACGGAGTGCTCACCGTCAACGGCCACGCCTACCGGGATGAGGCCAAGAAGAGCCAGAACTCCAACTTTGCCCTCCTCTCCACCATCCGCTTCACCCAGCCCTTCAACCAACCCATCGAGTACGCCCGCCACGTGGCCCGGCTGGCCAACCTCATCAGCGGCGGCAGCGTGCTGGTGCAGCGCCTGGGCGATTTGGAGAACGGCCGCCGCACCGATGAGGCCCGGCTGCGCCAGTCCACCACCCGCCCCACCCTGGACGCGGTGGCCGGCGATCTCTCCCTGTGCATGCCCAAGCGCCAGCTCGACAGCATTTTGGAGACCCTGCACGCCCTGGACGCCATTGCCCCCGGCACCGCCAACCACGACACCCTGCTCTACGGCATTGAGTGCAAATACTACTCTGCCCGCCCGGCAGCCGACGACTTTGCCATCAGTGGCTGCAAGGGCATCTACGCCCTGGGCGACGGGGCCGGCTTCACCCGTTCCCTCTCCCAGGCGGCGGCCAACGGCCTTTACGTGGCCGACAAGCTGACCAAGAAATAGCCTTCTTTCCCCTTTGCGAAAGCGGCCAGACCGAGCGATTCGGCCTGGCCGCTTTTTGGCGTGCGCAGCAAAATGGAATGCCCGATCCGCCGGCAATTGCGCAAACGATTGCTAACAATCTCTCAGAATCTGGCAATGGTCACAAAATTTCCTGAAAAGAGTCCCCATTTTTCTGCTGTACCGAAACCTGAAACACCTCGTCTTGCAGCAGGTCAATGGGGTTGCAGCGCCGATCTGCACACAGCTTTTGATAACTTGCGACGGCCTCTGTCAGCTCTTTTTCAGTCACCTGTGGAGAAGTGCGAACAGACACCGTGACCACACTCTCCTCTCTCCCCTCCCCGGGCTGAATATAGGGGGCGGCACTGGCAATCAGCCCCCACTCGCTCTTGTAGCCGTCCAACCGTCGATTGAGGAGGAGATAGCCCAAATACTCCTGTGCCCCCAGGGGGTAGGAGCGCTCCTCCTCCGCGCGGAGGGCCCGCACTGCGCCTGCGCCCAGCGGCCCCGCTTCAATGATTGGCAGGGTGACCCTCGCGTCGGCCAGGTCGCGGATCTCGGCAAAGCCGAACTGGCCGTTTTCCTCCCGGGTGAGGCCCATCCACTCCTCGCTGTATTCGCCGGTGTAGGCGTAAATTTTGGCGCTCGGGCGGATGCGCAGCTGCTCGATGAAGAACTGCCGCAGCAGGGGCAGGTTGCCCCGGTAGACCAGCTCGTCGGAGACAAAGACCTGGTCGGCGCTGTCCAAAAAGACCTCCCGCTGGGAGAGCTGGCGCTGCAAATCGCCCAGGTCCTCCCCCCGCAGGGCGAGGTACTGGTTCTCCTCCGGCTGCAGGATGCAGAGGACCGCCGTGTAGCCGCGCTCGTCCCCCTGCAGCGCCAGGGCGCGGACGATCTTGCGGCGGCTGATCTGCTGCCCGTCGGCACAGCCGGTGAGCAGCAACAGACAACAGAGCAGAGCTGTCACCACACTAGTGAACCGCTTCACCGCGGGCACCTCCTCTCGTCTTTTCCCCTCTGCCCACTGTCCGCTTGTAAAACACGTAGAGCAGGGGCAACAGCGCCAAGGTCAGGGGGGCAAAGCACCCCTTGACCAGGGCGGTGAGCCACTCGTACAGTCGGCTGCTGGCCCCCACCGCCGCCGAGAGGGCGGCCACCAGGGACAAAGCCGTCCAGACCCCGCTGTTGTAGCGGCGATCGGGCAGCACCCCCTGTAGGGCGGTGCAGAGGGCGAGCAGCAGGGCGGTCACCCGCACAAAGGAGATGAGCACCCAGATGACCAGGTAAAAGGAGTCCAGCCGCTGAACCACCGACAGGTCGGAGGAGACGGCCAGGGCGTAAAAGGGGTACTGCTGCATCTGGGCGTAGTTCCCCAGGGCCAGTTTCACCAGCAGGGAGAGCCCCACCGACCCGCCGGTGGCCAGCCAGAAGTAGCCCTGAAAGACCGAGGGGGTGCGCTGCGCCAGGTGCTTGACCAGGGTGAAGAGGAGCAGGAGCTCCACATTGGACTGCAAGACGGCGACAAAGGTCCCCCAGAGCCCGGTCCACCGCACCTGCGAATAGGCCCGCAGGGCCGACGGCTCCACGTTCCCCACCGTGCCGAAGAAGATGAGGGCGACGGAGAGGGCGGCGCAGACAAAAATCACCGAAGCGGTGCGGGCAAAGCTCTCGATCCCCACCACCACGCCGAAAATCAGCACCCCCAGAAAGGGGATCAAAAAGACCAGATAGCTGCTCTGGGGAAAGATCTCCCGGTTGAGAAAGCGGACGAATCCGCAGATGGAGTGGGCGGCGGACAGCCCCAAAAAAGCCGCCAGCAACCCATTGTAGAGCCGCCCCAGGGGCCGGTTGTAAAAGAGCATGAAGTCACAGAGGTTCTTGCCGGTGCCGTCCTCCAGCGCGAAAAAGAGGGCGCCGATCCCCCAGACGGCCAGGTTGCCCAAAACCAATCCGGCGATGCTGGAGCCAAATTCCACCTGTCCGGCAGAGGCGCGGGGGTAGTAGGTCAGGTAGCTGAAGAGGTTGGAGAGGACCAGCAGCAGGACAAACTGCTTGCGGCCGATATACTGTATTCCCTTATGCATCGCCGTGCCCCCCATCGCTCTGCACCGAGGAGCCGGGCAGGTCCTGCACGATGCCGCTGCGGCTTTTCTGCAGGGTGGGCCAGCTGGCCCGCACAAAGACGTCGCGAAACGCCGCCTTGCCAAAGGGGGAGATGGGGCTGGTGTAGGGGATGCCGAAGGTGTTGATGGAGCAGAGGTTGAGCAGCAGCGCCAACAGCCCCAGGGCGATGCCGTAGAGCCCCCAAAAGCCCCCCAGCAGGATAAAGGCGAACTTGAGGATGGTCACCGGCTCGTAGAGATTGGGCACCACAAAGGAGCTGACGGCCGTCAGGGCCACGATCAGCACCATGGGGGTGCCGATGAGGCCGGCCGAGACCGCCGCGTCGCCGATGACCAGGGCCCCGACGATGCTGACGGCGTGCCCCACCGATTTGGGCAGCCGCAGCCCCGCCTCTCTCATGATTTCAAAGATGATGTGGATGATGAGGGCCTCCACCATCAGCGGGAAAGGCGTTCCCTGCTGCGCCTCGATGATCTTGACCAGCAGCTCCTTGTGCAGCAGCTCCGGGTGGTGGGTCACCACCGCCACATAGCCGCCGGGGAGGAGGAAACTGATTGTAAAGGCCAAGAACTTTAAACAGCGGATAAAGGTCACGTAGTAGGGGCGCTGGGCGTAGTCGTCCAGCGACTGAAAGTTCTCGCTGAAGAGATAGGGCGCCACCAGCACAAAGGGGGTGCCGTCGATGAGGATCCCCACCCGGCCCTCCATGATTTTGCCGCAGAGGGTATCCGGGCGCTCGGTGTACCCCACCCCAGAGAAGAGGGAGGCGTTCTTCTTGTCCAAAAACGGGGTCACATAGCCGCTGTCCAGGATGGCCTCCAGGCGGATGGTGCCCAGCCGCTCCTTGATTTCCGCCAGCACCTTGGCGCTGACCTTGTCGGTCATGTAGACCAAAAAGACGTCGGTCTTGCTCTCGCTGCCCAGATTCATGTATTCAAATTTCAGGTGGGGGCTCTTCATCCGCCGGCGGATCATGGTCAGGTTGATGCGGGCGGCCTCCACAAACCCCTCCCTGCTCCCCCGCATGTTCTGCTCGTTCCCCGGCTCGGAGATGGAGCGAAAGTTGAATCCCTGCACCCCCAGGGCCAGCCCCTTTTCGCAGCCGTCGATGAGCAGCACCGCAAAGCCGGACATGGCAAACTGCAACACCTCTTCCCTGGTGAGGACCACCTTCTGGTCGGCGGCCAGAAAATCGGTCCGCCCCAGGGTCAAAAAGAGCTCTTCCGGCTCTTGGATGCAGGCGTCCCGGTACTCGCGCAGGGGCTCGATGATCAGCTCCGCCAGGGTGCCGATGCCGATCATCCCCTCGCAGAAGACCAGCTCGCACCGGTGCCCCGCCAGATGGATGGATTTATTCAAAAAGTCGGAGCTGTTTTGCACCAGCGCCCGCAGGGCGACGATGTTCTCCGTCAAATCAGCGCACAGTCTCATTTCCATCACCTCTCTCTGGCCTATTCTGGCCTTTTTTCCACCGCTTCATACATAATAGAGGCGGCTGACACCATACTAGCGACAGGTGATGTTATGTTAGTTTTGATTGTGCGCACGACGATACTTTACGCCATCGTCGTCATAGCCCTGCGACTGATGGGAAAGCGACAGATCAGCGAGATGCAGCCCTCCGAACTGGTGACCACCATCCTCATCTCCAACATTGTCTCCCTCCCCATCGAAAACACCGATATCCCCATTTTGGCCGGCATCCTGCCCATCTTTTTGATCATCTGCTACGAGGTCTTCCTCTCCTTTTTCTCCCTCAAGAGCAACCGCTTCCGCAAGATGGTCACCGGCACCCCCATCGTGGTGGTGCGGGAGGGGAAAATCGTGCAAAACGAGCTGGAGAAACTGCGGATGACCGTAGAAGACCTGCTGGAAGAGCTGCGCCTCAAGGACATTTTTTCCCTGGAGGACGTCTACTATGCCATTGTCGAGACCAACGGCAAGCTCAGCGTGCTCCAGCGCTTCTCCGCCTCCACCGTACAGAATAAGGACATGCAGATCGCGGGCACCGACCCCACCCCACAGCTGGTGGTCATCAGCGACGGCAAATTGATGGAACAAGCCCTGCGCGACTGCGGGATCACCCGCCAATTCGTGGAGGACAAGCTGGCCGCCAGCCACTGCCGCATCCCCGACGTCTTTCTCATGACCTGCGACAGCTACCGCAACATTCGCATTGTAAAAAAAGAGGGGAGCTGAGCCCCTTTCCAGCTATTTTTTCTGAAAAGGCATATCACTTTACAGTATAAAGGAGGCAGTTTTGTGAAGCGCGTCATCCTCGCACTGAGTATCTTCGCCCTTTCTGTGGCCCTGGCCGTGACCTCGACCCATATTCTCACCAACTGCTACAACGACATCAACGGCAGGCTCAACGAGGTCATCTTGCTGGCCACCGACGGCAGCGAACAGCTGCCCGAAGAAAACGAAAAGCTGATGCAGTCCTGGGAGGACAGCAAACAGCTCATCAACCTGTTCACCAACCGCAAAAACGTAGAGGACATCGGGGTGTCCATCTACAAGATGCAGGGCTATTTGGAGAAGGGGGACCTCTCCCTCTACCTGGGTGAGTGCTACGGTGTCCGCTCCAACTTGGAGCACATCCTTAAGGGCGACAATATCACCTGGGAGATTTTGACCTAGTCACCTGTGTTCACAGCACACAAAAACGACAATGGGGCGCTCGAGAATCTCGTTCTCGGGCGCCCCATTGTCGCCTTGACTGGCAAGGCTTTATTGCATGTGGGAAAATTGCTACTTTCCGTCCTTTTGCAGCAGCCGTTTGAGCTCGTCCATAAAGGAGTTGATGTCCTTGAACTCCCGGTAGACCGAGGCAAAGCGCACATAGGCCACCTCGTCGATCGCCTTGAGCTCCTCCATCACCTTTTCGCCAATTTCGGTGGAGGTGACCTCCCCCATCAGGGAGTTGAGAAAGGACGACTCGATGTCGGCCGCCAACTCCTCCAGCTGGCTCAAGGGGATGGGGCGCTTCTCACAGGCCCGGATCAGCCCGCCCAGCAGTTTGTCCCGGTCGAACAGCTCCCTCGACTTGTCCTTTTTGATGACGATGAGGGGCAGGTTTTCAATCACCTCATAGGTGGTGAAGCGCCGCCCGCAGCTGAGACACTCCCGGCGACGGCGGATCTTCTCCCCCTCTTCAGTGGGGCGGGAATCGACGACTTTGCTCTCTGTATAGGAACAAAACGGACATTTCATATAGCTCTCTCCCTCTCTGCACCCGCCTTTACAGCAGGTCCTCCAAAACATATTGGAGCTGAAACGGCGCAACCCGGCAGTCCACCAGCAGCTGAAAGACGCTCTCAGCCCGCTGGGGCAGTGAAGTGAAATCGGCAATGCGGCGCGACTCTCCGCTCTTACAGGCGGTCACCTCAAACCCGTAGCCAAGGTAGTAGACTTCGTCCAGCTCTCGGTACTCCCCAATCAGGTCGTAGCGAACTCTCTCTTCAAAATCTTCTGTGTAGGCTGTCTTCACAATCATTTCGATTCCTCCATACATATAATATGAAAAATTATACGTTGGATTCCGACAAAAGACAACCAAAAACATTCGACAAATTTCTCGTTTGCTAAGCAAATGCTTATAAATTTACTGTTTTCACAGATTTGGCTCACATCTGAACAATTTGCCATTTTCCCTGCCCAGCAGAGAAAATCCTCGCAGCGGCCCCTCCGGCAGCGGTGCAATCGGCGGCCCTCCTGTTGGGTGAAAAGGGACATTCCCCGCCTGCCGGCCCTTTCTGTCGCCCCTCGCCGCAAGTGACAAGGGGCGGGTCCATTGGCCGCCATCCCCAAAAATCTGTCCTTTCTCTCCGCTCGCCGCCGGCGAGTGCGGGGAACTTTAGGGGCCACCCTGAAAGGGTACAAAAAAGGTGGTCTCCCCTTTTTTCAGGCGCTTTTTAGTATAGGGGATTTCTTGATAAATTGCAACTCTGTGCAGGTCAAAAAAATACCGCTGTCCCATCGGACAGCGGTATTTTTCAAACGCAGGGAACAAAGGCTCGAAGGGCCCTTACTTCTTCTTTTTGGTCTTGGAGGCCTTGGGAGCCTTGGCGGCTTCGGCCTTCTTTTTGGCCTTGTGCTCCTGCCAAACCACCCACAACGGGCCGCTGATGCAGAGGCTGGAGTAGACGCCGGAAATCATGCCCACAATCATGGGGAAAGCGAAGGTCAGGATGGAGGTGACGTTGAAAATCAGCGCCACGATGCAGACCACGCTCATGGCCATAACGGTGGTGATGGTGGTGTTCATGGTGCGCACAAAGCTCTGGTTGATGCTCAGGTTGACCCGTTCGGCCACCGGCATCGAGCGGTGCAGCTGGGTGTTCTCGCGGATGCGGTCGTAGATGACGATGGTGTCGTTGATCGAGTAGCCCAAGATGGTCAAAACGACGGCGATGAAGTTGTCGTTGAGGGGGATGCGGCAGAGGGTAAAGACCGCAAAGACCATGACCACGTCGTGGAGCAGGGCCACCACGGCCATAACGCCCGCCGACCAGCCGCCGATTTTGCGAAAGCGCAGGGCGATGAAGAGGATCATCAGCACGGCGGCAAAGACCACAGCGGCAATGCACTTGAGGAAGAATTCGCCCCCCATGGTGGGGTCGACGCTGTCGATCGACTCCTGGGTCAGCTCGTTGGCGGCAAACTTTTCATCGAGCATCGACTGGATCGAACTGACCTTGTCGATGGAGATGGTGCCCGAATTGGGCAGGGAGATCACCACATTCTGTTTGCCGGTGGCGCTGTTCTGCGAGTACTGCAAGTTGAGGTGCTGGCCGTCCAGCGCCGCTTTCATCTCACTTTCAAAGGAGGATTTGTCCAGCTCACCCTGATAGGAATAGGTGATGATAGCGCCGCCGGTGAACTGGATGTCCCGCTTGACGCCGAAGATCACCGAGACCAGAATGGTCACTGCCACAATGGCCAGAGAGATGGTGAAAAAGATTTTTCGCTTGCCGACGATATTCATGTTACTCTTCATCTTTTTTACCTCCGTACAGCCATTTGGAGCCAAAGCACTTGAACTTGGAGACGGACTTGAGCATCAGCCGTGAAGCGCCCATGCCCATGACAAAGTTCATGAGCACACCCACCAGCAGGGTGTAGCCGAAGGAGTAGATCGAACCGGTGATGGCCGAGGGGAAGAACTGGAAGATGGGTTTGAGCAGGGTGGCAAACATGCTTGCCGGCGGGCCGAAGGCCCCCATGAGGATGATGGCCACGATGATGACGGTGATGTTGCCGTCAAAGATGGCGGAGAAGGCGCGCTTGTAACCGGACTGGATGGCCGCGTTCACCGATTTGCCGGAGCGCAATTCTTCCTTGATGCGCTCGGCGGTGATGACGTTGGCGTCCACCCCCATGCCGATGGCGAGGACGATGCCCGCGATGCCCGGCAGGGTGAGGGTAAAGCTGGGGAAGGGGGCAAAGTAGCCCGAGATGGCGGCGATGGCGCCGGCCGTCTGCCCCACCAGGGCAATGGAGGCGACAGCGCCCGGCAGCCGGTAGACGATGATCATGTACAGGCAGACCAGCAGCAGTGCGATCCCGCCGGCCAACACCATGGCGTCTTTGGCGTCCAGCCCCAGGGTGGGGTTGATGGTGTTGTAGTTGTCGGCCGTCAGGGCAAAGGGCAGGGCGCCGGCGTTGATCTTGTCGGCCAGCTCCTTGGCGCTCTCGGCGTCAAAGTTGCCGGAGATGGTGGCGATCCCGTCGGTGATGTGATCCTTTACATTGGGGTAGCTGATCATCTGGTTGTCCAGCCAGATGGAGATGATCCCATTGCTGGGGGCCAGCTTGGCGGTGGCCTCTGAGAACTTCTCCTTGCCCGAGTCGTTGAGCTCCAGCTGCACCACAAACTGGGCGCTGCTGCCGCTCTGGCCGCTGGTCTGGCCGGCCTTGGCGCTCTTGACGTCGCTGCCGGTCAGGATGATGTTGGTGGCCGTCGTCCCGGTCGGGGCGCCGGTGCTGTCGGTGCTGTTGCCCTCGCGGAAGGTCAGCTCGGCGGTCTCCCCCAACTCCTTGATGGCGTTTTCGGGGTTGAAGTCGCTCTCCCCCTCTTTCCAGGGGAAGCGGACGATGATGCGGTCGTTTTGGTAGTCGGTGTAGACCTCGCTGTCGGTGATATTCTGGGACACCAGGCGCTGTTTGATGACCGACTCGGCGGCGGACATCTCGTCGTCAGTCGCCTCCACATCGGCAGGCGGGGTAAAGGTCACGTCTACGCCGCCGCGGATGTCGATGCCCCACCGGATGCTGTCAACGCCCTTGATGATGATGTTTTCCACATCGCCATACCGGGTGCTGATGCCCGCAATTGCGGTATAAGCCAGCAACACGATGAGTGCAAAGACAACGAAAAATGTGATTTTTCCTCTCTTTTTCACCGGTGAAACTCCTCCAGTTGCAATTTTGAGCGGTGCAGTTGAAAAGCGGCGGAACCGGTCTGCTCCAACCGGCGCTCCCCCGCTCACAAAAGGCACCGTACACATACCGTTCATTATAGGCAAAAAGAGGGGAAAAGTCAAATATTCGGGCGAGGGCGCACCGAGGCGAGAGCCGATTTTTCCGGCAAAGAAGCAGGGCCCCTTCTCCCCTTTCCGCGCCCTTGGGGCAACAGGCGGCCCTGTCCTTCCGGCAGGCGATCCGGACGGCGGTTGGCAGCTGTCTCTGTTTGCCCTTCTCTCCTGTGGGTCCCGACCGGGCCCTTCTGCAAAAGCCGGCCCTCATCGGCCCTCTCTCCGCTGCCAAAAGCGCAGCGATCCCGGCCCTGACGGCTCTTTGACCGGCCTCTTGACAGCCGAACGGACGGGCGCCCATCCCCGCCAAAAGGCCCCTTTGGCCGCAATGGAGACGACCGGCCGTCGCTGGAGACCAGAGAGCCCCTTCATTCTGCCCCCCCCCTATCCTTGCGGTGTCCGCCGGGAGCATGCGGCGCGCGGTTGCGGCCCCTCTTTTGCTGCCCCCTGTACAAAAAAGAGCAGACGCCTTATCGGCGTCTGCTCTTGGGAAGAGGTGAGGTCACCTCTCCGCCCTCTTCTCTTTTTAGGCGGCCTTTTGCTCCAGCCGCTTTTCCAGCGAAGCGATGCGGGTCGCCAGGCAGAGGATGGAGATGGCGCTCTCCAGCTCTTCCAGCGGCGGGTAGGTGGGGGCGATGCGGATGTTGGCGTCATCGGGGTCCTTGCCGTAGGGGTAGGTGGCGCCCACCGGGGTCAGTTTGACCCCCGCCTCCTGGCAGAGCTGCTCCACCCGTTTGGCACAGCCGGGCTCGGTGTAAAAGCTGATGAAATAGCCCCCCAGAGGCTTGGTCCAGCGGGCGATCCCCAGGCCGCCCAGCTCCCGCTGCAACATCTGCTCCACCAGTTCAAACTTGGGCCGCAGGATGTCGGCGTGTTTCTTCATGTGCTCGGCTATCCCCTGGGCAGAGCCGAAGAAGCGGACGTGGCGCAGCTGGTTGATCTTGTCAAAGCCGATGGTCTGGGGGACCGTCAGGGCCTTGATGCGGGCCATGTTCGCCCGGGAAGCGGCGATCACCGCCACCCCGGCGCCGGGGAAGGAGATCTTCGAGGTGGAGGCAAAGACGATGGGCCGGTCGGGACAGCCCGCCTCTTCGCAGCAGCGCAGAATGTCCAGCACCCGGTCGCGCCGGTCGGGATAGAGGTCGTGCACCATGTAGGCGTTGTCCCAGAAGATGGTGAAGTCCTTGGCGGCGGGCTTCATGGCGGCAAAGCGCCGCACCGTCTCATCGCTGAAGCTGGTGCCCTCGGGGTTTTGGTACTGGGGCACACACCAGACCCCTTTGATGAGGGGATCGGCCGCTGCCAGCGCCTCCAGCCGGTCCATATCCGGTCCCTGCGGGGTCATGGCCACCGGGATCATCTCGATGTCCAGCGCCTCGCAGATGCCGAAATGGCGGTCATACCCCGGCGCCGGGCAAAGGAATTTGACCTTCTTCTCCTTCCCCCAAGGGCGCTCGCTCCCCAGGGCGCCCTTGAGCAGGTACTTGGCGATCACGTCGTACATCAGGTTGAGGGAGGAGTTGCCGCCAATGAAGATCTGGTCCTCCCCCACCCCCAGCAGTTCGCCGAAGAGGCGCTTGGCCTCGGGCAGGCCGTCAAAGAAACCGTAGTTGCGGCAGTCGCTGCCGTCTTCGCTGAAGTAGTCCCCCTCCCCCCGCAGGACGTCGTACATCTCCATCGAGAGGGCCAATTGCTCGCTGCAGGGTTTGCCCCGGGACATGTCCAGGGACAACCCCTTTGCAGCTGCCTCCCGATATGCCGCCCGGAGGGAGGACAGCTCTGCCGCCGCCTCTCTCAGCCCCATTTCCCCGTATTCCTTTGCCATCTTTCCTGCCTCCCACAAACTCTCTCTAACAGAAAAAAGCTGCCCTGTATTGCAATTTCAAAAATGAAAAACTTGCAATTTACAGGTGCTTTTTCAAACTTTTATCTTTGTCGATTATTATATACCCTTATTTTATCGGCTGCAACCCCCTTTCATACATTTATCCAGTTATATAAAAGTGCAAGTTAAAAAGTTACATTTCTTCAAATTTCTCACAACTGCCGGCGCCTTTTTCCCCGGTCTTTTCCCAAAAAAGACGCCGGGCAAGCCCTTTTGGGGCCTGTCCGGCGCTCGCTTTTCTCTTTTTTAGAACTCTGCCGAGCCCGTTGTCCGGGGGAAGGGCAGCACGTCGCGGATGTTGGGGATGCCGGTGATGTACATGATCAGCCGCTCAAAGCCCAGGCCGTACCCGGCGTGTTTGGTGCCGCCAAAGCGGCGCAGGTCCAGGTACCACTCGTAGTCCTCTTCCGCCAGGCCCAGTTCGGCCATCCGCGCCGTCAGCACGTCCAGCCGTTCCTCGCGCTGGCTGCCGCCGATGATCTCGCCGATGCCGGGCACCAGCAGGTCGCAGGCCGCCACCGTCTTGCCGTCGTCGTTGATGCGCATGTAGAAGGCCTTGATCTCCTTGGGGTAGTCGGTGACAAAGACCGGCTTCTGAAAGACCTTCTCGGTCAGGTAGCGCTCGTGCTCGGTCTGCAGGTCGCAGCCCCAGAAGACCGGGAACTCGAACTGGTCTTTGTTTTTCTCCAGCAGCTCGATGGCCTCGGTGTAGGTGCAGCGGGCAAAGTCGGCGCTGGCCACCCCTTCCAGCCGCTCGATGAGGCCCTTGTCAAAGAAGTTGTTGAAGAAGGCCATCTCGTCGGGGCAGTTGTCCAGCACATAGCGGATGGCGTATTTGAGCATCGCCTCCGCCAGGTCCATGTTGTCGTTCAAATCGGCAAAGGCGATCTCCGGCTCCAGCATCCAGAACTCGGCCGCGTGGCGGGGGGTGTTGGAGTTTTCCGCCCGGAAGGTGGGGCCAAAGGTGTAGACCTTGCCAAAGGCCAGGGCCATGCTCTCGGCGTTGAGCTGACCGGAGACGGTGAGGCTGGTCTTTTTGCCGAAGAAGTCCTTGCTGTAGTCCACCCGGCCGTCCTCGGTGCGGGGCGGGTTCTCCGCGTCCAGGGTGGTGATGTGGAACATCTCCCCCGCCCCCTCGCAGTCGCTGCCGGTGATGATGGGGGTGTGGGCGTAGACAAAGCCGTTTTCGTTGAAGAAGCGGTGCAGGGCAAAGGCGGCCACCGAGCGCACCCGGAAGGCTGCGTTAAAGGTGTTGGCCCGGGGGCGCAGATGGGCGATGGTGCGCAGATACTCCATGGAGTGGCGCTTTTTCTGCAGGGGGTATTCCGGGCTGCTGGGGCCCTCCACCGAGATGGAGGCCGCGTGGATCTCCAGCGGCTGCTTGGCCTCGGGGGTGAGGACCACCTCCCCCTCCACCGAGAGGGCGGTGCCCACGTTCAGCTTGGCGATTTCCTTGAAATTCTCCACCTGGCCGTCCTGAAAAACCACTTGGAGATTTTTAAAGCAACTCCCGTCGTTGAGCTCGATAAAGCCCAGCGCCTTGGACGAGCGCAGGGTCCGAACCCAGCCGCAGACCGTCACCGTCTTGCCGCCATAGGCTTCGGCCTCCCGGAAAAGCTGTGTCAGTTCCAATCTCTTCATAGTGCAGTAGCCTCCAAAAATCAGTTGATAGCTTTATTAGTATAGTACAAAATTCCGCCCAATACAACAAAAAGGGAGATCCCGCTAAAGAAAGGCGGCTTCTCCCCTCCCCTCGTGACCCTCACACCACCTGAAAGAGGTAGAACTTCAGGTAGTCGGTCTCGGGCACATTCCAGAGGATGGGGTGATCGGGGGCCTGCTGGCGGGCCTCGATCTGCCGGAGGGACACCTGGGCGTCCGCCGCGGCGCTGACGAGCATCTTTCGAAAGAGCTCGTCTCTCATAAAGTGGGAGCAGGAACAGGTGGCCAGATACCCGCCCCGGGGCAACAGCTTCATGGCCCGGTAGTTGATTTCCTTATAGCCCCGCTCGGCCCCGTGTACCGTGTGGCGGGATTTGGTGAAGGCCGGCGGGTCGAGGATGATGAAGTCGTAGGTCCCCCGCCGCTCCTTGGCCAGGGCCGGCAGCAGGTCAAAGACGTTTGCCACCGCGAAGCCCATCTTTTCCTCCAAACCGTTGCGGCGGGCGTTCTCCCGCGCCATCTCCACGGCGGAGGCGGAGACGTCCACCGCCTCCACCCACTCGGCCCCGCCCTTGGCGGCGTTGAGGGCAAAGCTGCCGGTGTGGGTAAAGCAGTCCAGCACCCGCCGACCAGCCGCCAGTTTCGCCACCGCCTGGCGGTTGTACTTCTGGTCCAAAAAGAAACCGGTCTTCTGCCCGTTTTCAAAGTCCACCTGGTAGGCGATCCCGTTTTCGACGATTTCGGTCCGGGTCTGCGCAGGGGGGGCGACCCCGTCCAGGGGGTAAAATCCCTTGCCCTCTTCCATCCCCTCCAAACGGCGGATGGCCACGTCGTTTCGCTCGTAGATGCCGTCGATTTTCTGGCCGTCCCCGGTGAGGATCTTGTAGAGCAGCGAAAAGAGCAGCCCCTTGCGCCGCTCCATCCCCAGCGAGAGGGTCTGGGCCACCAGGATGTTGTCGAATCGGTCCACCGTCAGCCCGGGAAAGGCGTCGGCCTCGCCGAAGATGAGCCGGCAGCAGCGGATGTCTTCGCCCATCACCGCCTTGCGGTAGTCCCAGGCATAGCGCAGCCGCCGCTCCCAAAACGCCTCGTCAAAGCGGTCGTTGGCGTTGCGGGAGAGCAGCCGGATGCGGATTTTGGAGTGGCTGTTGTAAAAGCCTGTCCCCAGGTAGCCGCCCTTGGGGCCAAAGACGTCCACCAGTTCGCCGTCCAGGCAGTCCTCCCCCGCCTGGCGCACCTCGGTGTCGTAAATCCAGGGGTGCCCCCGCAGGATCGACGCCTCTGCCTTGGGGCTCACCGCTGCGGCCGGATAGGGCCTGGTCTCTTTCATCTTGTCTCCTCCTCTTTTGGCGCCAAAACCACCTGCCCGTTTTGGCAGACGGGGACCGATCGGCTGATGTTTAGCTGGATGCAGTAGGCGATGTCCTCTGCCAGGTCGTTTTTGAGCATGGTGCCGTAGTGGCGGGTGGGGCGCAGCAGCCCGTCCATATCCGCCCCGTAGCCCTCGAACATCTTCCAGGCGGTGTAGCCCAGGTCGTTGCAGGCGACTTCGCCGCCCCCCCACAGCTTTAGGTAGTGGATCATCGCCCCGGCACTCACCACGTCCTCCAGGGAGAAATTGCCCTTGGTGCCCGCACAGACGATCTGCACGTCCTCCCCCCGCCGCCAGAGGCGCCTTGCCACCGCCTCGGCGTTGTTGAGACAGCCCAGGTAGATGGCGCTGGCCCGCTCGGCCTTGGCCATCGCCTTGGTGCCGTTGGTGGTGGAGAGGATGAGCACCCGCCCCCCGATCCGCGCCCGGGTGTATTCCAGGGGGGAGTTGCCGCAGTCAAATCCAGGGATGATCTGGGTCTTGCGCTCGCCCCCCAGCAGGGCCTCCCGGTAGGCGGGCACCTCCCTGCGCAGGCGAAAGGCGTCCTCCTTGTGGGCGACCGGGATCACCGCCGCGCAGCCGTTTTCCAAGGCCGCCGTGACGGTGGAGGTGGCGCGGAAGGTGTCGATCACCACCGCCGTGCTGCCGGCCAGCTGCTGCGGGTCGACAAAGTCGTGCTGGGCGTATACTGTCACTTGCATCTCGTCAGATCACCTGTCCTTCTCTTGGCTCCGGCTTATTATACGGCATCTGCCCCCATTTGAAAAGGGGCGGCCCCTCAAACGGCAAAAAAGGGCCCGGCCACCAAAAGCGGCCGGGCCCCTGTCGCCCCCGTCAGCGGATATAGGGAACGTCCTTCATAAATTTCTCAATGACCTCCCGCGGCGGGACGGTGCGCGCCCCCTTGTGGGAGATGGTGTAGCAGGCGGTGGCGTTGCCCCAGTCCACGCAGTCGCGCAGGGGGAGACCCCGGGCCGCCGCCGAGATGAAGCCGGCGTTGAAGCCGTCGCCCGCGCCCACCGTGTCCACCACCTCCACGTCAAAGGTGGGCAGGAAGCCCTCCTCCCCGTCGGTGTAGTAGTGGACGCCGGCCGCCCCCGCGCGGGAGATGACCACCCGGTCGGGGGTCACCAGGGAGCGGGCCGCCTCTTCCGGGTCGCCCTTGCCGGTGAGGGGCATGTACTCCTCCACCCCGGAGCCCAGCAACAGGTTGGAGATGTTGACGATCCGCATCACCCTCTGCCGGAACTCCTCGGTGAGGGGGTTGGTCTCGATGCGCAGGTTCAGGTCAAAGGAGACCAAGATCCCCGCCGCCGCGCACTTTTCCATAAAGCCGATCACCGTGTCGGCCGCCGGGTTCTCCCGCAGCATAAAGCCGGTGGTGTGCACCCAGCCGATTTGGGGGATGATCTCGTCCGGCAGGTCCTGCGGCCGCAGCTGCAGGTGGGAGGGGTTTTCCGGCGGGTAGACATAGATGACCCGGTTTTTGTCCTCCCCCACCACCGCCATGATGATGACGGTAGGGATGTCGGGGTTGAGGGTCAGGTAGCGGGTGTCCACCCCGTCTTTTTCAAAGTCCTCTTTGATGAACTGGCCAAAGGAGTCGTGGCCCGCCATCCCGGCGAAAAAGACCGGCATCCCCAGCCGCCCCAGGCCGGAGGCGGTGTTGCCCACCGAGCCGCCGCCCTGCACGGCGATCTCGGGGCGGGGACTGTTGACGTCGGCCTCGCCCCGGGCGACCGCGTCCATGATCTGGCGGGATTCGCCGTAGGGCAGGATGATGTCGGGGTTTACGTCCCCCAGGCAGAGGATGGGTTTCTCTGTTTTCAGCTGTACCATGTTCGCGCGTCCCTTTCTGTGGCATATATTTCGCCGCGTTCGGCGCAGTTTCCGTCCCCATTATAGCACGGGCCCTGCCGGAGAAGCAATTGAAAAGGCGATTCCCCGCCGCCAAAATCCGCCGCGTTTGGCGGCCCGCTTTTGCGCGGCCGATGAAAAGGACGCCCTTTTTTCGACAATTGGGCGATTTGCCGAAATGCCCCCCTTTCCCCAGCGGCTCAACCCCGCCGAAGCCCCAGCCAGAAAAAGAGGAGGGCGCACAGCGGCAAACAGACGCAGAGGATCCGGCAGGTCAGGAGCACCGCCCCGCTGCGCTCCCTGCGGCGCAGCAGCCGCAGACACCAGAAGAGGGCTGCCAGGGCGTAGAGGCAGAGCAGCCAGAGCAGCAGGGCGGACGCGTCAAAGCGGTAGACGCTCTCCCCCCGGCAGGCCAGGTCCGACAGGGGGAGGGCCAGCAGCCCCATCCACCCCAGGCGAAGCAGAAAGGGGGCCAGCCGGGCGCTCTCCCCCCGCCGCACCAGCTTCCCCCAGCAGACGGCCGCCGGCGCCGAGAGGGGCGCCCCCAGAAAGAAGGCCGCCCACAGAGGGGATGCCGCCCCCTCCCCCAGCAGATGGGAGAGGCCGCAGCAGAGGAAGAGACCACCCAAGAAGGCCGCCACCGCCAGCACCCCCACCCGCCACCAGAGGCGGGGCCCCCGCAGCGGGCCGTCCACCAGCGCCCGGGCAGGCGGTCGCCGCAGCTCCCGCCGGTAGGTCAGCTCCACCCCGCCCAGCAGCAGGAGGACCGGGGTCAGCGCCCCCACCGGCCCCAGGGGGATGTCCATTCCAAAGGCGGGCAGCAGCACCACCGCCCCACAGCCCCCCAACAGGCAGAGCACCCGGCGGCCGCTGACACCCCCCCACGAAAAGGCCGTCTCCAGCGCCGCCAGAAGGGCGCAGCCCCCGGCGGCCGCCCAGAGCAGCAGCGCCCCGCCCACGCCTCCCAAAGCCAGATCTGCCCGCCGGGACCACCCGGCGCAGAGAGCCGCCCCCCAGAGGGGCAGGGCGGCGGCTGCCGCCATCCAGGCCGTGGGCTCCCCGCCGCGGGCCCGCCCCCACAGCTCCCCGTAATAGGCCAGCTTTACGGCGGTGTACATCTCCCCCACCGCCGCGGCCAGCGCCAACATCCACCACATTGTCCCCTCTCCCCTTTTCCTCTCGTGTCGCCCTCCCTCCGGGCGGACGCCTCTCTATCCCTATGCGTGGGCGGGAGAAAAAAGAGCGTCCATTCCCTCCCGTGTCGATGGAAACGTTTTTCCTTTTTGTGGTTTTGTGCTATACTGGGAAAAAGAGATTTTTTCAAGGGGGTATATTCACAGTGAAGTGCAGAGCAGACTTCCCCGTCAAAGGGGCCATTTTCGACATGGACGGCACCCTGCTGGACTCCATGCACCACTGGCGGGTGTGGGACTTCGCGGCGCTAGAGCCGTGGGGCCTCACCCTCACCGAGGCGCAAGAGGAGGAGGCGAGGGCGCTGATGACCGACAAAAAGCTCATCGACCGCGCCCAGTACCTCGTCGACCGCTACGGCCTGAATGCCACCGCACAGGACATTTTTGACCGCTGGCTGCTGCGCATCGGCGCGGCCTACGAGGGGGAGATCGAGTGCAAGCCCATGGTCCCCCAATACCTGCAGGCCCTGCATCAGAGTGGCGCCAAGGTGGGCATCGCCACCATGACCGGGCGCGACTTCTCCCGCGCCGCCCTAGAGCGGCTGGGCCTCTGGGACCAGCTGGACTTCTTCCTCACCGCGCAGGAGACCGGCATCAGCAAGAGAGACCCCGACATCTTTCTGCGCGCGGCCGAATGCATCGGCCTCCCCCCTTCCCAGTGCACCGTCTTTGAGGACAGTCTCTACGCCATTGAGACGGCCAAAAAGGCCGGGTTTCAAGTCTGCGCTATCTTCGACGAGACCGCCAGGGAGGACTGGCCGCAGATCTGCGCCCTCGCCGACCGCCACATCGAGTGTTTTACCGAACTGCTGGAAGACTAAACCGCCATCCAAAAGGGCCCCCGCCGGACGATCTGTCCGACGGGGGCCCTTTTCTCGTTCCCTATTGCTGTGGGCGCTCGCTCTCCCATTTTTTCAGCCAGCAGCGGGTCATGGCCACAAAGGCCTCGGGCTGGTCGATGGCCAACTGGTGCCCGGCGTGCTCCAGCAGGGCCAGGGTGGCCCGGGGGTAGTGGGGCAGCAGCTCGAGCATCTCCTCATACCCCACCACATCGTCCTGTCGCCCCAGAAAGAGGAGGGCCGGGGCGTCGACGGTCTTCCCCTCTTCCGGCAGCCGGGCATAGCCGTAGCCGGTGCGCACGATGGCGTCTAGGTAGCCCGCGTCAAAGCGGTCTTTCACCCCGTCGATCTCCCGCTGCCAGGCGGCATAGCTGCGCCGGTTTTGCACCGCGATCGCCCCGCCGTAGGCCTCCCTCTCGGGCTGGGGAAGGGCCTGCACAAAGGCCGGCTCCTCCACCAGTGGCACGAGGGGCGGCAGGATGCGCTGGGCGTGCACCGGGTTGGCCACCGGGCAGAGGAGGATGCCCCCGGCCGCCCGGCTGTCCTCTGCCGCCAGCAGTCCCCGCACCAGGTACCCGCCGTAGGAGTGGCCCGCCACCAGATAGGGGGCTTTCTCTCCCACCACCCGGTCGATGAAGGCGCGCACAAAGGCCAGCATCTCGTCGGTGTTTTGCACCCGCGCGCAGGGCGGGGTCTCCCCCATCCCCGGCAGGTCCAGGTAGACGCGCCGGTAGCCCGGCAGGTCGGCAAACACCGGTTCCAGGCGCTCGGTCATCTGCAGGCGGCAGCCGGTCCAGCCGTGGATCGCCACCAGGGGCATCCCCTCGCCCCGCTCCTCATAGGCCACCGGCGTGCCCCATATCTCCGCCTTCATCCTCTCTCCTCCTCTGAAAACAGCTTTTTGGCGATGTCGGCCGACTGCTTGGCGTCCCTGGCGTAGTAGTCCGCGCCGATTTTTTGGGCGTATTCGGGGGTCAGCACCGCGCCCCCCACCATCACCCGGCACTCCGGCAGGGCGGCTTTGAGGGCGGCAATGGTCGCCTCCATGCTGCCCAGGGTGGTGGTCATCAGGGCCGAGAGCCCCACCAGCTTGACCTCGTGTTCCCTGGCCGCGCGCACCACCTCTTCCACCGGCACGTCCCGCCCCAGGTCGATGACGGAAAACCCGTAGTTTTCCAAAATCACCTTGACGATGTTCTTGCCGATGTCGTGGATGTCCCCCTTGACGGTGGCCAGCACGATCCGTCCGCCGTCGCCCTGGTCGCTGCCCGCCGCGGCGATGGCGCCCTTGACCGCGTCAAAGGCCCGGCCCGCCGCCTCGGCCGACTGGATGAGCTGAGGCAAAAACAGGGTCCCCCTCTCAAACTCCTCCCCCACCCGGTCCAGGGCGGGGATGAGATAGCGGTTGACGATCTCCAGGGGCGAATGGGTCTCCAGCAGGGTCAGGGTGCACGCCCGAGCCCGCTCCCCCAGCCCGCCGCGAATGGCCTCGGCCACCGCCTCCTCGGCGTTTTCCGCCGCGGGGGCGCTCGCCTGGGGAGCGGTCTCCCTCTTCCCGCCGTAGGCGGCAATGAAGGCGGCCGCCCCCGCGTCCAGGTTGGCCAGCACCCGATAGGCCCGCACCGTGTCCATCATGGCCGCGGCGTTGGGGTTGAGGATGGGCAGGTCCAGCCCCCTCTGCAGGGCCATGGCCAGAAAGGTGCGGTTGACCAGCTCCCTGGCCGGCAGCCCAAAGGAGATGTTGGAGACCCCCAGCACCGTCTTGACCCCCAGCTTCTCCTTTACCAGGGAGACGGCCTTCAGCGTCTCCATCACCCCGTCCTGCTGGGCCGAGGCCGTCAGCACCAGGCAGTCGATGTAGATGTCCTCCCGGGGGAGGCCGTGCGCCAGGGCCGCCTCCACGATCCGCTCGGCCACGGCCAGCCGCTCCTCCGCCCGGCGGGGGATGCCCGCCTCGTCCAGGGTCAGCCCCACCACCGCCGCGCCGTACTTTTTGCACAGGGGCAGCACCCGGTCGAGGGAGGCCTTCTCCCCGTTGACCGAGTTGACCAGCGGCTTGCCGCAGTAGACCCGCAGCCCCCGCTCCAGCGCCGCCGGGTCGGTGGTGTCGATCTGCAGCGGCAGGTCCAAAATGGCCTGCAGCCGCTTGACCGCCTGTTCCATGGCGGCAGGCTCGTCGATGCCCGGCATCCCCACGTTCACGTCGAGGATGTCGGCCCCGGCCCGCGCCTGGGAGATGCCCTGGGCCAGGATGTAGTCCCAATTCCCCTCGGCCAGGGCCGCTTTGAACCGCTTTTTCCCGGTGGGGTTGATCCGCTCGCCGATCACCCGCGGCCGGTCCACCGCCACCACCCGCGAGGGGGAGCAGACCGCGCTGACACGCGCCGCGGTCCGCCGGGGCGGGGTTTTCCCCTCCACCAGCGCCGCGATCTGGCGGATGTATTCGGGGGTGGTGCCGCAACAGCCCCCCAGCAGGGTGGCCCCCAGCTCCAAAAAGGGGGCCAGGTCGGCGGCGTACTGGCCGGGCGACACGTCGTAGCGCCCCGCCTCCAGGTTGGGCAGCCCGGCGTTTGCCTTGACGATCAGGGGCAGGTCGGTCCAACCGGCCAACTCCTTGGCCAGGGGGTAGATGTCCCGGGGGCTCAGCGAGCAGTTGATGCCCAGCGCCTGCACCCCCAGCCCTTCCAGCGTCAGGGCCATGGCGGGGATCGAGACCCCCGTGAAGGTGTGCCCGCCCTTTTCAAAGGTCATGCTCACCCAGACCGGCAGGTCGCAGACCTCTTTGGCCGCCAGCACCGCGGCCTTGGCCTCCAACAGGTCGGTCATGGTCTCGACCACCACCAAATCGGCCCCGGCGGCGGCCCCGGCGCGCACCTGTTGGCGAAAGAGGTCCACCGCCTCCTCAAAGGGGAGGCTGCCGCTGGGCTCCAGCAGTTCGCCGATGGGGCCAATGTCCAGCGCCACCCGGCAGCCGCTGCCGTCGGCCGCCCGGCGGGCGCAGCCCACCGCCGCAGCGACCACCTCCTCCACCCCGTGCCCACAGCCCGCCAGCTTTTTGCGGTTGGCGCCAAAGGTATTGGTGTAGATCACCTGGGCCCCCGCCTCGATATAGCGGCGGTGCACCCCCTCGATCAAGTCCGGCTGGGTCAGGTTCAGGAGTTCCGGCCGCCCGCCCAGGGGCAGCCCCGCATCCTGCAGCACGGTGCCCATGGCCCCGTCCAGAAGGACATAGCGGTCCTTTTCATCCCAATTTTTCTGCACAGTGCAGTCCCTCCCGTCTGTAGACACAATTTTTTTGCAGGGCGCAGCCCTCACAGCCCCGCCGGGGCCCTTCCCTCGACGGCGCGCCCACCCCGATGATGGCGCTGACCGACTTCTCGGGCACCATCATCAGCTGTGGGGTGAGGGTCAGTCCGATCTGCCGGGGCGCGTCCAGCAGCCCCAAAAAGTCCCGCTGGCAGACAAGCGGCAGGTCGCCGTACCCGGGGCTAAAGCGCCAGGTGCAGCTCTTCCCCTCCGCGGCGGCCGCCCGGCGGATCTCCTCCCCCGCCAGGTCGCAGAGCGCCTCGATCGCGGCGGTGCCCAGGGCGTCGAGGACCACCGCCCGGGCCATCTGCTCCACCTGGGCGCGGCGGATCAGCCGGTCCACCTCGCCCCCCAGCGTCGCCCCCAAAAGCGCGCAGCCGTCGCAGCCCTCCAGCAGCGCGGCGATCTGCCGCCCCGGGAGCAGGGCCCCGCTCCCAGTGAGGGCGAGGGCCTTCCCCCGCCGCTCCAACCCAAAAAAGCGGTGGCAGTAGCGGGGGCGGGCGGCGGCCCGCAGCTCCTCCTCGCAGCTCTTTAGCAGCGCCTCCATCTCCTCTGTCAGGGGGCCGCCCCGGTGGCGCAGATAGCGCAGCGTCTCCTCTCGGGAGATGGGCAGCGAGGCGGCGTCCACCGCCGTCACGCTGCCCCGCCCCCGTTGACACAGTCCAGAGCAGTGGCGATGTTTTCACAGATCCGCCGGGCGACGGCGGGGTTGTTCATGGTGTAGATGTGAATGCCCTCCACCCCGCTGCCGATCAAGTCGATGATCTGCTCGGTGGCATAGGCGATCCCCGCGTCCCGCAGGGCGGCGGGGTCGCCCTCGAACCGGCTGAGCATCCGGGCAAATTTGGGGGGGATGCTGGCCCCGCAGAGGGTGACGATCCGCTCGATCTGCCGCTTGCTGACGATGGGCATGATCCCCGCCTCGATGGGCAGGCTGACCCCTGCGATCCGCGCCTTCTCGACAAAGTCGTAGAAGCAGCGGTTGTCAAAAAACAGCTGGGTGATCAGGTGGGTGGCGCCCGCCTCCTGCTTGCGGCGCAGATTTTGCAGGTCGTGAAGGGCGTCGGGCGCTTCGCAGTGGCACTCGGGGTAGCAGGCCCCCACCAGATTGAACCCGCCCCGGCGGGCGATCCGCTCCATCAGCTCGTTGGCGTGGCGGTAGGGGCCCTCCTCGGCGCCCTCCACCCGGTCGCCCCGCAGGGCGAGGATGTTTCGCACCCCCACCTCCTCCAGCCGGTCCAGAAGCCCCAGCAGGGTCTCCTCGTCGGAGTTGATGCAGGTCAGGTGGGCCAGGGGCTCCACCCCCCGGGCGCGGATGGCGCCGGCCAGCTCCACCGTCAGGTTGTCCTTGACGCCGGTGCCCCCCGCGCCAAAGGTCACGCTGATAAAGTCCGGTCTTAGGGCGCACAACTCGTCTAGCGTGCGGTAGATGCTCTCCACCCCGCTGCTCTTTTTCGGCGGAAACACCTCAAAGGACAGCACGCACTTTTTTTGTTGGAACAGCTCACACAGATCCATCCCTCTTCACTCCCCTTCCCCCCTGTCTCGCCGCCCTTTGGCGCGGCTGCAGAGGCAAGCCCATCCCCGCCCATCCCCGGCGGAGGGCTTTTGGGCTATTATAGCATTCCTCCAAAACGCACACCAGCTTTTTGTCAGCTTTTTCAAATCTTCTTTTGTTGTCAGACGGGGCATAGTGGGTCCGCCCGCCGGAATACTAAGGGGGAGGTGAGCCAAATGAACCAATCTTACAACTGTCTGTCCGACCTCCTCTCCGGCGACGCCGAGGCCAGAGACGCATTTGCCCAGCTGCCCGGCTACGTGCAGGAGACCATCCGCCAGCGGGGCGATCATGTCTGCACCCGCGATGCCCTGCTGTCCTACGCCGACAAACTGACCCGGGGCGACGACTGAGATGGGCCCCAACCAGTACGGGGTGGCCCCCTTGAGCGAGGATGCCTGCCGCATCCTGCGGGAGGCGGAACAGGCCATCTGCCATTCCTGCGGTCAGCCGGTGGTGCTGGTCGCCTATCAAAAGGACGGGGAGTGATCCCCGTCCTTTTTCCATCCATTTGCATTTTTTGGCCTCCCCTTTTATAATGAGCTGGCAGTGGTCGGCCGCCGGCAGACGGCCTGGCCAAATTTCTTGTACAGGGGGTCTTTCCATGTCGATCCGCCGCCGCAGGGCGCTCTTCACCGCCCTGCTCATTCTCTACACCCTCTTTGTCTTTTCCAACTCGCTGGACATGGGGCCCAGTTCCTCCTCCAAAAGCGGGGCGGTGCTGGCCCTTGTCAACGGCTTTTTTGACTCCGTCGGCCTCCCCCTTCACCTCAGCGAGCACTTTGTCCGCAAGGCCGCCCACTTTGCCGAATACTTCGGCCTGGGGACGGTGGCGCTGGCCAGCTTTCGCCAGTACACCGCCCGCTGGCTCCCCCACCTGGCGATCCCCCTCTTTTACTGCCTGTTCATCCCTCTGTGCGACGAGAGCATCCAGCTCTTGGTGCCCGGGCGCTCCGGGCAGATCAGCGATGTCTGGCTCGACTTTGCGGGCGCCCTCACCGGGCTGGCCGCAACTGCCCTCCTCCTTTGGCTGTGGTGCCGCCACCGGGCAAAAAGCCGCCAAAATTGACGTCATTTCCCTCTGATTGTCTCCCCTCGCCCTGCAAACACTCTCTGTGAGGGGGAGATTCAACATGTCCGAATCCGTTCATCTCTGTTTGAGCGACCTCATCGACCAGGACCTGACCAGCTACGAGTACTTTCACTCCCTGCCCGCCGACGTGCGCCAGCAGGTGGAGGAGAGCGATGTGCGCACCTTCTCCGAGCTGCAGGCCTGCGCCGAGGAGTACCGCCAAAACAGATAGATTCCCGCCCCGGCATCAGCGCCGGGCAGAAAAGGGATGGGGCCGCCAACATTTTTCGGCGGCTCCATCCCTTTTTTGCTGGAAAATGCAGAGAATTTGCAAAAGGGGTTGCTCGTGACCTTGCGTCACATAGTATAATACCCTCAAAGAGGTGATTCGACATGGAGCGAAGCGAACTGCTCACCGTGGGCCAGCTGGCCGCGCAGATGGGGGTCACGGTGCGCACCCTGCAGTACTACGACAGAGAGGGCCTGTTAAAGCCCTCGGCCAAGAGCCCTGGCGGGCGGCGGCTCTACACCGAAAAGGACGTCGTCCGCCTCCACCAGATACAGTCCCTAAAATACCTGGGGTTCTCCCTGCAGCAAATCAGGGAGAATCTCCTTTCCCTGGACACCCCCCAGCAGGTGGCCCTGGCCCTGGCCCACCAGCGGGAGGTCGTCGGCCGCCAGATCGCCGAGCTGCAGCAGGCCCTGGACGCCATCACCGCCCTGGAAAAAGAGGTGGTGCAGATGCAGGCGGTGGACTTTAAAAAATACGCCGAGATCGTCACCCTTTTGCAGCAGAAAAACGAGGGGTATTGGATCGTCAAGTTCTTCGACGACTCGCTGATGGAGCACATCAAAGACCGCTTTCGCGACCGGCCTGAGCAGGGGCTTGCCCTCTTTGACACCTGGAAAGCCCTCTGCGATGAGATCATCGCCATGCAGGAGGCGGGGGTCATCCCGGACGGGGACACCCTCGCGGACATCGGCGGCCGCTGGTGGGCCATGGTGACCGAATTCACCGGGGGCGACCTCTCCCTCCTCCCCCAGCTCTCGGCCTTTGCCGACAGCAAGTCCCAATGGGGCGACGAGTTCCGTCAGCGCCAGGAGCGGGTGACCCCTGTTCTGGAGCAGGCCCTGAACGCCTATTTTCAAAAGGCGGGTATCCGCCTGCCCGAACAGGAGGAACACTAGATGAGCAAGAGCGCACTCACCGTCCAAAACCTCTGTAAGCGCTACGGCGAAAAAGAGGTGCTAAAGGGGGTCTCCCTCACCCTGAAGGAGGGGGAGATCGCCGCCCTGCTGGGCCCCAACGGCGCCGGCAAGACCACCGCGCTGGAGTGCATCGAGGGGCTGCGCACCCGAGACAGCGGCAGAGTGGAGATATCAGGCCAGCTGGGGGTGCAGCTGCAGTCCGCCTCCCTGCCGGCCACCATCCGCCCACAGGAGGCGCTGGAACTCTTTTGTCGCTGGAACGGCGGCGAGCGCGACCGGGAGGCGGAGGCCGAACTGGGGATCGACGCCCTGGGCAAGCGCCCCTATCGGTCCCTCTCCACCGGCCAAAAGCGCCGCCTCCACCTGGCCCTGGCCCTCATCGGCCGACCCTCCCTCCTCTTTTTGGACGAACCCACCGCCGGGCTCGACGTGGAGGGGCGGGCCGCCCTGCACCGGCAGATCGGCCGGCTGAAAGAGCGCGGCTGCGCCATCCTCTTGGCCAGCCACGACATGGCCGAGGTCGAGCGCCTCTGCGACCAGATCGTCCTCCTCAAAGGGGGGCGGGTCGCCTTTTCTGGCAGCCCTTCCGAACTGCTCTGCCAGGGCGAGACGGGGGCGCAGATTGGCCTCAAAACCGGTGTTCCCCTGGACGCGGCAGCGCTGCGCAACTGCCGGTTCACCGGCGAGCACCAGGGCTATGCCCTCTACCAAACACAGCAGCTCGGCGAAGGGCTGTGGGAGCTGCTCTCCCTCGCCCGCAGCGCCGGCGTGCGGGTGGAGGATGTGCGGGTGGAGCACCAGAGCCTGGAGGACCGATTCTTGGACTTTGCACTGCAGGAGGAGACGAAATGACCGCTTTTTTCTATCAGGCCGTTCTCCAGTGGAAACTGGATCTGCGCAACCGCGACGTGCTGCTCACCTACTATCTGGTCCCCCTGGTCTTCTTCCTCTTCATGGGGGGCATCCTCACCTCCCTCGACCCCGGCGCCAAGGAGACGGTCATCCCCGCCATGTCGGTCTTCGCCGTGAGCATGGGGGCCTTTCTCGGCGCGCCGGTCCCCCTCACCGCCCTCTACGGCAGCGAGACCAAAAAGGCCTATCAGGTGGGCCGCATCCCCCTCTGGGCCCCGGCGGCGTCCAACTTCCTCTCCGCCTTTGTCCACCTCTTTCTCGTCAGCCTTCTCATCCTCCTGCTGGCCCCGCCCCTCTTTGACGCCAGCCTCCCCCTCCATCTCCCCCACTACCTGGGGACGATGGCCCTCTTCCTCTTTTCCTGCCTCTGTCTGGGGACCGCCCTCGGCCTCTTCTTTCAAACCAGTTCCCGGCTGACCATGGTCGCCCAGGTCTTCTTTCTCCCCTCCATCATGCTCTCGGGGGCCCTCTTTCCCGCCGCCTTTCTACCCGATCCCCTGCGGCTCGCCGGACGCCTCTTCCCCGCCTCCTGGAGTTACTCCCTCCTCACCGGCGAGGGGGGATGGCAGGCAGTCGCCGCCCTCCTGCTCATCTCTCTTGTGGCCCTGGGCCTCTGCGGGTGGCGGCTTTCAAAGAGGGGCGGGCTCCTGACCCGCTGACACCTGCCGTTTCACGCGTGGGCGCTGTCAATGACAGCGCCCACCTGCTGTTTTGAGGGACAGCCGAAAGAAAATTGAAACAAATTTGTAGGGAGATGGGGACTGCCCAATTTCTCCCCTCTGTTGTATACTAAAAGGGCTACAAAAACAAATGGGAGGGATTTGATGCAGCCCCTTGTCAACCAGTGCGGCGGCCGCGCCGCCGTTGCCGCCTACCTCGCCGGCGTTCTGGCCATCGGGGTGGTGGATTTTTTCTGTTTTCCCTGGCCCTACCTGTTGGTCACCGCCGCCGCCCCCCTCTTTCTCCTCATCCCGCCGCTGGCCTACCGCCTCCTTCGCCTGCGGCCAGTCCCCGCCCTCAGCCGGGCCGTCGCCCTCTTCGCCTTTCTCGCCTACGGCGTGGGCATTGCCATGAAGGGCTACCACTGGTTCCCCTGGTTTGACAAATTCGTCCACCTCCTCTCCGGCGTTCTCTTTGCCCTGCTGGGCCTCTGCCTCTTTGCCTACCTGAAGCGAAATCGCCCCCTCGCCGGGGAGGACGCCCCCTTCGCCTTTTACTTCGCCCTCTCCTTTCCCATGCTCGTCGCCGCCTGCTGGGAGATTGCCGAGTACGCCTGCGACTTTGTCTTTCACACCGACCCCCAGCGCGTGCTCACCACCGGCATCCACGACACCATGCTCGACATGATCGCCTGCCTGCTGGGGACCCTGCTGGTCCTCTGGGCGCTCTGGCGGTTTCACCGCCGCCGAAAGGCAGGCCCCTTGATGCGCGTCTTTCTCGATTTTTGGCGGGCCAACGCCGCCGTTTCCGCCCCTCTCGAGAGCTGCACGCACTGACGGACGAAAGGCCTTTCAAAATGGGGAGACCCCCTCCCTCTTTCCGCAAAAAGATGGCATAATGGAACTGGAAAAAAGCTATTTTGAGCGGGCGGGTCGCTTTTGCCCGTCCCGGTGTGAAAGGGGTGGGCCGACTGTGAAAAAGGCCAGGTATCTTCCCCTGCTGCTCGGGTCCCTCCTCTTGACAGCCCTCTTGGGCTGCAAGGAGGAATCCCCCCGGCTTTCGCTGAACATCCTCCCGGGCAACGTCACCATGGAGGTGGGGGAGACGCGCACCCTCCCCTTTGAGGTCCAGTCGCCGGTCTACCTCTTCCGGCAAGAGCTGCCGCGTGAAGAACGCCGATGTGGCCCATGTTCACTCCGATATGTCCGACGCACTCACCGTCGAAGCCCTTTGCGAGGGGGAGGCGACCGTCACTCTGGAAGTTGCGTACCAGGGGAGCAAAGCCTCGGACAGCGTCGATATCCTGGTTGTCCCCCCATCCGAAGGGGACTAAACACCCCCAACCGCGCAGAAACCCCCAGGGCCCGTGAATGGGCTCTGGGGGTTTTTACAGGGCAGCTCTCTCACCGCCAAAAGCGGCAAATCTTTCTCTCCAGCGAAGGGGGCAGCTCCCCCCGTCCCTGTGCGCCCGCAAAGACGACCCGTCCCATCCGCCTCATCCCCGCCGTGTGAAAAAATTCCTCCATGGCGCGGATGGCCCCCCGGCTCTGCCCGCAGAGGTAATCAAAGGGGGTCGGGGTGTTGCAGGCGGTCAGCAGCAGGTACCGCTGGCGCGGCGACAGCCGGGGCTTGGGGAAGGTCTTGGTCTCCTCCATCGCGGTGCCGAGCAGCCGGTCAAAGAGATTTTTGACCGCTGCGGGCAGGTTTGCCCAGTAGGTGGGGGCGGCCAGAACGACCGCGTCGCACCCCTGCAGGAGCTGGGCGATCCTCTGCACCCCGTCCGGCACCACGCAGACCCCCGTCTCGATACAGGCGCGGCAGCCCCGGCAAAGACCGATTTCCTCCCGGTAGAGCTCCACCCTGTCCACCGCCCAACCAGCCCTCTCGGCAGCGGCGACGGCGCACGCCAACATGGCCGCCGTCGAGCCGTCCGGGTGCGGACTCCCCAGAATCGCCAACAGCCGTTTCATCTCGACCCCTCCCCTCTGGCAATGGCGCGGTAGAGGGTTTCAAACCCGCCCGCAAGAAACGCCTCTCGGGTGAGACCCATCGCCTTTTCGATGTACTTTTCCTTGCTCGCGGCCACCTGCATGAGGCTGGCCAGCATTGCCCAGAAGGCAAACACCGTGGGCAGGATTTCCAGGTCGGGGCGGAACGCGCCCGTCTTCATCCCCTCGCACAGAAAGCGGCCCATCAGGTCGTTTATCTCCTCGCCCACGGCAAAGATCTCCCGCTCCACCGGCAGGGTGTCGGGGCTCTCCCAATCGATGTTGATTTCCCGCAGGGCCAGGCCAAAGAGGAAAGGCGCTTCTCCCTGGTAGCGCTGGAGCGCCCCGCAAACGGCGTCGTAGCGGCCCCGCGCGCCCGTCCCCTCCGCGAGGGCGGACGACAGACAGTCCCGCAATCGCCGCATACTCTCCAGGGTGAGGGCGCCGACGATCTCCTCCTTGCCCTGAAAGTAGACATAGAGGGTGGCCTTGCTGTACCCCGCCTCCCGGGCGATTTCCTCCACCGTCACCGAATCCACACCCCGCTTGGCGAAAAGGGCGGCTGCCGCCTGGGCGATGCGGCCCCGGTGGGCCTCAGCGGGTTCCTTCTTTCTTCTCCCCACCGGCTCTTCCTTCCTTTATTAATTAAACTATTGGTTTAATTAATTTTACCACGGCTTTTTCCCTTTGGCAAGGGTAAAAGCAAGTGGGGCCTTTCAAACTTGTTCTTCTCCTCGGACAGCGGTTCCCCTCATTGGCCGCCAAAGACTGGTTGCCTGCCCCGTCAAACCACTTCCCCTTCCTTCCCCGGGGATATCTGTCGGCACTTCTCTACATCTTTCCGCGCAGAAGGCCGTCCGCCGGACATGAAAAATGGAGGGACTGACCGCCCCTCCCCGCTGTTTTTCTCATCTGCAGGCACCGGCCATCCCCTCGAGTTTCTTCCTCACGGACGCCGCGGCAAAAAGGGGCCCTCTTTTTCAAATGGCCGTCCACCGACCGGCGAGGCACCCTTTGGGAGAACGCTCCAAGCCGAATGATCCGCCCCGTCGGACAGGTCACTCCCCCACCAGGCGATGGGGAGAACTTTTTTGCGGAGAGGGGGCGTCTCCCCGCTCCGGCCCCTGCAGACCGGCGGCTCTCGCCCCCTCCAAAGGAGGGGCAGACCTGTCCGCCATCTCGCACATCTCCCCCCAAAAGCGCTTGGGCATGTTTCCCCGCTGGCAGCGGGGGTTGACCCGGGCGGCAATGGTGGCGGACTGGTGGTACCCCCGCCACAACTGGCGGTAGAGCTGCTCCTGCGGGGTGTCGGGGGGGAGCTCCAACGCCTTGACCGAGACGATTTTGGCCCGGTGCGGGCGGTAGATCAGGGCCATCTGGTGGGTCTTGTCGTGGATCATAAAGGTCTCCTCCGGGTAGCGGTCGCAAAAATGCTCCCGCAGGACCGGCAACACAAAGTGTTTGGGGGAGATTTGGGAGAGGAGGGCCCCGTCGTACTCGGCAAAGCGGACAAACCCCAGCAGCAGATGCGCCTCGTTCGACACCGAGAGGGCCATCTTCTGCACCCGGCTCACCGCCTCGTCCCCCAACATGTCGCAGACGGCGGGCCCATAGCGGTAGCCCCGGCAGAGGAAGCGGTAGAGCCAGAGATCCCGCCCCTCCTCCCCGAACAAAAAGGCCCTCTGCACCAGCTGGCGGGCCTCCTCCCCCATCCGCTCGCCGATGGAGCGAAAGACCCGGCCCGCCCGCGCCCTGTCGCTCTCGATCTCCCGCACGGCGTAGAGCCCAGTCTGGCAGTCCTCCCGGCAGACGATGTCCAGGGGCGCCTCCCTCCTAATAAAGCTCTCAAAGACGCAGCAGAGAAATCCGGCAAAGCTGCCGTCGTGCAGGTAAATCAAATCTGGCCGGTCAAACAAGAGACCACATCCTCTCGGGTCACCGGCGGCTCGTCGAACAGGGAGAGCTGTTCCGGCCGGTTCTGGGGGAGCATGGCGGCGCTGCGCTCGGACACCAGGGCGCGAAAGGCGGCCTCCGGGCTGATTTTCAGCCCCACCGCCGTCTTCCCCGAACAGGTGATAAAGTACTGGGCCCGCTTGAGCACCACCCCGATTTTTTTGAGCCCGTCAAAGTGCAGGGGGCCCAGCCGCCGGGCCTTGGCGATCCGCTGGGCGCTCTTGACGCCGATGCCCGGCACCCGCAGCAACATCTCGTAGGGGGCGCGGTTGACCTCGACGGGGAAGTGCTCCATGTGGTGGATCGCCCAGTTGCACTTGGGGTCCAGGTAGGGGTTAAAGTTGGGGGCCCGCTCGTCCAGCAGTTCCCCCGCGTCGAAGCCGTAAAAGCGCAGCAGCCAGTCGGCCTGGTAGAGGCGGTGTTCCCGCAGCAGGGGCGGCTTGGTGGTCAGGGAGGGCAGGAGGGCGTCGCTCTGCACCGGGGTGTAGGCCGAAAAGAAGACCCGTTTGAGACCGTATTTGCGGTAGAGGCCCTGGGTCAGCCGCAAGATCTGCAGGTCGGTGTCCGGGGTGGCGCCGATGATCATCTGGGTGCTCTGCCCGGCGGGGGCAAATTTGGGCGCGCCCCGGTAGCGCACCAGGTCGGTCTGGTTCTGGGCGATCCCGCTGGTAATCAGCCCCATGGGGCGAAAGATGTCCGCCTTCGACTTGTCCGGCGCCAGCAGCCGCAGGCTCTGCTGGCTGGGCAGCTCGATGTTGACGCTCATCCGGTCCGCCAGCATCCCCAGCCGGGCGATGAGCCGGTCGTCCGCCCCGGGGATGGCCTTGGCGTGGATGTAGCCGCGAAAGCCGTACTCCTCCCGCAAGATCTGCAGGGTCTCGATCATCCGCTCACAGGTGTAGTCAGGGTTTTTGAGGATGCCGGAACTCAGAAACAGCCCCTCGATGTAGTTGCGGCGGTAAAACTGAATGGTCAGGTCGGCCAGCTCCCGGGGGGAAAAGGCCGCGCGGGGGGTGGCGTTGGAGCAGCGGTTGACGCAGTACTTGCAGTCGTAGGCGCAGATGTTGGTCATCAACACCTTTAAAAGGGAGACACAGCGTCCGTCGGCGGTAAAGCTGTGGCAGATGCCCGCGGCCGCCGCGCTCCCCAACTGCCCCTTCTTGCCGGCCCGGTCCACCCCGCTGGAGGTGCAGGCCACGTCGTACTTGGCCGCGTCGGAGAGGATCTCCAGCTTTTCCAGCAGCTCCATTTCCTGTGTCCCCCTCACTCCAAAATAAACATTTGTTCTTTTTCTATTTTACCCTCCCTCCCCTTAAAAGTCAATCGCTCCGTGCCAAAACGGCCCTGCCACCTTCTTCCTGCCCCTCCTTCTTTTGGAAGGGACAGCCTCTCGCTCTCTTCCCGCAAAAAATCGCAACCAGACAGGGACGCGAGAGGGTAAGTCCTCCCCTTTTGAACCGCGCAGGACTGACAAAACAGAGGGCAGTCCCTCTCCCCTCCGGCAAACCCTCCCAGCGCCTCACCTGCGCAGGCGCCAGGAGAAAAATTCCCCCTTTTCATTTTTCACAGACACGAGTAGGCCTCCATCGGCGCAGCTGGTGGTCCTACAAATGCGAGCAAAGCCCTCTATTCTCAAGCTACAACCGAAGGCGCTGATATGGTTTGCCACCGGCAAAAGGCCGCTGCTCGCAGCCCGCAAACCGGTGCATGGGTTTTTGTGTGTCATTCGCTCTGCCAGTTGGTCTTCCCTGAATTGATGCTGGATACCCCCTATCTCCTTTGCATTCCCACCTGCAGTGCCAGCGCAGTACCCCCTGACGCTCAAACTGCCGATTTCCATATTTGCAACCTGCACTTCAAACTCGCGCACCGCTCAAAAACAATTCGACCACCTTTTTCCATTGAAAAAAATCCCCAAAAACTGGAACCGCTCATTTCAGGTCAAATCCCTGCGAGCACATGGCTCTGGCCGGAGAGCACCGCTGCCTCCACAACTGTTCTCTCTTTTCCCTTGCAAACCTCTCGCATTTTCCCTCTCTGCTCTGTTTTCCCCGCAAGTCGCCTTTCCGCAGTACAAGGAGCCTTCAGTCCTTTTGCGCCGCCCAAGTTCTTTGGGAGCACCCCACATAACCAGATGCTTTTTTCTGAAAAAACAAGTGACAAGGCAGACACCTTGTCACTTGAATTGCCCCCGATTTACAGTCAAATCGCAGCCGCCAGGAGTTCCTTCCACAGGAACGCGACCACTCTCACTCTTGCCCGCTCCCCCCCTCACAGACAGGGGCCCACACATAGCGTCAGCCATCCCTACATGAGGGTGCCATCGCCGCCCTTCAGAGGGCCACGCGCCGCGGCAGAGAACCGGAAAATTGGCCCCGCATCCGCCCGCAGCAATCCAGCTGCACAGAGGCGCGCCGCCCGCAGCGATCTTGCAGGCGGCGCGCTGTTTTTGGCTCTTCCCGCCCCTTTGTGGGTCCGTCTCCCCGCAGGGAGGGCAGCCCCTGGGAAATACTCGGCCCAGGCGTCAAAAGACGATTTTGTTGAAGTCCTTGCCGCCGGCCTTCTCCCAGTCGCTGCCCACCAGGCCCACCAGCAGGTACCGCCCGGTCATGGGCTCCATCGGCAGGTCCTGCAGCAGGGCGAACTCCTCGATCTCGCCGGTGGTGCGCACGTGCATCCGCGGCCCGGTGCAGTGGTGCAGCTCGTCGCCGATGAGGATGTGCTCCTCGTCGCAGTAGGAGATGGGGATGTCTTTGGCAATCAGCTCGTTGACCTCGGTCTCCAGCCGCTTTAAGTCGATGTCCGGCTTCTCGGCAAAGCTGAGCACAAAGCCGTGCTTGACATCGCCGTGGGTGTATTTGCCCTTGTACTTGCGCAAAATCAGGTGTTCGCAGAGGTCCTCCGCGGTGTGGGCCATCTTGCGAAAGCGGATGGAGCCAAAGACGATTTTGGTCAAATCCTCCGGCTCGGGGCCGAAGAGGTTGGGCCGGGTGATGATGACCTCTCCCCCCACCCCGATGAGCAGGTGGGCGTTGCGCCCCCCCAAAAAGGGGTAGATGAGGTCAAAGTGCTCCACGATGACCCGCTTTTTCTTCTCGATGGCCTTTAAAATGGCCTCGGCCAACACGTGCATCTGGGTAAAGGCCGACTCGAAGCGGATGTCCAGGTGATAGGTGTGGGGGCTGTAAAAGCCCGAGTCGTCCTCGTCCACATCCAGGATGGGGAGGGGGCGGACGTTGACCCCCTCGTCGTCGTTGGTGAGTTCCAGCCCGGGGAACATCCCCTTGACCAGCATGCTCTTGCCCGAGCCCCCCTCCCCCACAATGCCGATGAGCAGGTCAAAGGGGCTGAGGTACTGCTGGGCGATCTGCATCCCCAAATCGGCCATCCGCACGTTGCCGCGGGGGGCGAAGAAGACGCTGTACAGATGGTTTTTCTGCATTCGATCGGAATAGGGCATGGGGCGCTCCTCCTCTACAAGACGGCAGGCGCCCCTCACGCGAAGCGCCTGCCGCCACGGCCCGCCGCTGCGGGCCCTCTCTTATTTTTCTACCAGTCAAACTCCAGGTCCAGCAGCGGGGCGTGCTGCTGGGCGCCGTAGACGTCGGTCTCCCCCAGGTCGCCCGAACAGATGGGGCGCTGGATGGTGATCTTGATGGCCTTGGCCGGCTGGAACTCGATGATGTTGATGATCTTCTCCGGGGGGATGTGGTAGAGACGGCAGACCACGTCCTCGTTGATGATCTTCTTCTCACAGGCCTTTTCAAAGCTGGCAAAGTCCTTGAACATGATGTCCAGCGTCAGCTCGTAGGGGCCGGAATTCTTGCTGCGGATGATCTCTGCGAGATCGGTGAGTTTCTGTTTCACAGCTCTCTCCTCCTCATTCTACCATTACAGGTCCACACAATCAACGGCAAAGGGGGCGACGGGGTCGTCGACGGCAATGACGTGATAGATGCTGAACACATAGACTTCGCCGGCGTGAAAATCGCTGGGCGAGTAGGGGAACGCCAGGTTGCCCGCGGTGGCTCGGCGGCCCTCGTAGCCGTAGTGGAGCATGGTGGAGCGGGCGAAGGCGCAGATGGTGTCGGCCTGTTTCTGGGTGTCGGCCACCGCCTCGATGACGATGCCCAGCTCGTGGGCGCCCTTGGTGGTGGGGGTGGGCTCCAACTCCGCCATCACCCCGTTGCGGCCGTAGATGTTGAAGTGCAGGTAGTAGTGGAGGTCGGCGTCCCGGAAGTTGTCGGCCACCCGGGCGCGCACCCCTTCGAGCACCTCGTCGATCTTCTCGATCATGATGGGGTCTCTGGCCCCGGCGATGGAGACGGTGCGGTAGCCGATGCAGCGCGCCCCCTCCAACTTGACGGTGTACGCGTCGGGCACAAAGCGGCTTCCGCTGACCCGGACGATGTTCTCCGTCTCCTGCTCAAATTTGCAGTCGGTCAAATCCAGGTGGCCGCCCGGCCCCGGCAGGATGTAGGGGTTGGTCTTTTCGTAAAGGGTGTGGGCCGCCACCGAGAGGGTGGTGCAGCGGCGCAGGGGGCTCAAGGGCTCCACCCGGAAGTAGTCCTCCCCAATGTAGCCGAACATGCAGTCCGAGCCGCTGCCGGGGGTGGCGCAGATGGAGGCGCACTCGAGGATCTTGCCCAGGTGGATGGCCAGCCCCTTGTCGCAGCCCGCCCGCACTGCCGGGGCGGCAAAGACCGACGGGTCGTAAGTGCGCCCGGCCAAAACGACCTGCGCCCCCTCGTCCAGGGCCTTGATAAAGGGCTCCATCCCCATCTGGCCCACAATGCGGGTGGTGGCGCCCACCGCCTCCTCGGTCAGTTCGGGCGCCGGGGCAAGGGGTTTCACCTTCCCCGCCCGCAGGGCCGCCTTGACATCCTCTTTTGCAAACTCGGCGTGGATGACCGCCAGCTTGAAGTGGAGGTCTTTCTCCCGGGCGATCTCCTCCACAATCTCGCGGCACCAGTTCAGGTGGGGCTCGCCGCCGCTGCCGCCGGCGGTACCGATGACCACCGGAATGCCCTCCTTGACCCCGGCTTCCAGCATGATCTCCAGATCGCGCTTGACCGCGTCCCGGTCGGTAAAGGAGACCCCCGCCCCCAGGTAGTAGGGCCCGGGATCGCTGGAGCCTGCGTCCACGGCGATCAGGTGGGGATGGCGCTTCATCCCCTCTTCAAAGCTCTCCTTGGGGAAACCGTACCCCAGGATGGCGGTGGTGGACAGAATGCGAAATTCCTCTTTCATCAAAAACCCCTCCTAGCGCTCGGCCTGGGCTCTGCGCAGGGCCAGGATGCGCTGCATCTCGTTGTAGACGATCATGTACCCCTCGTCGACCCCCATGCCGGGTTTGGCGAGGATCTGGTCGGGGCAGGTGGCCATGGCCAGGTTGACACAGACCTGGGCGCTGCGGTCGGTCTCGTTGCAGGTGCCGCCCTGGTAGGCGCCGATCCCCTTCTCCTTGCAGTAGAGGACCGCCTCCACCACGTTGTTGATGCCGCCCAGGTCGGGGGTCTTGATCTGCACCATGTGCCCGGCCCGGTTGTCGGCAAAGTAGCGGATGTCCTCCAGGGTGTTACACCACTCGTCGGCCACCAGCTCCACCGGGATGCCCCGCTCGTCCACCAGGCGGGTCAGCTCCTTGAGGGCGAGCATCTGTTTCTCCCGGTCCTCCACGTCCATGGGGCCCTCGATGCGCAGGTGGAAGGGGGCGGCGATCTTGGCCAGCTCGGCCAGGTAGTCGGCCATCCCCTGGTAGTTGTCGTTCCCAAAGGCCGCGCCGATGGTGCCGTAGACGTCGATGTGCAGCACCGGGGCGTAGTTTTCGTCCAGCCGCAGCTTGCAGATGCGCTCGCGCAGCCAGCCCACGTACTCGGCCAGCTTTTCGCCCTTTCGGCCCAGCTTGGTCTCTACGTTGTTGATGAGGGCGTGGGGCAGCACCTGGGCGCCCTTCATGATCATCTTGTCGGTGTTCTCATAGCGGTTGTCCCCCGACTGGGTGAAGATGGGGATCTCCCGGTCGGTGACCTGGGTGTGGTACTCGTCGGCCACCACCTCGCACATCAGCCGGTGGGAAGCCTTGGCCACCGCGTCGAGGATGGCCTGGGTCACCCCGTAGCGGATGGCGGTGTGCAGCTGCTTGCCGCCCACCTGCAGCCGGTCGATCTCCTCCGCCAACTCGCGGAAGCTGTCGGCCTCTCTGCCCACCAGGCGGGGCTTTATCTCCCGCTCGATGACGGGGATGAAGTCCTCCGCCAGAAAGAGGGGGTCCCTGCCGCCCGCGCCGCTGTACTGGACCGCCGCGCAGTCACCGTAGGCCACCTGCCCGTCCTCCAGCACCAGCATCACCGAGATGGCCTCGCCCGCCTGGCGGACTGCCGAAAACCCGGCGGTGGCGGTTTTGCCCAGATAGGCCGCGCCGTCCGACTCGGCCCCCAGCTTGATGGCCCGCTGGTCGTCAAAGAAAAATCCGGTGCGCCCCTTGGCGCAGACCAAATCAACAATTTTCACAGTATATTCCTCCTGCTCTCAGCTGTCTGTCGCGTTTTTCTGCCCGCTCTGCCCTATCTCCAGGGGCGGCCCACCAGCCGGCCTTTGGAGATGGCGTAGACATCGTCGATGACCATCTGAAAAGACGCCTTGCGCTTTTCAAAGGCCGCCCGCTCCTCGATTTTTTTGCGGTTGTAGTCCACCAGTTCGGGCGAGAGGGGGACGGCCCCCGCGTCCAGGATGCGGATGGCCCCGTCGTTGTCCCGGGCCGAGAGCATCTTGCCGGCGTTGAAGCGGCTGGGGGCAAAGGGGACGTCCAGCACCCCGGCCTGGAAGGCGCGCACCGCCCCCAGGGCGATGTCTCCCCCGCCCAGTTCAAAGCACTTGTCGACGATGCAGCGGGTCTCGGCGGCAATGATCTGCTTTTCCTCCTCCAGCCCGGCGGCGGTGAGGGTCTGGTCGCTGAGCATCGAGATGACCTGCTTGGTGCAGCGCAGCCCCTGGGCGTTTGCCTCCATGGTGGGGATGCCCATGGCCTCGTGCGGGGTCTTGACGATGACCTTGGTGGCCTTGGCCAGGGCTGCGGCCGCGCTCCCCCAGGAGATGACGCCAAAGGCCTTGGCCTCGTCCTGCGGGAAGCCGCCCATCCACTGGTGGAGGACGGTGGTGACCTCCACATCGGTGTAGCCGTACTTCTCCAAGTACTCGTCGGTCAGCTCTTCCAGGGTGCGGATGGCGGCCACGTCCTGCACCAGGTTGCCGCACTGGCCGTAGCCCACGGTGATGTTCTTGACCCCCTGTTCGGCGGCCAGCAGGCTCTCGATGATGGCCACCGCGTGGGAGATGCAGGGGGGCACCAGGGTGCCGGTGAGGGGGCCGTAGGGCTCTCGGTTGATGGGGATGCCCGCCTCCTCGTAGAGGCCGGTGAGCCGGTCGCAGTACTGCCAGTCGAGGATGGTGCGCTCCAGCGGCACGTTCTTGGCATAGGGGACGTTGTAGGAGATACCGCCCCCCTCGTAGCTGGTGAAACCGGCGGCGTAGCAGATCTCGGTGAGGAGGCGGGCGTCGGGGGTGCCGTGGCGGATCTGCACCGGGATGTCCAGGCTCTGGATGATCTGGCGGCAGCCGGCCACCCCGTGGTTGACCGCCGGCAGGCCGTTGAGCATCGACTTCTGGCTCTTGGCCGACTCGACGATCCCCTTCTCGGCGTCCTCATAGCGGTTTTGCCGGGTGTAGCTGTCGATGGTGGTGGGGAGCAGGTCCGCCTCCCCCTTGTCCTGCAGGTAGGTCAGCAACTCGATGTGCTCCTTGATGAGAGCGACCCCCGCCCGGGGCTGGATGAGGGTCTTCCCCTCTCTTTTGGCCTGGCTCAACTTGCGGGAGAACACCTTGCTCTCGGGCAGCTGGCGGTGAAAGTCAAAGGCCTCCTGCAAATCCACCTCTTTGCCGGTGGGCCACTGGCCCAGCACCTCTTGGCGAATTTGCTGAAAGGCGCCGTCTTCGATTCGCTTATTTTGAATTTCCATCGCAGGTCAACTCCCTCTTCATCATCTGTAAAGCGGCTTTGGGGTAGTGTTCGGCCAACAGGCCCATGGCCGCCAGAATGTAGTGTCTGTCCACCCACACCTGCGCCTGTTTGGGCCGCAGGGAGATGGGGTCGGCCGGGCTCCAAAGGGCGTGTCGCACCGCCTCCTCCGGCCGGGGGGCGTGGATGAGGGCGCCGCCGGTGGCGATGATCCGCCGCACGTCGCTTAAGTCCTTGCCGGTCTGCACATAGGTCAGCCCCACCGGGGTATAGGTCTGCTCGATGGTGCCGGCGTGGCGGGCCACAGCGGTCTCCACTGCCAGGGATGCCAGGGCAAAATCGAGCTGTCGGCCCGCCGCGCTGTCGGGCAGTTTGTCGGTGTGTGCGGCCAGGTCCTCCACCATCTGCCGCACCGTCTCGGGGGGGAGTTCGGCTAGCTGGGCCACCCGGTCCAGTCCGGCGGCCTCGAGGATGCCGTGAATGCTGTAGCGCATGCCGATGTCCCCCTCCACCGTCCGCTTGGCGTAGGGCTCGGGCAGCCCCTTGTAGACGGTGTCCAGCTGCTTGGGCATCCCGCTGGCAATGGAGTAGACGTCGGTGGTGGCGCCCCCCAGGTCGACCGCCAGCAGTTCGCCGATGCCGGGCTCCCCCGCAAGGCCGTCGGCCAGCAACGTCATGGCGGCCAGCATTGCCGAGGGGGTGGGCATGAGGATGCCCGAGACCAGCTCCGAGGCCTGGGAGAGCCCCTTGGCCCGGATGATGCGGTCGAGGAAGATGTCGCGGATCTTCTGCTGCGCGGGCTCGATGTTGAGCACCCCGAAGCGGGGCATCACATTTTCGCACAGCAGGGTCTCCTTTTGGGCCAGCAGCCGCTGGCAGCCGCGGGCGGCGGCCCGATTCCCCGCCACCACCACCGGGAAGTCGCCGGGGACCCCGGCCAGCATCTCCGCGTTGTGGAGGATGCAGTCCCGGTTTCCCCCGTCGGTCCCCCCAGTGAGGAGGACAATGTCGGGCCGGGCGGCGGCGATCTCGTCTAAGTCGTCCTCGGTGAGCTGGTAGGAGTAGACCCCCACCACCTTGGCCCCCGCCCCCAGGCTGGCCTGCTTGGCGGCCTCGGCCGTCAGTTCGGGCACCAGCCCGCAGGTGACCATCCGCAGTCCGCCGGCGGCGGAGGAGCAGGCGTAGCGCTCGGCGTAGTCCAGCTTGCCGGTCTGCTCTTCCAACTGTGCCACCGCCCGCGCAAGCCCCTCCCCCACGTCGGTCTGCACGGTGGTGTAGCTGGAGGCGGTGCCCAGCAGGGCGGGCGCGTCCACGTCAACGGCGGTCACCTTGGTGTATGTACTTCCAAAGTCGATCAAGAGGATCGGTCGCATCGCTCCCTCACCCTCTCACTGGACGCCCAGGTCTTTTTTGAGGGAGGCGATAGTGGTCTCCGGCGAGGTGCCCGGGGGAAAGACCCGGTCAAAGCCCATGGCCAAAAACCGGCGCTCCACGTCCTCAAAGGGCTGCTTGCCCACCACGATGTTTCCCCCCACGTAGAGGAGGATGCCCTCCAGCCCCGCCTCGTCGCACTTCTGGCGCAGGCCCCGGCAGTCCAGCTCCCCGTGCCCGTAGAGGGAGGAGACCACGATGGCGTCTGCGTCCGACTCGATGGCGGCGGCAATGTACTCCTCCTGCGAGACCATGACCCCCAGGTTGATGACATTGAACCCCGCGTCGGTGAACGCGTGGTCGAGGATCTTGATGCCCACGGCGTGGACGTCCGCCCCGATCACCCCGATGACCAAAGTTTTCTGTTCCATTTCGCACCCCTTGCTTTCGCAAATTTGATTTGAACTATATCTATAATATATATTGTTATATATCATAAATCAACCAAATCATCTCCTTTTTTCCGGAGAATAAGGGAGAAAATCCCGGCTTTCTTTTGGCTAATTTGGATGTTTCTCCATCTATACGCAAAAAAAGAGGGAAATGAACTAGTTCATTTCCCTCTTTTTCTTTAAAACCGTCTTTAGCGGCCCTTTTTGCCCCGGCGCACCTCTTCGATCTGCTCCTCAATGGCGAGGAGGGAGCCGCCGTCCACCAGGTAGTCGTAGCGGATGACCGTCTGCCCGGCCCGGGCGGCGGCGCGCACCCACTCCCCCTCCTCCTTTGAGCAGAAGCGGTTGTAGTTGGGGGGGAGGATGAGGACGGGGTGTCCCTCCACAAAGGACCGCACCCCCTCCTCGCCGAAGAGGCGGGCGTCCACCCGGCCGCCGTCGATCCCCAGGGCGGTGCAGCTGCGGCGGATGATCCGCCCGAACTTGTCGCTGGCGGTGAGGATGCCCACCCGCCCCTCCTCCGGGGCGCGGGCCAGGGCGGTCAGGGTCTGGTTGGAGGGGGAGAGCACCACCCGCACCAGCCGGCAGCGCCCCCCCACCGCCTGGGAGAGCTGGTGGAAGTGGGTGGAGGTAGTGATGACCAAATCCTCGTGGTCGCCGATTTTGTAGGGGGCGCCCAGCACGTCGTCCAGCAGGAACTGGTAGACGTCCACGTCCGCCACTCGGGAGAGCTGGTCAGCCATCTGGGAGAGGGCCTCGGTGTTGCAGTCCACTAGGGCCAGCCGCACCTGCTCATACCCCTCTTCCCGCTCCCGCAGCTTGAGGGAGAAGAAGATCTCGCTCTCCCGGCTGGAAAAGCCCAACTCCTCCATCCGGTCCAGCAGGGCGTCGATGGCCGCCATCGCCAAATCCTTGCGGCCGCCGGAGGCGCTCTCCTCCCGCCCCCGGACAAAGGTCCCCCGGCCCTGCACCATCTCGATGAGCCCCTCTTTTTCCAGCTCGTCGTAGGCGTGCTTGACGGTCCCCTGGGCCAGGCCGGTCTCCTCGGCCAGCTGGCGGACGGTGGGCAGCTTGTCGCCGGGGGCCAGCCGGCCCTCGGCGATCTGGCCGGCGACTGCCTCGGCGATCTGGCGGTAGACGGGGACCTGGCTCCCCTGCTTGAGCTCTATCTCCATGGGCGTCCTCCTCCCCCTTTTCGCTGTCTCACTTTCCGTCGCGGGCGGCCAGGTACTCCGCCCGCCCGGTCTCGTAGAGGTTTTTGCCGGTGGAATCGATGACCACCACGGCGGGGAAATCCTCCACCTCCAACCGGCGGACGGCCTCGGCCCCCAGGTCCTCGTAGGCCACGATCTCGGCCTTCTTGACACAGCGGGCCAGCAGGGCCCCCGCCCCGCCGATGGCCCCAAAGTAGACCGCGCCGTGCTCCTTCATGGCGGCGATCACCTCTGGCCCCCGCTTCCCCTTGCCGATCATCCCGGTCTCGCCCAGGGCGATGAGGGTGGGGGAATAGGCGTCCATCCGGTAACTGGTGGTGGGGCCGGCCGAGCCGATGGGGCGGCCCTCCTTGGCGGGGGTGGGCCCCACGTAGTAGATGGTGGCGTTTTCGATATCAAAGGGCAGGGGGGCGCCCTTCTCGGCCAGCTCCACCAGCCGCTTGTGGGCGGCGTCGCGGGCGGTGTAGATGACCCCGCTGATGAGGACGCTCTCGCCGCAGCGCAACTGGCGGGCGGCCTCGCGGGTCAGGGGGGTGGTGATCTTCTTCTCCATCTCAAAGCACCTCCGTCTTGTGGCGGGTCACGTGGCAGTTGATGTTCACCGCGCAGGGCAGCCCGGCAATGTGGGTGGGCATGGTCTCGATGTTGACGGCCAGGGCGGTGGTCTTGCCCCCAAAGCCCTGGGGCCCGATCCCCTTTTGGTTGATTTTTTCCAGCAGCTCCTCCTCGAGCCCGGCGTAGAAGGGGCTTTGGCTGCGCTGGTCGAGGGGCCGCATCAGGGCCTGTTTGGCCAACAGGGCGGCCTTGTCAAAGCTGCCGCCCAGCCCTACCCCCACCACGATGGGGGGGCAGGGGTTGGGGCCGGCGTCCTCCACCACCTGCAGCACGAAGTTGCGCACCCCGTCCAGCCCGTCGGAGGGCTTGAGCATCTTGATCTGGCTCATGTTCTCGCTGCCAAAGCCCTTGGGGGCCACGGTGATTTCGATTTGTTCGCCGGGCACCAGCTCGCAGTAGAGGAGGGCCGGGGTGTTGTCCCCGGTGTTGACCCGGTCCAGCGGGTCGCGCACCACCGATTTGCGCAACCGCCCCTCGGCGTACCCCTGGCGCACCCCCTCGTCCACCGCCGCGCGCAGGTCGCCGGCAATGTGGACCTCCTGCCCGATCTTCAAAAAGACGCAGGCCATGCCGGTGTCCTGGCAGATGGGCACCCCTTCGGCCCCGGCGATCTCGTAGTTTTGGATGATCTTGTCCAGGATGCCGCAGGCGGTCTCCCCGTCCTCGCAGGCGCGGCAGGCGCGGATGCGCTCCTGCACATCCTCTGGCAGACGGCAGTTGGCCTCGATGCAGAGGCGCTTGACCACCTGGGTGATCCGGGCGGCTTCGATCTCTCTCATAAAACCCCATTCCTTTCGCTGCGCCCCGGCGCAGACGGCAGGGCGGCCCTTCCCTTTTCAGGGCTGCCTCTGTCGAAATGATATAGTTCAATTTACCTCTATGGTATCACAATCTCCCCCCATTGCAACCCCCTGGCGAAAAAACAGGGAGAAGAAAAGAAAACGGCCGCCGGCTTTTTTTTTGAAAGGCCGACGGCGAGAAATTCTTTTTTTCGTTTGCTCCCATCGCCCCGCTCTCTCCCCTCTTTTCAGCGGGCCAGGGCAATGCAGAGGGCAACCAGCGCCGCCGTCAGGAGCAGGGCGGGCAGCCGCAACACCCGGGGGAGAAGGGGGATCTTCAGGCCGTACCGGGTCCTGGCGACGGCTGCCAAAACGCCGTAGAGCACCAGCATCCCCGCCAGGGGGGCGGCGAGGTAGAGGGCTGTGGACAGCGACCACTCCCCGCCCCGCAGCAGCAAGACGGCGGCAGCCCCACAGGCGGCGGCCAGCCCGAAGAAGGGGGCGCCCGACACCCACCTGGCAAACTGCAAAAAATCTCTGTCCGGCTGTTTTTGCAGCGGTTTTCTCTCCATCCGAGCCGCCTCCCCTCTCCCTTTACAGACCGCGTCCCTTTCCCCTTTCATTATAGCACCTCTCCCGGCAAAAGCTAGCGGCAAAAAGGGAGGGAGCAGAAAACCTGCTCCCTCCCACATCCGCTATTTTCCAGTCAGCCGGTCCAGCAGCGCCTGCAATTCGGCGCGGCGGCGGTCCCGCTCCTCCGGGGCGGGGCGCCAGCTCTCCCCCTCCCGACAGAGGACGTCCCCCTCCCGCAGGCCCTCCGGCAGCTCCGCCAGGGGGACGGCGCGGTTTTCGCCCTCGTCGTCCTGCAAGACGGCGAGGGGGCCCTCGATGCGGTCCACGCTGTAAAACATCCCCTCACTCCCCCTTCTGGCAGACGACATCCAGATCGCTGCCGTCGGTGGAAAAGACGATGGTGCCGTTTAGGTCGGTGCGCAAAAAGCGGACGCCCCGATTGGCCAGCAGGTCCACCGTCTCCTGGTGGGGGTGGCCGTAGGAGTTGCCCGCCCCCACACAGGCCACGGCGATCTCGGGGTCCACCCTGTCCAAAAAGGCCGCCGAGGTGCTGGTGCTGCTGCCGTGGTGCCCCAGTTTGAGCACCTGGGCCCCGATCTCCCCGGCCCCGTACTCCTCCAGCAGGTCCTTTTCGGCCTTTGTCTCCATGTCCCCGGTAAAGAGGAAGCGCTGGCTGCCGTAGCGAAAGAGGACCACGGCCGAGGTGTCGTTCAGGTCGTCATACCCCTCCAGCGGCCCCAGCACCGTCAGCCGGCCGTCGCCGTAGGTGAGCTGCTGTCCCGGCTCGCTGTACACCACCTTGACCTGGCTCTCGGCCGCCTGGGTGAGCAGGTCTTTGTAGGTCTTGGTGGTGGGCAGCTGGGTCTGGGGCAGGCGGGGCATCAGCAGGGTGTCGGTGGGGATGGCGGCCATCACCACGTCCAGCCCGCCGATGTGGTCGGAATGGGGATGGGTGGCGACGATGAGGTCGAGCTTTTCCACCCCCTGGTTTTTTAGGTAGTTCACCACCGTGTCGCCCTTGTCGTTTTCGCCCCCGTCGATGAGGACGGCGTGCCCGTCCACCAGGATGAGGGAGGCGTCCCCCTGCCCCACGTCGATGAAGTGGACCGATGCCTCCCCCTCGGGGATGGAGATGTCCGAGAGACCGAGGCTGGTCAACAGGTCGTTCCCGCCGGGGATGGCGCCCAGCCACTCCGGGTCCACCCCCAGCACCACCAGCACCAGGGCCACCAGGCTGACCAGCACCCCCAACAGGGCCTTTTTTATCTTTTCTTTTTGCTTTTTGCTCGTCCTGTGGACGGTTTTGCGCTGTGCCACGGCTCACGCCCTCCCTTCTGGCGGCCGGCCGGCCGCCTGCTCTGGCCCCGCTTCTCCCCCTGGGCCTGCCGGCGCGCCCGCAGGGCGGCGGCGGTCTTGGCGTCGGGCTTGACCAGGCACTCGGGCCCAAAGCCGATGAGGTCCCAGCGGCCCGCCCGCTTGAGCGCCTCCAGCACCAACTGCTGGTTTTGGGGCAGAAAATACTGGATCAGCGCTCGCTGCATGGCCTTCTCGTGGGGGTCGGTGGCCACGTAGATCTCCTCCAGGGTAAAGGGGTCCATCCCGGTGTAGTACATGCAGGTGGAGATGGAGAAGGGGGTGGGGTAAAAGTCCTGCACCTGCTGGGGGCGCAGCCCCTCCTCCTTCAAAAAGAGGGCCAGGTCGATGGCCTCTTTGAGCCCGCTGCCCGGGTGGGAACTCATGAGATAGGGCACCAGGTACTGCTTCTTGCCGATCTGCTTGGTCTTTTGGTAGAAGGCCCGCTGGAACTTGCGGTAGCTGGCAATGCCCGGCTTGCCCATGGCCCGCAGCACCCGGTCGCTGCAGTTTTCGGGGGCCACCTTCAGCTGGCCGGAGACGTGGTATTTCACCAGGTGGTCAAAAAAGGTCTGGTCCCTGTCCAGGTTCAGGTAGTCAAAGCGGATGCCCGAGCGGACAAACACCTTTTTGATGCCGGGGATCCGGCGCATCCGCTCCAGGATGTCGTCGTACTCCCGGTGGTCGACCTTGAGTTTGGGGCAGGGGGTGGGGGCCAGGCACTTGCGGCCGTTTTTGCACATCCCCCGCTCCAGCTGCCCGTCGCAGGAGGGGCCGCGGAAGTTGGCGGTGGGCCCCCCCACGTCGTGGATATACCCCTTGAAGCGGGGGTTGTGGGTCATCCGCTCCGCCTCCTCCAGCACCGACTCGGCCGAGCGGCTGGTGACGTGCCGCCCCTGGTGGACGGCGATGGCGCAGAAGTTGCAGCCGCCGAAGCAGCCCCGGTTGTGGATGATGGAGAACTCCACCTCCGCAATGGCGGGCACCCCGCCCAGCGCTTCGTAGCTGGGGTGGTAGGTGCGCTGGTAGGGCAGCGAATAGACCCGGTCCAGCTCCTCCCTCGCCAGAGGGCGGGAGGGGGGCGTCGCCACCAGCACCCGGTCTCCGTGCTTTTGCACCAGCAGGTGGCCGGTGGCGTAGTCGCACTCGTTGTACTGAATGGCCTGGGCCTTGGCATAGCTGCGCTTGTTCTCCCGCACCTTTTCAAAGCTGGCGCACTTCACATAGCCGTCGGGCAGCTCGCTCCGCTCGGCAAAGTAACAGGTGCCCCGCACGTCCCGGATGGCCGCCACCGGCTCCCCCGCCGCCAGGCGGTCGGCCACCTCGACGATCTGGTGTTCCCCCATGCCGTAGAGGAGCAGATCGGCCTTTGCGTCCTGAAGGATGCTGGGACGAACGGCGTTGTCCCAGTAGTCGTAGTGGGCAAAGCGGCGCATGGACGCCTCCACCCCGCCGATGAGGATGGGCGCCTCGGGATAGAGGCGGCGGACAATGTTGGAGTAGACGATGGTGGCCCGGTCGGGGCGCTTGCCCATCACCCCGCCGGCGGTGTAAAAGTCGGTGGCGCGGCGCTTTTTGGCCACGGTGTAGTGGTTGACCATCGAGTCCACGTTCCCCGCCGAGATGAGAAAGCCCAGGCGGGGCTGGCCGAACTGGGTGAAGGGGGCGTCCTCCTCCACATCCGGCTGGGAGAGGATCGCCACCTTGTAGCCGGCGCTCTCCAGCACCCGGGTGATGATGGCGCAGCCGAAACTGGGGTGGTCGATATAGCTGTCGCCGCAGATGTAGACAAAGTCGGGCCGGGTCCAGCCCCGCTCCTCCATCTCGGCGCGGCTGATGGGCAGAAAATCGTTCATGGGTGTCCTTTCCGGCGGGCGGTGCCGCACAGCAGAAGGCGGGCAGAGGGGTGTCCCCTGCCTGCCGCACTGTCCTTTTTCTCTAGTGCTCGAGGGCGTCCTGGTTGGCGCACATCTCCAGCCACTGCTGCCGGCTGATGAGCACCTTGCGGGGCTTGGAGCCCTCGAAGGGGCCGATGATCCCCCGCTCCTCCATCTCGTCCACGATGCGGGCGGCCCGGGCATAGCCCAGCTTCAGTTTGCGCTGCAGCATGGAGGTGGAGATCTGGCCGGCGTCCACCGCCACCTCGATGGCGTCGGGGAGCATGTCGTCCCCCTCTTCCCCGCTGCCGCCATTCGAGCCCTTGCCCTTTTCGGCGGCGGCCTGCTTGTCGATCTCCTCGATGATCTGCTCGTCATAGGTCTTGGGGGTGTCGGGCTTGATGGCCTCGACCACCCGCTCGATCTCCTCGTCGGTGACAAAGCAGCCCTGGATGCGGGTGGGCTTGGAGGCCCCCACCGGGAAGTAGAGCATGTCCCCCCTGCCCAGCAGCTTTTCGGCCCCTGCCCCGTCGAGGATGGTGCGGGAGTCCACCTGACTGGAGACGGCAAAGGCGATGCGGCTGGGGATGTTGGCCTTGATGACGCCGGTGATCACGTCCACCGAGGGGCGCTGGGTGGCGATGATCAGGTGCATCCCCGCGGCGCGGGCCATCTGCGCCAGGCGGCAGATGCTGTCCTCCACCTCGCCGGGGGCGGCCATCATCAGGTCGGCCAGCTCGTCGATGATGATGACGATGCGGTAGAGGGGCTTCTCCCCCCGGCTCTCGCAGAGCTTGTTGTAACCGCCCAGGTCGCGGACGTTGTTGGCCGCAAAGAGCTTGTAGCGGTTGAGCATCTCGGTCACCGCCCACCCCAGGGCGCCGGCCGCCTTGTGGGGGTCGGTGACCACCGGGACCAGCAGGTGGGGGATGCCGTTGTAGACCCCCAGCTCCACCACCTTGGGGTCGACCATCAGCAGCCGCACCTCCTCGGGGGAGGACTTGTAGAGCAAACTCAGGATGATGGAGTTGATGCAGACGGACTTGCCCGAACCGGTGGCGCCGGCAATCAACACGTGGGGCATCTTGCCGATGTCGGCCACCTTGACGTTGCCGGCGATGTCCTTGCCCAGGGCCACCGAGAGGGCGCTGCCCGCATCCCGGAAGGCCGGGGAGTCCAACATCTCCCGGATGCCCACCACACTGGTGTTCTTGTTGGGCACCTCAATGCCCACCGCCGCCTTGTTGGGGATGGGCGCCTCGATGCGGACGCCGGAGGCCGCCAGGTTGAGGGCGATGTCGTCGGCCAAGTTGGTGATCTTGCTGATCTTGACCCCGGCGTTGGGCTGCAATTCGTAGCGGGTCACCGCCGGGCCCCGGCTGATGTTGATGATTTTTGTCTGCACTCCAAAGCTCTTGAGGGTGTCCACCAACCGCTCCCCGTTTTGCTTGAGTTCGCGGGAGATGTCCCGGTTGTTTTCAGCGGGGGGCGGATTGAGCAGCCCCACCGAGGGGTAGTTGTAGGCGGGGGCCTCCTCCTCTTCCTCCTCGGGGGCGGCGAAGGGCTCTCCCTCCTCCCCCTCCCCTTCGGAAGCGGGCGCTTTTTCCTCCCCGCCGGGGACGACGGCCGAGGCGGGCTTGATGTCGGGGACGGTAAAGGTGAAGATCTCGGCGGGGTCCAGCTCCTCCTTTTGGGGGGCGGGGGCGCCGCCGTTTACGATTTTTTGCACCAGGGCGTCCAGGGCGTCCTCGTCCTCCTGGCGGCGGGCGGGGTCGGGCAGGGGCAGGGCCTCCTCCGGCTCCTGCGGGGGAAGGGCGGGGGCCGCCTTCTCCTTTTTGCGCCGGGGGGCGGGGCGCTCCTCGTCGGGCCCCAGGGGAATGTCGATGGGGCGGGGGCCGCCGATGTCCACATCGATGTTGGCCGCGCCCCGCTGCATCCGCTCGGCCACCATCTCCTTCGCCTGGCGGACCGGCTTCTGCACGCTCTGGTGCAGGTCCAGCAAAGTCTTGCCGCTGATGAACATCAAAATGACGAAGGCGGCGATCCCCATGGTGAGAACGGCGCCGGTCTTGCCGAACAGGGACAGCAGCGGCCAGCCCAGCAGGCAGAAGGCGAGGCCGCCGCCCCGCTTGGCCGCCCCCATGGCGTAGAGGTTGAGAAATTTGTCAAAGAAGTTGTTGCCCAGCAGTTCGGGGGCAAAGAGGAGCTGGATGGCCCCGCAGAGAAAGGCCAGAAAGAGGGCCCCCAGCAGCATGGGTTTGACGATCGAGCGCTTTTTGAGCGCCGAGGAGCCGGATATGTAGACCACCAAAGGCCCCACCAGGTAGGCCGCCAGCCCAAAGAGGCCAAAGAGGAACTTGTGCAGGGCGTTCCAGACATTCAGCCCGCTCACCAGGGCCAAAAAGGTCAGCAGCAGCCCCACCGCAAAGGCGATGACCGCCGCCATCTGCTGGCGAAAGAGTTTGTTTTTCTGGGCGGCGCCCGACTTGGGGGCCGCCCGCTTTCCGGTTGTGCGCTTCGTTGCCATGAAAACTCCTCAAATCAAGCCCCTGCCCTGCGCTGGCGCAGAGGGGGCAAATCGTTTGCTATTCGGGCCCCGCACAAAAAAGCGGGGGCCTGTCCCACCCAGCCGGCCAAAAAGGGGGCCGGCAGCCCTTCAAAAAGCCGTTTTTATGTAGGCCGCTCCCGGCGGGCGGGGGCGGCAGAAAAGGCCGGATCAGCGGTCCGGCGCCAAGGGGGCGCCGGGCTGAAACCCAGGCTCTAAAAAGGCGTTGGGGTCGGTGGAGATCAGCCGCTCCACCCGGCCGCCCGACACCTGGCAGAGCTGGCCGCCCGACCGGCAGTACTCCGGCGGCGGGGCGGCGGCCAAAGTCTCCATTATCATACCACAAGGGACCGGGGTGTGTAAAATCATTTGTTCGCCTTCTTCCCTGTTTTTGCGGGGGCGCTCTCCTCTTTTTTCCCCTTTTTGCGGGTGGCCGACTCTTTTTTGCGCTCCTCCCCGCCCTCGGGCGCGTCTTTGCGGCGGGATTCGATCTCCCGGTAGAGGTAGTTCATGGCCTCTTTGAGGCCGCCCAGCTCGTCGATGAGCCCTTCCTGGGTGGCCCGCTCCCCGTCCAGGACCGTCCCCACGTCCATCACCAGTTCGCCGGTGGTCATCATCAACTCCTTGAACCGCTCCTTGCCGATGCGGGAGTTGCCGGCCACAAAATTCAGGATGCGGTCCTGCATCTGCTCGAAGTAGGAAAAGGTCTGGGGCACCCCCAGCACCAGCCCGTTCATCCGCACCGGGTGGATGGTCATGGTGGCGCTGGGGGCGATGAAGGAGCGCCCGGCGGCCACCGCCAGGGGCACCCCGATGGAGTGGCCGCCGCCGAGCACCAGGGAGGCGGTGGGCTTTTCCATCCCGGCAATCAATTCGGCGATGGCGAGGCCCGCCTCCACATCGCCCCCCACGGTGTTGAGGATGACGATGAGCCCATCGATGTCGTCGCGCTCCTCAATGGCCACCAGCTGGGGGATGACGTGCTCGTATTTGGTGGTCTTGTTCTGGGGCGGCAGGATGAAGTGCCCCTCGATCTGGCCGATGATGGTCAGGCAGTGGATGGTGTAGCTGCCCTTTTGCACCGTCACCGAACCCATGTTCAGGATCTGCGCCTGTTCCTGTTGTGCCTGGGCCGCGTCCTGCGTCTCCTGCGCCTCCTCCGCCGGCTCCTCCCCGCTCACCAAAGATTGCTGTTTTTTGTTTTTCTCGCTCAAAAATGCCTCCGCCTTTCTGACTTTATGCAAATTTTTCACCCGCCAGCTGGGCGGTCCTATCCGTAAAGTCGGTATTCTCACTTGTTTTTATCTATTTTCTCCCGCTTTGCTGGGGATATGTGTTTTTCGATATTTTTGCAGGATTTCATTTTCATAAATTCATTTTGTAATCGTTAACCAATTGACAATACAGGGGGTGAGGGATTATACTTGTACATGATTTCTTATTTATAGAGCACATAGGGGAACAGACAGAAAGGACGATGCTTGTGGGACAGAATCTCGCGGAAAAGATCATCTCCGCCCATCTGCTGTCAGGCGACATGGCGCCCGGCAGCGAGATCGGCCTGAAAATCGACCAGACCCTCACCCAAGACGCCACCGGGACCATGGCCTATTTGGAATTCGAGGCCATCGGCATCCCCCGGGTCAAGACCGAAAAATCGGTCGCCTACATCGACCACAACACCCTGCAGTCAGGCTTTGAAAACGCCGACGACCACAAATACACCCAGACCGTGGCCAAGAAGATCGGGGTGGACTTCTCCCGCCCCGGCAACGGCATCTGCCACCAGGTGCACCTGGAGCGCTACGGCGTTCCGGGCAAGACCCTCATCGGCTCGGACAGCCACACCCCCACCGGCGGCGGCATCGGCATGCTGGCCATCGGCGCCGGCGGGCTGGACGTGGCGGTGGCCATGGGCGGCGGGGCCTACTACATCCCCATGCCCCGGGTCATCAAGGTGGAACTCACCGGGGCCCTGCGGCCCTGCGTCTCCGCCAAGGACATCATCCTCGCCGTTTTGCGGGAGCTGTCGGTCAAGGGCGGCGTCGGCGCGGTGATCGAGTACGCCGGCGAGGGGGTCGCCACCCTCAGCGTGCCCGAGCGGGCCACCATCACCAACATGGGCGCCGAGCTGGGGGCCACCACCTCCATCTTCCCCTCCGACGAGATCACCCGCCAGTTTTTGGCCGCCCAGGGTCGCGAGGGGGATTTCACCCCCCTCGCCCCCGACGCCGACGCCCGTTACGACCGGGTGCTCACCATCGACCTGGGGGCGCTGGAGCCCCTGGCCGCCTGCCCCCACAGCCCCGACAACGTCAAGCCGGTCGGGGCGCTGGGCGGCATCCCGGTGGACCAGGTCTGCATCGGCTCCTGCACCAACTCCTCCCTCTACGACATGCTCAAGGTGGCCCGCATCCTCAAGGGGAAGACGGTGCACCCCAACGTCAGCCTCACCATCTCCCCGGGGTCCAAGCAGGTCTTCACCATGCTGGCGGAAAACGGCGCCCTGGCCGACATGATCGCCGCCGGCGCCCGGGTGCTGGAATGCGCCTGCGGCCCCTGCATCGGGATGGGCCAATCCCCCAAGTCGGGCGGGGTCTCCCTGCGCACCTTCAACCGCAACTTTGAGGGGCGCAGCGGCACCGCTGACGCCCAGGTCTACCTGGTCAGCCCCGAGACGGCCGCCTGGTCGGCCCTGCAGGGGGTCATCAGCGACCCCACCGAAATCGGCGACCTGGGGGGGATCGAGATGCCCGCCCGCTTTTTGGTCAATGACAACCTGTTGGTCGCCCCCGCCGCCCCCGAAGAGGCCGGCGCAGTGGAGGTGGTGCGCGGCCCCAACATCAAGCCCTACCCCAAGACCGAACCCCTCTGCGACCACCTGAAAAAAGAGGTGGTGCTGAAGGTGGGGGACAACATCACCACCGACCACATCATGCCCGCCGGGGCCAAGGTCCTCCCCTACCGCTCCAACGTCCCCAAAATCAGCGAGTTCTGCTTCACCGCCTGCGACCCCGACTTCCCCGCCCGCTGCAAGGAAAAGCAGGGCGGCATCATCGTCGGCGGCCAGAACTACGGTCAGGGCTCCTCCCGCGAGCACGCCGCCCTCGCCCCCCTCTACCTGGGCGTCAAGGCGGTCATCGCCCAGAGCTTTGCCCGCATCCACAAGGCAAACCTGGTCAACGCCGGCATCCTCCCCCTGGAGTTTGCCGACGCGGCGGACTACGAGGCCCTCTCCCTCGGCGACGAGCTGGAGATCGTCGGGCTGATCGACGCCCTGAAAGAGGGCGGCCGGCTCACCGTCAAAAACAACACCCGCGGCACCCAGTTTGCGGTGCGGGCGGAGCTGTCCGAGCGGCAGGTGGAGATGCTCCTCTGCGGCGGGCTGCTGGACTACACCAAAAAAATGAGCGAAAGGCAGGCAATGAGATGATGGAAGAAAAAATGGTCTCCGCAACCGAACAGTTTGCCAAGGTTTTACAGGGCCAGTTGGAGCGCATCCAGCGGGTGAAGGAGCAGGGCGACTTTGTCGATTACAGCGGTCTCGACCAGATCGTGATCGGCGTCTGCGGCGGCGACGGCATCGGCCCCCGCATCACCCACGAGGCCCAGCGGGTCATCTCCTACCTGCTGCAAGACCAGGTGAAGGCCGGCCGGGTGGTCTTTAAAGAGATCGACGGGCTGACCATCGAGAACCGGGTGGCCCAGAACAAGGCCATCCCCGACGACGTGCTGGCCGAACTCAAGGCCTGCCACGTCATCCTCAAGGGGCCCACCACCACCCCCCGCAAGGGCGACCCCTGGCCCAACATCGAAAGCGCCAACGTGGCCATGCGCAAAGAGCTCGACCTCTTTGCCAACGTCCGCCCGGTGAAGGTGCCCGAACAGGGCATCGACTGGACCTTCTTCCGCGAAAACACCGAGGGCGCCTACACCCTGGGCTCGCTGGGGGTCAATGTGGACGAGGACCTGGCGGTGGACTTCACCGTCACCACCACCCAGGGCACCGAGCGCATCGCCCGGCTGGCTTACGACTACGCCCGCAAAAACGGCAAGGGCCGGGTCTCTATCGTCACCAAGGCAAATGTCATCAAGACCACCGACGGCAAGTTTTTGGAGATCTGCCAGAAGGTGGCCCAGGAGTACCCTGAGATCGCCACCGACGACTGGTACATCGACATCATGACCGCCAAGCTGGTGGACGAAAAGCGCCGCCGCGACTTCCGTGTCTTCGTCCTCCCCAACCTCTACGGCGACATCATCACCGACGAGGCGGCCGAGTTCCAGGGTGGCGTCGGCACCGCCGGCAGCGCCAACCTGGGCAAGCGTTACGCCATGTTCGAGGCCATTCACGGCTCCGCCCCCCGGATGGTGAAGGAGGGGCGGGACATCTACGCCGACCCCTGTTCCATGCTGCGGGCCGCCGTCCTGCTGCTCTCCCACATCGGCTACCAGGCCGAGGCGGACAAGTTGGAGCGGGCGCTGGACATCTGCATGTTTGAAGAGAAGAAGATGCACTGCACCGGCCGCGATACCGGCTGCACCTGCGAAGAATTCGGCAACTACGTGATGGACACCATCCAGTCGCTGTAAAAACGGGGTGTTTTTGTGAAAAAGAACGGCGTTTCCCTGTCTGTCATCCGGCGGCTCCCCCGCTACTACCGCTTTTTGGGGGACCTGCTGCAAAACGGGGTGGGGCGCATCTCCTCCAAGGAGCTGTCCCAGAAGATGAACCTCACCGCCTCGCAGATCCGCCAGGACCTCAACTGTTTTGGGGGCTTCGGCCAGCAGGGCTACGGCTACAACATCGAACAGCTCCACCGGGAAATCGGGCGGATCATCGGCGTGGACACCATGCACGACACCATCCTCATCGGCGCGGGCAACCTGGGCAGCGCCATCGCCGCCCACATGAACTTTGAGAAGCGGGGCTTTCGCCTGGCGGGGATCTTCGACTCCGACCCCCAAAAGACCGGCGAGATCATCGCCGGCCTGCCGGTGCGCTCCACCGGCGAGCTGGAAACCTTCTGCCGGGAAAACCACCCCACCATCGCTATCCTCTGTATCCCCAAGACGGCGGCCCCCAAGGTGGCCCCCCAACTGGTGGATCTGGGCATCACCGGGTTTTGGAACTTCAGCCACTACGACCTGCGGGTCGACCACAGCGACGTGGTGGTGGAAAACGTCCATCTGGGGGACAGCCTGCTGACCCTCTGCTACCAGGTGACCCACAACAGGCCGGAGGAGGACGAGGGGGAAAAATAAGCCCCTTCCCTCCCCCGCCGGCAGGGCGCAAAAAAACAGGTGCGGATCCGTTCGCACCTGTTTTTTCTTTGCCGTCAGTCGATGGCGGTGTCCAGCGCCAGCAAGATCATGTCCTTGAGGTTTTTCTCCTTGTCCTCTGCCGAAACGCCCTTGGCCCCCGGCTTGAAGGAGGTCTCGACGATGGACATGACGGTGAGGGCCTTGGCCCCGTAGCGGGCGGCCACGGTGTAAAGGCCCGCCCCCTCCATCTCCGAGGCGATGACCCCGTAGTCGGCCCAGACCTTCTTGTACTCCTCCTTGTTGTCGATGTAGAGGTGGTCGTTGCAGATGGTGTTGCCCACGTAAACCGGCAGTCCCCTCTCCCGGGCGATGTGGTAGCACTTGTCCAGCAGCTCAAAGTCGGCGCAGGGGGCGTAGTGGCCGGGGAAGATGTGGTCGTTGAGGGCGGAGGTGGTGCTGGTCGCCTGGGAGAGGACCAGATCCAGGGCCTTCAGCTTCTCGGAATAGGCGCCGGCGGTCCCCAGGCGGATCATCTTTTTGCAGCCGTAGTCCCGGGCCAGCTCGGTCGCGTAGATGAGGATGGAGGGGATCCCCATGCCGGTCCCCATGACTGACACCCGCTGCCCCTTGTAGGTGCCGGTGTAGCCGTACATCCCCCGGATCTCGTTGAAGCAGACGGCGTCCTCCAAATAGGTCTCGGCAATGTGCTTGGCCCGCATCGGGTCCCCGGGGAGGAGGATGTTGGGGGCGATCTCCCCCGCCTTTGCGGCAATGTGCATGCTCATGTCAACAGACAACCCCTTTCGACTGCGCCTCACGGCGCTTTTTTCCATGATACCGTTCTTTTTTGCCGGTGGCAATCCGCCTTGCCGCGATTTGGCGTTCCCGTGCATTTTCGCCGGGAAATTTGTGTATATTCCCCTCTCCCTCTGCCGTCGCGGCAGAAAAGGGGCCACCCTCTCCTTTCCCCTTGTATCCAAGGGGCAAAAGTGCTAAAATATAGCAAATATACAAAAAAATATTATTCGCTTTTTCAAACGACCAGGAGGTGCCGTCATGCTGGAAAAGGTCAACCTAAAAAAGATCATGATGAAGGAGGAGTACAAGGCCATTGCGGGGCAGCTCAAGCCCCGCCTCTCCGCCCTGCAACAGCAGATGAAGGAGGCCAAGGTGCCGGTCATCATCCTCTTTGAGGGGTGGAGCGCCGCCGGCAAGGGCAGCAAGATTTCCGACGTCATCCTCAACCTGGACCCCCGGGGCTTCAAGGTCTACTCCACCGTCGACCCGGACGAGACCGAGGCCCGCCACCCCTTCCTCTGGCGGTTCTGGCAGAAAATCCCCATCGCCGGGGAGTTCTCCATCTTCGACCGCAGCTGGTACCAAGAGGTGTCCACTGCCCAGCTGGAAAACGCCCTCCCCAAAAAAGAGCTGACCCGCCGCATCGAGGAGATCAACCACTTCGAGCGCACCCTCACCGACAACGGCTACCTGATCATCAAGTTTTTCCTGCACATCAGCCAGAAGGAGCAGAAAAAGCGGCTCTCCGCCCTAGAGGAGAGCAAGGCCACCCGCTGGCGTGTCACCAAGACCGACTGGAAGAGGAACCGCCGCTACGACGACCTCTACCAAATCTACGACCAGATGTTGGAGCAGACCGACACCTCCTGCGCCCCCTGGCATGTGATCGCCAGCGAGGACCGCGACGTGGCCATGGCGGACATCTACCAGACCCTGGTCAAGGAGATCGGTCGGGCCATCGCCCAGCGGCCGGAGCGGGACGCACAGGCCGCCGCCTACCAGGGCGGCATCCCCGCCAGTCGCTTTCCATTGGTGGAGACCCCAAAACTCTGCGACATCGACCTCAACCGCACCCTGGAGCCCACCACCTATAAAGAAGAATTGAAGAAGTGCCAAGCCAAGCTGAAAAAGCTGCACGGGCTCCTCTACAAGGAGCAGATCCCGGTCATCGTCGCCTACGAGGGGTGGGACGCGGCCGGCAAGGGGGGCAACATCAAGCGGGTTGCCGCCGCCCTCGACCCCCGCGGGTACGAGGTGGTCCCCATCGCCGCCCCCTCCAAGGAGGAGCTGGGCCGCCACTTCCTCTGGCGGTTCTGGACCCGGCTGCCCAAGCGGGGGCACATCACCATCTTTGACCGCACCTGGTACGGGCGGGTGATGGTGGAGCGGGTCGAGGGCTTCTGCACCCCCGCCGACTGGGCCCGGGCCTACGACGAAATCAGCGAGTTTGAAAAGGAGCTCACCGACTGGGGCGCCGTCATCGTCAAGTTCTGGCTGCAAATCGACAAGGACGAGCAGCTGCGCCGGTTCGAGGACCGGCAGAACACCCCCGAAAAGCGCTGGAAGATCACCGACGAGGACTGGCGCAACCGGGAGAAGTGGGACCAGCACGAGGCGGCGGTCAACGACATGTTGCAGTTCACCTCCACCGATTTTGCCCCCTGGACGGTGGTGGAGTCAAACGACAAGAAGTTCGCCCGCATCAAGGCCCTGCAGACCCTCATCACCGCCATTGAAAACCGGCTGAAATAGCGCAAAAAAAGCGCGCCGTCCCCGGCAGAACAGCCGGTGCGGCGCGCTCTCTTTTTTCTCTTACCGCTCCCCCAGGGGGCGTCGGCCCATCTCCTCCGCCTGCGACAGGTAGGGGGTGCCCGCCAAATCCTCAGGGGTGTACATCCCCCGGGCGAGCAGCATGCCGCAGTCCTCCCAGTGCAGGTAGCCAAGCACCGCCTGGTAGTGCAGCACCAGCGCCTCCATCACCCCGGGCTCGTCGTCCCCGCTGGCGGCCAACAGCAGCGCCTTTTTGGGGCTCTGCCGCAAGGCGGCGTTGACGGCGTAAAACCGGTCGACGACCGCCTTCAGCTGGGCGCTCATCCCAAAGTAGTAGAGGGGGGTCACAAAGACGACCAGGTCGGCCTCCAGAAGGGCGGGCAGGATCTCCTCCATCCCGTCCCCGTGGACACAGCGACCCCCGTTTTTGCGGCAGTGGTCGCAGCCCAGACAGGGGGCGATCTTCATAAAAGCGGTGTCAAAGCGGGTCAGCTGGTGGCCCGCCTCGGCAGCGCCCCGGTCAAAGGCAGACGCCAGGGCGGCGGTGGTCCCCTTCCTGTGGGGACTGCCGGTCAAAAGCAAAATCTTCACAGACAATACACCTCCTGCCCTCTATCTTACTCCCGCCGGGGGGCCTTGGCAAGTTCGCCATATCTCCCCGGCCATTTTTGGCGGCCTCTCCTCCCCCCGGGGCCCGCCGTTGGTGCTATAATGGAGGTGATCGAAAGAGAGAAGGAGGAACACCACCATGGACAAATCCGCACTCTGTTCCCATATCGACGGGATGGCCCAGCGCCTGGCCGCCTGGAGCGACGCCGTCTGGGACTGCCCCGAAACCGCCTTTCAGGAGCGCCGGTCCGCCGAGGTCCTCTGCCGGGCGCTGGAGGAGGAGGGGTTCGCCGTCGAGCGAGGGGTCGCCGGCATCGAGACCGCCTTTCTCGGCCGCTGGGGCGAGGGAAAGCCGGTCATCGGCTTTCTGGGGGAATTCGACGCCCTCTCCGGCCTCAGCCAGCAGCCCGACACCTTTGCAAAGACCCCCCTGTGCGAGGGCGCGCCCGGGCACGGCTGCGGGCACAACCTGCTGGGGGTCGGCTCCCTGGCCGCCGCCTCGGCCGTCAAGGCCTACCTGGCCGAAAACCACCTCCCCGGCACCGTCGTCTACTACGGCTGCCCAGGGGAGGAGGGCGGCTCCGGCAAGGCCTTCATGGCCCGGGACGGGGTCTTTGACGAGTTGGACTGCGCCCTGACCTGGCACCCCGGCGACACCAACGCCGCCAACAGCGCAAGCTCCCTGGCAAATTACCAGATCTGCTACCGCTACTACGGGGTCAGCGCCCACGCCGCCGCCTGCCCCCACCTGGGCCGCAGCGCCCTGGACGCGGTGGAGCTGATGAACATCGGGGTGCAGTTTTTGCGCGAGCACATCATCCCCGAGGCCCGCATCCACTACGCCATCACCAACACCGGCGGCTACTCCCCCAACGTGGTGCAGCCCTACTCCGAGGTGCTCTACCTCATCCGCGCCCCCAAGACCGGGCAGGTGCAGGAGATCTACGAGCGGGTGGGCGACATCGCCAAGGGGGCGGCCCTGATGACCGGCACCCGGCTGGAGACCCAGTTCATCAAGGCCTGTTCCAACCTGGTCCCCAACACCCTGCTCACCGAAAAGCTGGACGACAACCTGCGGGAGATCCCCCTCCCCTCCTACACCGAGGAGGAGCGCGCCTATGCCGCCGCCGTGCAGAAGAGCTTTGAGAGCACGTCCGACACCCTGATGGCCATGGCCCAGGCGGCGGGCGCCAAGGGGATCGCCTTTGCCAAGGAGCACGGCGGCCGCCCCATCAACGACTTTGTGGTCCCCAACTTTCACGTCGAGGCGGCCATGCCCGGCTCCACCGACGTGGGGGACGTGAGCTGGGTCTGCCCCACCGCCCAGATTTCGGCAGTCACCATGGCCGCGGGCACGCCGGGCCACTCCTGGCAGCTGGTCGCCCAGGGCAAGAGCTCGATCGCCCACAAGGGGACCCTCTACGCCGGCAAGGTGCTGGCCGGAACGGCCGTCGACCTCATACACCACCCCGAGTGGATCGAGGCGGCCAAGGAGGAGCTGCGCGACCGGCTGGACGGCGGGCACTACATCCCCCCCATCCCCGCCGGGGTCAAGCCCTCTGTCATCGACCCCAGCGCCAAGCGCTAAAACCGAGATTCGCAACAAAAGAACCCGGGCCAGACGGCCCGGGCTCTTTTTTGTCTGGGGATGCCGGGGCGCAGGGCTCACTCGGCCAGCATCAGCCGGCGCAGCTCCTCGGCCGAGCGGCCCCGGCTCTGGGGGTCGATGCGCAGGGTTTGGCGCAGCCGCAGTGGGCTCCCCCCCACCAGGATAGCGGTGTCGCAGAGGGCGGCCGCCTCGCCAGGGTCGTGGGTGACCAGCAGGGTCAGTCGGCCGCCGCTGAGGGCCTGCAGGGTCTTTTCACACTGGCGCTTGCAGGCCATGTCCACCCCCTTGAAGGGTTCGTCCAGCAGGAGGATGTCACTTTCGGAGAGGAGGGCCCGCGCCAGGGCGACTCGGCGGGCCATCCCCCCGCTGAGGGAGCCGGGCAGGCTGTCCAGTTCCCCCGGCATGCAGAGGCGGCGAAGAAGGGCCTCCACCTCCTCCCGGCCCACCGGGCGGCGGGCGGCCAGGGCGACGTTTTGGTAGACGGTGTACCAGGGCAGCAGCCGGTTTTCCTGGAAGACGGCGCTGATGCGGTCAGAAAAGAGGGCAATCTCCCCCCCGTCGGGCTGCAAAAACCCCTGTATCAGGTTGAGAAGGGTGGTCTTGCCGCAGCCCGAGGGGCCGATGACGCCGTAGATGCCCTTGTTCTGCAAATCCAGCGAGAAGTCCCGCAGGACCTCCTTCTCCCCCAGCCGCAGGGAGACCTTTTGAAAGGATACCAACATCTATCTGCCCTCCCTCTTCCGCCAGTGCGAACCCAACCGCTCCACCAGCCAGGAGAACAGCCGCTCCATCCCCACGCTCAGGAGGATGACCACCGCCGTCCAGGCAAAGAGCTTGGGGGTCTCCAGGTAGATTTTGGTGTCGTAGAGCTGCCGGCCGATGGTGCCGCTGACCATCCCCAGCACCTCCGCCGCCACCCCCGCCTTCCAGGCCATCCCCAGGCCGGTCTTGCAGGCGGCCAGAAAATAGGGCATGGCGGAGGGCAGGTAGATGTGCCGCCAGAGGCCCACCTGGCCAAAGCCAAAGGTCCGCCCCATCTCCAGCAGCTTGCCGTCGGTCTCCACCAGCCCCTGGTAGACGTTGCCCGCCACCAGGGGGAGGACCATCAGAAAGGAGATGAAGAGGGAGAGGTGGCTGCTCTTGAGCCACACCAGCGCCAGGATGATGAAGGAGGCCACCGGCGTGGCCTTGACGATCCCCAGGGGGACGGCGAAAAAGGCCCGCAGAAAGGTGGATTTCAGCGAGAGGCAGGCCACCAGACAGCCGGCGGCCACCGCCGAGAAAAAGCCCCCCAGGATGCTCGCCAGCGAGCGCAGCACCGTCCGGTAAAAGTCGGGGTCCCCCGCCAGGGAGAGCAGTTCCCGCAGCGTCTCCCCGGGGGAGGCCACCAGCAGCGGCTTGTTCACGGCGCGGGCGGCCAAAAACCAGAGTAAGGCCCACGCCAGTACGGCGCTGACCTTGCTCGCGATGGCCCTTCTCTTTTGGTGTGGGCTAGTTGCCCGCTTTCTCGTAGTAGAGCGCGTCATCGGGAAGTTTTCCCCCTATGGATTTGGCGTCGGCTTTCAAGAGGATGTCGAAGAAACTCTTGACCGACTCCTTCATGGCGGCGCCGTCCAGGTAGACGATGTTGCAGTTGGGGATGGCCTTCTGGGCGATGTCGGCTTTCATGATGTCGTACTTTTCGGTCAGAGCGGCGGTCTCCGCCAGGTTGGTGGCGGTGTACTCGGTCGAGGCCTTGTACTCCTCCAGGAACTTCTCGACCGCCGCTGGGTTTTTCTCCAAAAATTCGGTGCGGACGATGATGCCGCCCATGGGCAGCTCCTTGTCGCCGGTGGTCTTCTTCCACTGCTCGGTGATGTCCAGGGCCACCCGCACGTCAGCGTTTTTCGAGGTGACGGTGGTGACAAAGGGCTCGGGCAGCAGGGCGATGTCGGCCTCGCCGGAGGCGATGAGGGCGGCCAGCTCGGAGTGGTCGGCCTTGTACTCGACCTTCACGTCCTCACCGACGGTCATCCCCGCCTGCTCCAGCAGGTAGTTGAGGACGTACTCGGTGGTGGAGCCCTGGCCGGAGGCGTAGATGGTCTTGCCCTTCAAGTCGGCCACGGAGTGGATGCTGTCGCCCTTTTCCAGCAGGTAGAGGACCCCCAGGGTGTTGACCGCCAGCAGCTTGACCCCGCCGTTTGTCTTCTGGTAGAGGGTGGCCGCCAGGTTGGTGGGGACGGCGGCGATGTCCACCTCGCCCGAGGAGATCTTGCCGACGATCTCGGTGGGGGCGCTGGCCAGACTGAAGGTGTACTTGTTCGCCGCCTCTCCGGCGTCGCTTTGCTCCATCAGCCGCACCATGCCAATGCCAGTGGGCCCCTTCAGCCCGGCCACGTTGATGTCCACCGACTGGTAGGTCTCCTTCGGCTCGCTGGTGCCGGCCTCTCCCTTTTCTTTGCCGCAGCCGGCGAACATGCTCAGGGTGAGCAGGGACGCCAGCGCGAGTGCCAACAGTTTCTTCATACTCGCACCTCTTCACACAAATATTTTTCTTTGCCCGGGGGCAAATGCTCTATTTTGCCGGTCGCCCCGCCCGGGGCGGGGGCCGGTAAAAATCACCGTTCGCCGCGGCGCTCACAGCACCTCTTCGGCGTGGAGGACGGTCACCGTCTTCCCCTCCTTGCGGATGAGGCCGCGGGCCTGCAGCGCCTCAAAGGCGCGGTAGAGGGAGGCGCGCCCCACCCCCAGCAGCCTTCCCAGCTCGCTGGAGTTGACCTTCTGCGGGCACCCCGCAGCCGCCTGCTGCTTAAAATAGGCATAGACCTTCCCCTCTACGCTCTGGCAGGAGTAGAGGGCGACTTTCTGGTTGAGAAAGACGATGCGGTCGGAGAGAAAAGCCAGGTAGTTTTGCAGCGTCTGGGGGCAGCGGGAGAAAAGGGCGGTCAGGTCCGCCCGGCTGAAGGTGTAGAGCAGGCTCTCTTTCTGGGCGCACACGGTGGAGACGTACTCCTCCGCCCCGCTCCAGAGCCCCGCCACCCCAAAGCAGCGGCCGGGCTCCAACACCGTCAGCAGGACGTGGTCGTTGCGGGCCTCCAGTCGGCCCTGCAGCACCACCCCCAGCATGGGGGTGAACTGCTGGGGCGAGAGGATGACCTCCCCCCGCTCACACCGCCTGATGGAGCCGCAGCCGGAGAGGGCGGCCATCGCCTCCCCCTCCGGCACGCCGGCAAAGAGAAAGCAGCCCGGCAAGACCGCGCGGATGCTCTCCTCCATTGGCTCCCCTCCTGCTCTCTACAAATTGTCTCATTTGAAACAGTTTTGATTGTACCCTTCTGGGTGAAAAAAGTCAAGCCGCAAATGGCGGGCATTGTTGAATTTTGGCGCAAAAAGACCTATACTGGGGAGGAAATATCGGAGGGCGGCCGCGCGGGCAAAAACCGCCCTCCCCTTTTTGGGAGGAGCACTATGAAACACGGCAGGATTTGGGCGGCGGTCTTGGCCTGCGCCCTTTTGTTCACCGGCTGCGCCGGGGGCGGCGGCACCAGCGCCAACGCCCCCTCCACCCCGATGGAGGAGGCCTTTGCCGGCCGGGACATGACCCTCTCGGTGCGGCTGATGGCGGTGGGGGACAACCTGATCCACGACGTCATCTACCAGCAGGCAGCCGCCCGGGGCAGCGGCGGCTACCACGACTTCGGGCCGGTCTACCGGCAGATCGCCCCCATCGTGGCCAAGGCGGACATCGCCGTCATCAACCAGGAGGTGCCGGTGGCCAGCGACCTCTACCCCCTCTCCAGCTACCCGGCCTTCAACTCCCCCAAAGAGCTGGCCGGGCAGGTGGAGGGGCTGGGCTTCAACGTGGTCAGCTACGCCAACAACCACATGTACGACAAGGGCAGCGCCGGGCTGGCCGAGTCGAAAAGGGTCTTTGACGCCCTGCCCTCGGTGACGGTGGCGGGCATCTACGAGCGGGGGTCCTACGACGACATCCCCATCCGAGAGGAAAACGGCATCCGCTTCGCCTTTTTGAGCTATATGGAGATGACCAACGTGGGCTCCAGCGGCGACACCTGCGGCATCTACCTCAAGGACGAGGAGACCATCCGCCGCCAGATGGAGCTGGCCCGCCAGCAGGCGGACTTCATCGTGGTCAACGTCCACTGGGGGGCCGAGGGGTCGGACACCCCCAACGCCTACCAGAAAGAGGAGGCCCAGAAGCTGGCCGACTGGGGGGCCGACCTGATCCTGGGCCACCACCCCCACGTCCTGCAGCCCATCGCCGAGCTGACGGCCGCCGACGGGCGGCAGGTGCCGGTGATCTACTCCCTGGGCAACTTCGTCTCAGCACAAAAGGGCAACTACAACATGGCCGGCGGCTTTTTGGACTGCACCGTGGTCCTGGACATGAAGACCGGCGAGACCCGGGTGGAGGGGCTCTCCTTCATCCCCACGGTGACCCAGTTCGGCAGCCGCTTTTCCAACCTGCACATCGTCCCCTTTGCCGACTGGAGCGAGAGTCAGGCCGCCGCCCACGGGCTGGCCGGGAACGGCTTTAGCTACCAATTCGTCAAGCGACAGCTGGAAAACACCTTCGGCAATTACTTGAAGACGGGCGCTTAAGCGCCGGGGAGGCTGCCATGGGGATCATCGACTACCTGGACTACATCGGCGTTGTGGCCTTTGCCGTCTCCGGCGCCGTCACCGCCATCAAAAAGCGGATGGACTACTTCGGCATCCTGGTGCTGGCCATGGTCACGGCCATCGGCGGCGGGGTCATCCGGGACATCATCATCAAAGACGGGCTGCCCACCTTCTTTCTGCGCTACGAGTACACCCTGCTCATCTGCGCCACCACCGCCCTGGTCATCCTCACCAAAGGGCAGTTGAAGTGGGCCTTTGCCCTGGACATCTTCGATGCCTTGGGGCTGGCCACCTTCACCGTCGAGGCCGGGCTGACCGCCCTGAACATGGGGCTCAACTTCATCACCTTCAGCTTTGTCTCCCTCATCACCGCCGTGGGGGGCGGGGTGGTCCGCGACGTCTTTTCCCGGGAAATCCCCCGCATCCTCCGCCAGGACGTCTACGCGGTGGCCTCCATCGCCGGCAGCACCTTCTTCTGGTTTTTGCGGCAGTGGATCCCCCTGGAGGTGGCCGCCTACATAAGCATCGGCTTCATCTTTGTGCTGCGGTTGATTTCCATCCGCTTTCAGATGCGCATCCCCACCGTGCAGCGGGAGCGCAGAACACCGGTATCGAGGTGATTTTCTATGATCGGTTGGCTGCGGCGGACAGAGGCCACCGGCGAGCTGGTTTTGCTGGCCGTTCTCTGGGGGTACGGCTATGTGGCCGGCGCCCAGGCGCTGGAGGGCGGCCTCACCCCCTTTTTGGTGGTGTTCGCCCGCTTCCTCATCGCCTCGGTGGCCATGGCGCTTCTGGCCTGGCGGCAGCTGCTGCAGATCACCGCCCTCCAACTGCGGCTGGGGGTGATCTCGGGGCTGCTCCTCTTTGTCGGCTTTGTGCTGCAGACCTTTGGCATGGCCCACACCACCCCCTCCAACAACGCCTTTCTCACCAGCACCAATGTGGCGTTCGTCCCCTTTTTCGTCTGGCTGGCAGAGCGGCATCCCCCCAAAAAGCAGGCGCTGCTGGGGGCGGCTGCCTGCATGGTGGGGGTCTGGGTCCTCACCGGGGGCGGCGCCCTCCACCTGGGGGCGGGGGACATCTTCTCCCTGGCGGGCGCGGTGGTCTTTGCCGTGCAGATCGCCTACATCGGCCACATCTCCACCCGCATCGAAGTAAAGGTCTTTAACTTTATACAGATGCTCACCGTCACCCTGGTGTCGGGGCTCTCCTTCCTCCTCTTCGAGGCGGGCTCCCTCCCCCCCATCCAGCCCAAGCTGGCGCTGGTGGGGGTCCTCTACCTGGGGGTGTTCAGCACCTGCGTCTGCTACCTGTTGCAGCTGCACGCCCAGCAGCGGGCAAGCGCCTCCAAGGCGGCCCTCATCATGTCCACCGAGGCGCTCTTCGGCACCATTTTTTCGGTGCTGCGGGGGTATGACCGGTTCAGCTGGAACTTGGTGGGGGGCGGGCTGATCATCCTCCTCTCGGTGCTGGTGGTGGAGCTGGATTTCAGGGCCCTCTTCCGGCGAAAAGACAGGGTAAAAAAGGGGTAAAGCCGCCCGCTTTTCCTTGACTTTTGGGCCGATCCGTTTTACAATGAAAACGCAAACGAAGCGAATTGGGAGGTGAAAACAAGATGGACGCTGGCGGTAGTCGAAGTTGCACAGTTAAGCGATGCGGCGCGCGTTTTTCTGCCCTCAAGCGGTATCTGTTTTCACCCCTGCAAAACAGATAGCCTTTCTTTTGCTGTGGAAAATTGCCCTCTCTTAAAAGTGCATACCGAAACGAAAGCCATGGACATACTCAATCCAGTGGCTTTTTTTGCTGCCCTGGCGGCAAAAAGCCCCGGCGCAAAAGCCGGACTGGCGCCGCCGCAAACCGCCTTTGGCGCGGCGCCGTCTCCCCCGTTTTTCCCACTCGATCGAAAAGGAGGGTATGCAAGTGAAAGACTTTTACAAGACCTTAGAAGACCTGGGCCGCATGGTGGAGGAGAGACAGTTCTCCCAGGCCCGCACCCTGCTGCTGGACGAAAACCCGGTGGACATCGCCGAGCTGTTTGAGGAGATGCCCGAGAACACCCTGGTGCTCCTCTTCCGGCTGATGCCCAAAGAGACCGCTTCAGAGGTGTTCTCCCACCTGGATTCCGATGTGCAGCAGCGCATCGTCGAGGGCGTCACCGACAAAGAGCTCGCCACCATCCTGGACGAGTTGTTTTTTGATGACACCGTCGACTTCATCGAGGAGATGCCCGCCAACCTCGTCAAGCGGGTCCTCAAAAACACCGACCCCGCCACCCGCCGCCTCATCAATCAGGTCCTCAAATACCCCGAGGACTCGGCCGGCAGCCTGATGACCCTGGAGTTTATGGAGCTGAAAAAGGACGAGACGGTGGCCCAGGCCATCGTGGACATCCGCCGCAACAGCCTGGAAAAAGAGACCATCGAGACCTGCTTTGTCACCAGCGCCACCCGGGTGCTCGAGGGGACCGTCACCCTGCAAAACATCCTCACCTCCCGCGACGACACCGCCATCCAGGAGATCGTGGACAAGGACATCTTCTCGGTGAGCACCACCGAGGACCAGTCGGTGGTGGCCGACCTCTTCAAAAAGTACGAACTGCTCTCCATGCCGGTGGTGGACTCGGAAAACCGCCTGGTGGGGGTCATCACCATCGACGACGTGCTGGACGTCATCGAGGAGGAGAACTCCGAGGACATCTACATCATGGGCGCCGTCACCCCGTCGGAGGACAGCTATCTCAAATCCAGCGTCTTTGAGCTGGCCAAACACCGCATCCTCTGGCTGCTGGTGCTGATGATCTCCGCCTCCATCACCGGCTTCATCATCCGCCGCTTTGACGAGGTCCTCTCCTCCATGGTGCTGCTGGCCGCCTACATCCCCATGCTGATGGACACTGGCGGCAACGCCGGCTCCCAGTCGGCCACCATGATCATCCGCGGCCTCGCCCTGGGTGAGATCAAGACCCGGGACGCCTTCAAGATCATCCGCAAGGAGTTCGCCATCAGCCTGCTGGTGGGTTCGGTGCTGGCGGTGGTCAACCTGGGCAAACTGCTGTTTTTGGACCGGGTCTCCCTGATGGTGGCCGTCACCATCTGCATCAGCCTCTTCTGCACGGTCATCGTCGCCAAGATCTGCGGCGGCCTGCTGCCCATCCTGGCCGAAAAGTGCAAGGTCGACCCCGCCATCATGGCAAGCCCCCTCATCACCACCATTGTGGACGCCGTCTCCCTGACCATCTACTTTGTGCTGGCCACCGCCATCCTCCACATCGGCGGGTAGAGCGCCAAAAAAAGACAACTTCACCCAAAAAAAGGCCATCTCCTTCAAGAGATGGTCTTTTTTCTGTCAAACTTCTTACATTTTCTCCGAAGATTGGACTTTTGCGACTCTTTTCGCTATACTTTTTAATATACTAAAGAGAGAGGGTGGAGAAGTTGCAGAGCATTTCTGCGGCGGCAAAGGCCGCCAGTCGCGCCGAGCGGCGTTCGGGCAGATCGCCTATCAACGACCGCCCCGGCGTCTATACCCTGTTTTGGATCTTCGTTGTGGCCAGCGTCCTCGGCTACATTCTGGAGATGCTGTTTTGGTATTTTCACAACGGCTACTTCGAGAGCCGCAAGGGGCTTGTCTACGGCCCCTTCTCCCAGGTGTACGGCTTTGGGGCGGTCCTCCTCACCCTGCTGCTCTACCGGCTGCGGGACAAAAATCCGCTGGTCATCTTCGGCGTCAGCGCCTTTGCCGGCGCGGCCTTTGAATACCTGTGCAGCCTGCTGCAAGAGCTGGCCCTGGGCACCGTCTCCTGGCAGTACAGCCACGCCAAGTACAACATCGGCGGCCGCACCACTTTAAAGTATGCCTTCTTCTGGGGGGTGCTGGGTCTGGTCTTCATCCGCTTTTGCTACCCCCTCCTCTGCGGCGCCATTGAGCGGTTCCCCCGGAGATACGGCAACTGGGTCGCCGGGGCGCTGGCCGTCTTCCTCTGCTTTGACATCCTCCTCTCGGTGGCAGCCATCAAGCGCGGGACCGACCGCTCCGAGGGGCTCCCGCCCCAGACCAGTTTCGGCCAGTTTTTGGACCGCCGCTTTGACGATGCGCGGATGCGGGAGATCTACCCCAACATGAAGGTCGTGCCGAACAAATAGCATCCGCCCCTCCTCCACTGCTTGACAACAGGTAAAAACCTCCCCCCGAAGTGTTCGGGGGGAGGTTTTTTTACTTGCTCTTCTCTTCAAATTCGTGGATGACCCGGTAAAAGGTATTGGCGCTCATATTGCAGAGCTTTTGCGCGTGCTGCGCCGTGATCTCCTTGCTCTTGTAGCGCCGGTAGATGTTGGGGAAGTCTCTCGGGAGAGGCAATCTCGGTCTGCCGAGGGTCGTTCCCTTCTGGCGAGCGCGCTCAATGCCCTTTGCCTGAAGCTCAAGACGGCGCTGCTTTTCTCTCTTGGCCGCTTCGTCCAACAGGGCCATGATTTTGTCGGTCTTTTCTTCATCCTCCACAATTTCCAAAATTGCCTGGCGGTCAATTTCTGGGAACATGGGAGATCCCCCCCTTCAATTGGTTTTTCTGTATTTTGTGCAGCTTTCATTGCAAGTATTGGAGATACCTTGCGCTTTTTCCTATTTAATCATAGCATTTGGCCGTAAAAAAGTACAGCATTATTCTGGAAAAAGGCTGTCATTACAAGTGCAGTTCTTTTCGTTTTATGTGCTTTTTAGCCAGCTGTCCCTCCCCTGCCCGATCGGGGGGGGCAAAAGGCGAACTACAGGTGCATCCGCCGCCGCCACTCCCGCTTCATGTTTTCCCCCTGGAAAATCAGGATCGCCGCCAGGGAGACCAGGCTGCACCCCACGCAGATGAGGGACGGGTAGAGCACCTGCACCCAACCCAGCAGGATGGAGATGACCGGCAGGATGCCGAAGAGGACGCTGATGAGTAGGTAGAAGAGAAAATCCCCCACCACCAGCCGAAAGACCTTGGCGGTGACGGCGAGGGCCGCCATGGCCGCCACGCAGATGCTGGGGACCACGTAGTCCACCGACCAGCCGTGCCAGCCGGTAAAGAGATCCCACAGCAGGCAAAAGAGGATGGTGACCGCCACCTGCCAGAGGATGTTTTTGGGGATGTTGTTGCGCTTTCGCACGGCGATGAAGAGGAACACCCACAGACAGCCGATCCCCCCCAGCACAAAGAGGGACCAGACCCCGCTCTGTGGCAGCAGGAGGTTGATCACCGCCGAGACGATGCCCAGCACCGCCGAGGCGAAGATCAGCAGTTTGAAGAAGAACTGAAAGCGGTTGTAGACGGTGGGGATGACCGGGAACACCTCTTCATAGGGCTCCCCCTCGTCCCGCAGGACGCTCTGGCAGAGGGGGCAGCGGGAGCGCTGCCCGGTGACGGAGACCTTGCACTGTTCGCAGTATTTCACGGGCGCACCTCCTCTTCTGGGCGGTTGGTGGTGATTTCGACGGGGATCCCCATCCCCGTGAGGAAGCGGAAAAAGTCCTTTTGCACATCGGTGTTGCGAAAGGCGGAGGAGAAGCTGAGGGTCAGGTCCTCCCCGAAAGAGCAGAGGCACAGCTGCAGGATATTGGTGCTCACAAAGACGTCGAAGAGGCGGATATACCGCTCACACCCCGCGGGCATGCTCACCTTGCCGATGTTGGAAATCGAAATGGTGTGGTCGTGCTCGGCGATGGCGCCGGCGATGCGCAGGATGATGTTTTTCAGCCCCAGGGGGACCACCCGCACCAGGGCGTTGTGCTCGATGGCCGAGTAGCCGTTCATCCGCTTGGCCAGGTTTTCGCGGGTCAGCAGCTGCTCAAACTGGCGCCGGACCGAGGCCATCACGCTCTCCAGATCCCCCGGGTCCCGGCCGAAGTGGTAGCCCACATTGATGGTGCAGAAGAAGTTGCGCGCCGTCTCCGAGGGGAAGTAGTTGCGCAGGTTGACCGGCACCGCCGCCACCACCGGGTGGCGCTTGCGCCGCAGCACGGCGTTTTTGTCCACCGCGCAGAGAAAGAGAGCGGTGAGGAGGACGGTCATGGTCACCCCCCGCTCCCGGGCGGCGGCCAACACCGCCTTCACCGGCAGCACCCCCTCGATGATCTGCATCCGCCCCTCGGGCAGGCGCACCCCCCGCAGCTTGTAGACCGGCTCGCTGCGCACCTTGTTTTTGGAGGAGGTGGTGTAGTACTTCTGAAAGCTGTCCTCCGCCAACTCGGAAAAAGAGGCCCCGTGCAGCGGGGTGGGCGGGGCGTCAAACCCCTCGGGGTGGCGCAGATAGAGGTAACGGCAGACCAGGGCGCGCAGGAATTGCAGGGCACCGGTCCCGTCGGTGAGGGCGTGATAGACCTCCAGATTGATCCGCCGACCGTAGTAGCTCACCTCAAAGAGGAGGCCGGGGTTGTTGGCGTCGTAGAGGTTGCTGCAGGGCAGCTCGCTCTCCAGCTGCACCAGGGGGCGCTGGCTGCTCTCTTTGAGGTAGTGCCAGAAAAAGCCCTGCCGCAGGGTGGAGCGAAAGATGGGGAAATCCTCAATGGTCTCGTCCAGCGCCCGCTGCAAGAGCGCCGGGTCCACCCCTTCGCGCAGCTCACAGGCAAAGCGAAAGACCTTGGTGTCCCGCTTGCTGCTGATAGAGGGAAATATCTTGGCCGCATTGTCCAGCGGCTCCCACGCGGCGTCGCGCTGTCTTGCCGTCATCAGGCCGGACCTTCTTTCAAAAAGCGATCGATGAGGCGGTGGCACTCGGCCACCTGCTCAAAGCTGGCGGGAAGGGAGAAAAAGCCGTGCAGCCCGTCGGTGGCGCGGTGCGCCTCCACCCGCACCCCCGCCTTGGCCAGGCGGCGGCCGTACTCCTCCCCCTCGTCGCGCAGGGGGTCGTACTGGGCGGTGATGAGCAGGGTCTCGGGCTGGCCGCTCAGATCCTCTGCCAGCAGGGGGGCGAAGTAGGGGTTTTGCAGGTCCTCCTCGCTGCCCTGGTAGAGCTCCATGTACTCCTGCACCCGCTTGGAGGTGAGCAGGTAGTCGCTGCCGTTCTCCCGGACGGAGGGAAAGGGCGAATTCTCGGTGTGGTCGTTGTAGGTGGCCGGGTAGATGAGGATCTGCCGGGTGGGCATGAACTCCCCCCTGTCCTTTGCCATCAGGGAGACGGCCGCCGCCAGGTTGCCCCCGGCGCTGTCGCCGATGAGGGCGATGTCCTCCGCCCTCTCGGCAAAGACCCACTCGGGGTGCAAAAACACCTCTCTGGCCGCGGCGTAGCAGTCCTCCAGCGCAGCGGGGAACCGGTGCTCGGGGGCCAGCCGGTAGTCCACCGACATCACCAGGCGGTGGGTCTTGCGCGCCAAGTCGGTGCAGACCCGGTCGTAGCTGTCGATGTTGCCGGTGACCCAGCCGCCGCCGTGGAAAAAGAGGAGCGCCCCCTCGCTTCCGGGCAGTTCCGGGGTGTAGATGCGGGCGGGGATCTGGTGGTCCCCCACCTGGATCAGGTGGTCAAAGGTGGTGTAGAGGGGTTTTAGCAGGTGCAGGTTGGTCACATCCACCAGCCGCCGCTGCAGCTTGTAGTGCTTTTTGATGCTGATATCGGGGTAGGACAGGGCCTTGAGGGCCGCCCGCACCACGGGGTTGATGGCCATACAAATTCCCTCCTCTTTCTCTCGTGATCGCCCCCTCCACAGGGGCCTGTGCAAGGGCGGCCTGGCATCGGGGGGCAAGGCGCGGCGGCCCTCTCCCCTGTCTCCCCCTGTCACGGCGGCCGGCCGACAGCCGCGCAGGGCGGCAGACGGCGCCTTCATCCGTCGGGGTGCCGCCCCCTTTTCTCGCGCGGTCAAAGGGGGGAACGGCCCCGCCGCAACAGGAGCTCTGCCGCTATTATACCACGCCGGCCGGCAGATTCCCATGCCCCCGCCCAAACTTCCCCCTTTTGACAAAAAAGCCGCCCCAGCCACAGAGAGCTGGAACGGCCCCGCAAAACAGCGGAAAAGCCGATCTATCGGTCGGGATAGTTGCCCAAAAAGGCGAGCCGCTCGACCTGCCCCTCCAGGGAGGAGAGGAGGGCCAGGGTCTTTTCCCCGCGGACGCTGCCCTCAAAGTCCAGGTAGAAGACAAATTCAAAGCGCCGGCCGGGGATGGGGCGGGACTCGATCTTGCAGAGGTTGAGCCCCGCGGCCGCAAACCGGGCGAGGAAGGAGAAGAGCGACCCCTTCCGGTGGGGGAGAACGGCCAGGATGCTGACCCGGTCCGCCTGGGGCAGGATCACCGGCTCCTTGGCCACGGCGATGAAGCGGGTGCGGTTGCCGCTGGCATCCTCGATCCCCTGCTCCAAAACCTGCAGGTCGTAGAGCTGGGCGCAGAGGGCGGAGGCGATGGCCGCCTTGGCGCAGTCCCCTTCCCCCTTCACGTACTTTGCGGCCGCCGCCGTGTTGGAAAAGGGGGTGCTCTCCCAGCTGGGGTGGGCCGCCAGGTAGTGCCGGCACTGGCCCAGGGCCTGGGGGTGGGAGTAGACCTGCCGCACCCCGTCGAGCGCCGCGCCCCGGGGGGCCAGCAGACAGTGCTCGATGGGGAGGGAGGTGGCGTCGACGATGAAAAACCGGTGTTCCCCCAAAAGAGTATAGACGTCCAGCACCGAGCCGGCGGTGGAGTTCTCGATGGGCAGGACCCCCACGTCCACCCGGCCCTCTTCCACCGCCTCAAAGACATCGGCAAATTCGGGGTAGAAGGAGACCTGGCCGCCGGGGTAGAGGGTCCGGCAGGCCTGGTGGGTAAAGGCCCCCTCCACCCCGGGGCAGGCCACCCGGGGCGCGCTCCCCCACTGGGGGGCCTGGGGGGCGGCGGCAATCAGCCGCGCCAGCTCTCCCTCACCGGCCCCTCCCGGCCCGCAGCAGCCCAGCAGGGCGGTGTAGAGCTCTGCCGCCATCTCCCGGGCGGCGGCTGCGGAGCCGCCGGTCTCTTCGGCCACCGCCCGGGCCAGGGCCTCGAGGGCCCCCTCGGCCGGCCTCACAGGGTCTTGCCGCAGAAGTCCACCGTGCGGCCGATCTCCCCCATCACCCCGTCAAACTGGTCGGGGGTGAGGGACTGCGCCCCGTCCGAGAGGGCGTGGCTGGGGTCGTTGTGCACCTCGATGATCAGGCCGTCGGCCCCGGCCACAATGGCGGCCTTGGAGAGGGGCTCCACCAGCCAGGTGATGCCGGTGGCGTGGCTGGGGTCCACCACCACCGGCAGGTGGGAGACCCGCTTGAGGATGGGGACCGCCGAGATGTCGAGGGTGTTTCTGGTATAGCTCTCAAAGGTGCGGATGCCCCGCTCGCAGAGGATGACGTTGTGGTTGCCCCCGGCCATGATGTACTCGGCGCTCATCAGCAGTTCCTCAATGGTGTTGGCCAGCCCCCGCTTGAGGAGGATGGGCTTGTCGCAGTGGCCCAGCTCCTTGAGCAGCTCGAAGTTCTGCATGTTGCGGGCCCCCACCTGGATCACGTCCACATCGGCAAAGAGGTCCAGGTGCGCCAGACTCATGATCTCGGTGACGATGGGCAGCCCGGTGACCTGTCGGGCGCGGCGCAGCAGGTCCAGCCCCTCGGCCTTGAGCCCCTGGAAGGAGTAGGGCGAGGTGCGGGGCTTGAAGGCGCCCCCCCGCAGGGCGGTGGCCCCGGCGGCCTTGACCCGCCTTGCCACCTCGATGATCTGCTCTTCGCTCTCCACCGAGCAGGGGCCGGCGATCACCGAGAACTGGGCGCCGCCAATGGTCCTGTCCCCGGCCACTGTGACCACCGTGTCGTCGGGGTGGAACTTGCGGTTGGCGTTTTTGTAGGGCTCCTGCACCCGCTTGACCGTCTCCACCACGTCTTTGGAGCTGACCAAATCGATGTCGATGGCGGAGGTGTCCCCCACCAGCCCCAAAATGGTGGTCTGCGCGCCGTACACCGCGCTCACCTGCACCTCTGCCTGCTGCTGGATCCAGTTGGTGAACTCCTCGATCTGGGTCTTGGTGACCCCCTGTTTCAAGATGACGACCATATCTCTTCCTCCCTATTTCTGCAAACAAAAACGCCCCTGGCAGGTTGCCAGAGGCGTTCACTGTTTAAAATTGCCCGAAAAGCCGGGACCTCTAAACGGTTCGCATCGCCTGACACACTGCCCGATCCACGCCAAAAAAGCCCGAGCTAAAAAAGAAGCCCAAGCTGCTAAAGCGGAAAAAGCGGTGTTCCCAATGCGCCATTTTGCCGTCCATCCTTTCGGTCTGTAGGTTTATGATACCCGCATCCCCCCGCTTTGTCAACCAAAACCTTCCGTTTTTTTGGGTGCAAAAAAGGGCAGGCCCCATTTCGGCCCGCCCTTTTTCTGCGATAACTATTTGACAAAGATGCCCTTGATGCGCTCCCAAAGGCCCTTTTTCTGGGTGTTCTCGGTGGCGAGGACCACCGGTTTTGCCTCCTCCTTCTCCTTGATCTCGCTGGTCTTGAGAAGGAATTTGGTGTTCACCTCGCTGCCCTCGGGGCTGCCGGAATAGCTGGTAAAGGCCTCCGACTGCTCGACGAGCAGGTCCTTGACCTCCAGCAGTTCGTCCAGGTCGCCGGTCAGGTCGCCCAGCTCGCTGCACATAGGATCGATGCCGGTGGTCTTGTAGGCCTCCATCCCCTCGTTGAGCTCCCCCGTCTTGTCCCGCAGGGTATCCGCCGCCTCGGCCAACTGGGAGGAGGCGGCGCGGGCGTCCTCGGCCCCCCGCTGCAACTTGGAGGCCCCCTCGTTCAAGTCGTCGGCGCCCTGTTGCAGCCGGCCAACTCCGTCTTTGGCATCTTTTGCGCCCGCGGCGACCCCCTCCTGAAGGGCGGCCGCGCCGTCGCTGACGTCCTTGGCCCCGTCCCGCAGCTTCTTGCCGTACTCGGCCAGGGCCTTCTGGGTGGCGGCCAGCTCGGTCTTGGCGTCGCCAAACTCCTTGCCGACGGTGGCGAACACCCCGTCCACCGTCTTGCCCAGGGACTGGGCGGCGGTGCTGATGGACTGCAGGGTCTTGCCGTGGCTCTCCAGGTCGGTCTTCAACTGGCTAAACTGCTGCCACATCAGGGCCGCCGCCTCTTTTTCGGCCTGGGTGGCGGCAGGGTCGGCGTTCACCGCCGCCACGTAGTCGCCGATGGACTGGCCCAGGGCGGTCATGTCGCCCCCCAGGGTGACCTTCACCTCGGTGCCGGCCTGGGTCATCCCATCGATCAGGGCCTGCTTGTCGGTGGCCACCTGGGTCTTGACCCCGTCGAGCTGGGTGCCCACCCCGTCGAGTTTTTCGGCCAGTTCGCCCACCTTGCCCTCGACCTGGGTGGTGTAGCCGTTCACCCCGGTCAACAGCTCCTGGCTGCCGGCGGCCAATTGAGTGGAGCCCTCGTGCAGCTGGCCCATCCCCAGGCCCAGCTTGCCGCCCAGCTCCTGCACCCCGCTCACCAGCAGGCCGGTGCCGTCCTTCAGCTCCCCGGCGCCGCTGCCCAATTCGGCGATCCCCTGGTCGAACTGCCCCATCTTGTCGGCGAAGAGACCGGTGGCGTCGGCCAGTTGGGAGGTGCCGTCAAAGAGCTGGTCGGTGGCGCTTTTCAGCGAGTCCAGCGCCTCGCTCACCTCGCCGGCGGAACTGGCCTCTTTCAGTTTTTCCAGAGGCAGCTCCCCGGTGGCCCCCAGCATGATGGAGCCCAGCTCAAAGTCGGTGGCGTCGGCCTGGATGGTGAACTGCTCCTGCATGGAAAAGCCCACCGTGTCCTCCACCAGGGAGGCGCTGTGCCCCAAACTCTCCTTTAGGCCCGGGCTGGCCACAAAGGCGACGACCTGGTTTTGCCCCTCGGAGAGGACGCTCCCCCCCTCGCAGGTGACGTTCGAGAAGTGGTCGGTGGGCAGGTCGGCGACCCCGGCGACGATGAAGGGGGTGTAGATGGTCCGGCTCTCCCCGCCCACGGTGGCCTGGCGGGAGAGGTTGTTTTGCAGGGCGATGGTGATCTCCACCCGGCCGCTCTTCCCGGCCAGCTCCTGCGGGGAGATCTCCTCCCCGTCCAGCTTGTAGCTGATGGCGGCCGTGACCGGCGGGGTCTTGTCGCTGGTGCCGGTGTAGTAGGCGTCGTTCCCGTCCATATCCCAGGTGAGGACACCGCCGTCGAGCTGGGGGGCGGCCGCATTCTTAACGTTGCGGATGTTCTGCAGGGCGACCTCCTCCCGCACCGAGCGGATGCCCCCGTCGCTGTGGACCCAACTGCTCACCGTCTGGCTGGTGACGGTGCCGTCGGGGTTCAAAAAGACGTAGACCGTCTCGTCCTTGGTGGTGCCGTCGGCGGCAAAGGCGGGGACAGCGGGCAGCAGGAGCGCTGCCGAAAGGGCGATACAAGCGGATTTTTTCAGCACATGAGACGTTTTCATACCGTGATTCCTCCCACTACAATTCCTGGTATTCGGGCTCTTTTTTGCGCCCTTTCAGCAGCTTGGCGGCCTTTCTCCAGCCGATGGTCGTCTTGGCGATCAGCGGCTCGCAGAGGATGAGGAGGGCCGGCAGCACGAAGATGATGGAGAGCATGCTGATGATGGCGCCGCGGGCCATCAGCCCGCAGAGGCTCTTGATGAGGTCCATCTTGGAGATGATGGCGACGCCGATGTTGGCGGCAAAGAAGCTCAGGCCGCTGGTGATGATCGAGGGCGAACACTTCTGCACCGTGACGCGGATGGCGTCCATCTTCTCCCGCCCCGCCTGCAACTCCTCGCGAAAGCGGGTGGTGGTGAGGATGGCGTAGTCCACCGTGGCCCCCAGCTGGATGGTGCCGATGACGATCCCCGCCACAAAGGGGAGGGTGGTCCCGGTGAAGAAGGGGATGCCCATGTTGATGGAGATGGCAAACTCGATGGCCAGCACCAGCAGGAAGGGGATGCTCGCCGAGCGGAAGCAGACGGCGATGATGATGAAGATGGCCGCAATGGAGGCGATGTTGACATTTCTAAAGTCCACCGCCGCCACCTCGATGAGGTCTTTGGTCATGGCCCCCTCCCCCGCCACCACGGCGGTGGGGTCGTAGGCCTTGACGATTTCGTTGATTTGGTCGATCTGGCGGTTTTCCTCGTCGCTGGCGGCCTTGTAGACCGAGTTGACCATCATCAGCTTTTTGCCCCCGGCGTCGATCTGGTCGCGCAGCTCGTCGGGGACGATGTCGTCGGGGATCCGCCCGCCCACGTACTTGTCGTAGGAGATGACCAGGTCCACCCCGTCGAGCCCCTCGATGCGGTCGCTGATCTCCTTGAGGCGGTAGCTGTCCAGCTTGTCGTCCACCAGCACAAAGTGGGTGGTGGTCATGTTGAAATCGTTTTTGAGCTTGTTGGTGCCCACGATGGAGGGCAGATCCTGGGGCAGGGTCTCGTCCAGGGCGTAGTACTGGTCGGTGTTGGCCTGGGCGATGGCAAAGGGGACAAAGAGGGCCACAAAGGCCACCAAAATGCCCTTGTAGTGCTTGCAGATAAAGGAGGGCACCCGCTCCAACTCGTGGATGAGCACCGGGTGGGTGTGCCTGTCGATCGCCCTGTCGAAAAAGAGGATGAGGGCGGGCAGGATGGTGACGGTGCAGATGACCCCCAGCAGCACCCCCTTGGCCATGACGATGCCGATGTCCCGCCCCAGCGTCAGGCGCATGGTGCACAGCGCCAGAAAGCCGGCGATGGTGGTGATGGAGCTGCCCGCGATGGAGGTGAGGGTGGCGCTGATGGCCTTGACCATGGCCTCCTCCTTGTCGGGACAGCGCTGCTTCTCCTCCTCAAAGCGGTGGAGGAGGAAGATGGAGAAGTCCATGGTCACCCCCAGCTGCAGCACCGCCGCCAGGGCCTTGGTGATGTAGGAGATCTGCCCCAAAAAGATGTTGGTGCCGAAGTTGTAGAGGATGGGGAAGAGGATGCCCAGCAGGAAGATGAAGGGCACCACGGTGGATTCCAGCCCCAGCCAGAGGACCGCCATGCACAAAAGCACCGCCACCAGAACGTAGAGGGGGGTCTCCTGGTCGGCCAGGGCCTTGGTGTCCTGCACAATGGCGGCCATGCCGCCCAAAAAGCACTGCTCCCCGGTCACCGACTTGATCTGCTCAATGGCCTTCAGGGTCCCCTCCGCGGCCATGGGCTCGTCGAAGCTGATGATCATCATGGTGCCGCTGTCGCTGTAAAAGACGCTCCTCACATCCTCCGGCAGCATCTCCCGGGGCACCCCGTTGTCGAAGATGTCGTCGGCCCAGAGGACCTGGCGCACCCCCGGGACCGCAGCCACCTTCTCCTTGAGCTGCGACACCTGGTAGTCCTCCATCCCGTCCACCACCAGCATGGCGGTGGAGGCCATGTGAAAGTCGTCTTCCAGCATGTTCTGGCCGATCATCGAGTCCAGGTCGGCCGGAAGGTAGGTGAGTATGTCGTAGTTGACAAAGGTCTTGACAAAGCCGATGGCCGACGGAATGAGCAGGGCCACGGCCAGGATCAAAATGGCAATTCGCTTTTTGACGACAAAGCGAGCCGCTTTCTCCTTCATACTTTCATCCCCAATTGCAAAGTTTAGTTTCGGATCATCTTTCGGACCGTCTCAAAGAGCATGGGCTTGAGTTCGTCGATCGGCCCCAGCTGACCCAGGACAAGGGAGGAGTAGCAGACGGCCCCCACCAGTTCAACCACCATGAAGATGAGCTGAAAGGCGGCCTTGCGGTCGTACCCGCGGCCCTCCAACTGCTCCAGATAGTAGCTCAAGAGCTCGGCGAACTCCTGGTCGACGCCCTCGCTGCTCCCCTTCGCCACCTGGTCGCCCACCATGCTCCAGGAGAGGTTTTTGTTGATGACCTTCAGGTCGTTGGGCCGCTCTTTGAACAGCTCGATGACGTAGTCGATGAGGACGATCACCCGCTCCACCCAGTCGTCGAGCTGTTTGAACCGGCTCTCCTGCATGGCCTCTTTAAAGATCCGGCTGCTGCACTTGAAGATCACCTGGTTGAGCAGGGCCTCTTTGTCGGGGAAATAGAGGTAAAACGTCCCCTTGGCGACCCCCGCCCGGCGGGCGATCTGGTCGATGGAGGTCTCGCTGAACCCCTGCTCGCTGAACAGGTCGTAGGCCGCCTGCTCCAACCTCTCTTTTTTCTGCTTTTTCTTATCCTGGATCTTGTCTACCAGCACTTCTTTCGCCTCTCTTTCTGCCGCTGAATCAAAAATGACGATTGGTCACTTTTCTTACAGTTGCTATTGTATGCACGAAATGACCAAAAGTCAACCTCATAAACTGACGATTGGTCATTTTCGTGATTTTATCAAATATGCCATATTTTCTCGCGCCTGTTTTGTGCAGATTTCTCTGCCAAAATGCCGGTTTTCAGTCCAAAAATGCGACTGCAGGGCAGCGGAGCCCAGGGCGCTCCTCCCCTGAACGGGCGGAGGACCGCCCTGCCAAAATGCGCAAAAGCGCCGTATGGCGGCAATTTGGCAGTTGGAGGAGCCGCAGCCCGCTCGCAGCGAAAAGCGACGGTGGCTCTAGCCTATCATCGGAAAGCGCCGCCCCCTCTCGTCCACAGGAATGGCAGCTCCCGCCCATCAGGGAGTGCCGCTCCCCCGGCCCCACTGCACTACAGCGAAGCGATGGCCTCTCCCTGTCTTCAGAGAGCGCTGTTTCCCCCCTCTTCCCCCATCCGGCGCGACAAAAAAGCGTTTCACAAAAACACCCCCGCACCAAAGGCGCGAGGGCGAAACAAAAATGGGCAGAAAAAAACAGTCCGTCGAAACGGACTGTACAAAAATGGTGGAGACGGAGGGACTCGAACCCACGACCTTTCGGATGTGAACCGAACACTCTAACCAGCTGAGCTACGCCTCCATATTTTTTTGTAAAGGAATCAAGCGGCAAATTGCGGCTGATCCAGGTGGTGGAGACAGTGGGAATCGAACCCATGACCTATACGTTGCGAACGTATCGCTCTACCAACTGAGCTATGCCCCCAAATGGATTTGAAAGGCGGCAAAGCACGGGAAGCAACCCGGCAGCACCGCGACTGCAAGAGATATTATATCACAATGGGATAAAAATGCAACCCCTTTTTTTCCTTTTGCGCAAAAAATCCTCCCCTACAAGAGGGGCTCTACCTCCCGCGGCTCCACCACGGTGGAGAGGACGATCTGGGTCTGGGTCTTCCCATAGCGCTGCAGCGATTCGACAAAGGAATCCACCTGGCCGGTGGTGGCAAAACAGGCCTTGAGGAGCATGGAGTAGGTGCCCGCCACATGGTAGCACTCGGTCACGTTGGAACAGCCCTTGACGAATTGGGCAAAGGCGGGCTGGTGCTTGGGGAGGATGGCGATGTTGATGAGGGCGGTGATGGCGTAGCCCAACCGCTGGGGGTCCACCAGCGCCCGATAGCCGGTGATGACCCCCCGCTGCTCCATCCGCTCGATGCGGGCCGACACCGCCGGCGGGGAGAGGAAGACCGCCGCTGCGATCTTTTTGAGGGGGGTGCGGGCGTCTCTCTCCAAAATCTCCAAAATCTGTCTGTCAATGGTGTCCACCGATTGTGCCTCCCCCACTTGCCCCCTCCCGGCAGCTGCGGAAGGGGGCTTTTTCCCTTTTATTATACCGGCCTCCCCCGCCCTTTGGCAAGTGAAAAAAACGGCGGCTGACAACTCCTTCACAAAGGTGAAGAAAAGAAGGTCGAAGCCCCCTTTGCCTTTTCTTTTTTTCGCCGCGCCCCCCATTTTGATGGCTTTGTTTTCCATTGCCCGCAAACCCTTTACCCCCGCCCGACCCCGCCGTATACTGAAGGCGAAGTGAGGGGTCAACGCCCCGCAGCAGCAAGGTCGAAGCGGACCGCCAAACGCCGCCCGCCGCCCTTTATAAGGAGGAAGCCCTTATGAATACCCGCACCGAATCCGATTCCATCGGCACCCTGCAGGTGCCCGCCGACGCCTACTATGGCGTGCAGTCCCTGCGGGCCAGGCAGAATTTCCCCATCACCGGCCAGCGGATGCACACCCGCTTTATCCACAGCCTGGCGCAGATCAAAAAGGCTGCCGCCCTGACCAACTGCGCCGCCGGCAAGCTGGACCAGCGCCGCTGCGACGCCATCTGCAGCGCCTGTGACGACGTGTTGGCCGACCGGCTGATGGACAGCTTCATCGTCGACCCCATCCAGGGCGGCGCCGGCACCTCCGCCAACATGAACGCCAACGAGGTCATCGCCAACCGGGCCATCGAACTGCTGGGCGGGACCAAGGGCGACTACTCGGTGGTCCACCCCAACGACCACGTCAACATGGCCCAGTCCACCAACGACGTCTACCCCACTGCCGGCAAGATGACCGCCCTCGCCCTGCTGCCCGAGGTGCTGGGCGAGCTCGACCGGCTGGCCGCCACCCTGCGGGGCAAGGCCAGGGAGTACGACGACGTGGTGAAGATGGGCCGCACCCAGCTGCAGGACGCGGTGCCCATCCGCCTGGGCCAGTCCTTCGGGGCCTACGCCAGCGCGGTGGAGCGGGCGGCCGCCCGGCTGCGCCGGGCCGAGTCGGAGCTGGAGACCATCAACATGGCCGCCACCGCCATCGGCACCGCCGTCAACACCACCCGCTACTACCGCGAGCACATCGTCCCCACCCTGGCAGAGGTCAGCGGCCTGCGCCTGACCCAGGCGGAGGACCTGATCGACGGCACCCAGAACATCGATTGCTTCGTGGCCGTCTCGGGCGCCCTCAAGGCCTGCGCCGTCACCCTCTCGAAGATGGCAAACGACCTGCGGCTCCTCTCCAGCGGGCCCTGCACCGGGCTGGGGGAGATCTCCCTCCCCGCCAAGCAAAACGGCTCCTCCATCATGCCGGGAAAGGTCAACCCGGTCATCCCCGAGGTGGTGACCCAGGTGGCCTTCCTCATCGCCGGGGGGGACGGCACCATCACCATGGCCGCCGAGGCCGGCCAGCTGGAACTCAACGCCTTTGAGCCGGTGGTCTTCTTCACCCTCTTTTTGGAGCTGGATTCCCTGCGGGAAGCCGTGCGCACCTTCACCGACAACTGCGTCAGCGGCATCACCGCCAACCGCGAGCGCTGCCGCCAGCTGGTGGAGGAGAGCGTGGGCATCGTCACCGCCCTCTGCCCCGCCATCGGCTACCAGCGGGCCGCCAGCCTCGCCAAAGAGGCCCTCAAAGTCCACCAGCCGGTGCGCAAACTGGCGGAGGAAGAGCACCTGTTGGACGAAAAGTCCCTGGAGGAGCTGCTCGACCCCCTCTCCATGACCACCCCAGGGGACTGATGGGAAAAGAGGGTGCATCCCGCACGCGAGTGCGGTATACTTGAAGAAGAGAAAACAAGGCCGCCCCCTTTCGGGGCGCATACAGAGGAGGAGACAAGCGGTGAATTACTTTGAAGAGTCGCTGAAGGCCCACGAGAGATATAAGGGCAAACTGTCGGTGGTGTCCAAGATGAAGATCGAGAACAAGGACGATTTGAGCATCGCCTACACCCCCGGCGTCGCCCAGCCCTGTATCGAGATCCACAAGGACCCGGAAAACGTCTACCGCTACACCAGCAAGGGCAACTTCGTGGCCGTGGTCACCGACGGCTCGGCCGTTCTGGGGCTGGGCAACATCGGCGCGGCCGCCGCCATCCCGGTGATGGAGGGAAAGTGCGCCCTCTTCAAGGAGTTTGCCGACGTCGACGCCATCCCCATCTGCATCGACAGCCAGGACGACGACGTGATCGTGGAGACGGTCCGCCACATCGCCCCCACCCTGGGCGGCATCAATCTGGAGGACATTGCCGCCCCCCGCTGCTTTGCCATCGAAAAGCGGCTGCAGGAGGAGCTGGACATCCCCGTCTTCCACGACGACCAGCACGGCACCGCCATCGTCGTCTGCTCGGCCCTCATCAACGCCCTCAAGGTGGTGGGAAAAGAGCTGGGTGAAGTCAAGGTGGTGGTCAACGGCGCGGGCGCTGCCGGCACCGCCATCTCCCGGATGCTGATGGACATCGGCATCCGCCATCTGACCGTCTGCGACCGCTTCGGCATCCTCAACCGGCAGGAGCCGGAGAAACTCAACCCCAGCATGCTGGCGCTGGCCCAGCTGACCAATGAGGAGTGCTTGAGCGGCACCTTGGCCGACGCCCTGAAGGGGGCCGACGTCTTTGTGGGGGTCTCCGCCCCCGGCATCGTCAGCCGGGAGATGGTGGCCTCCATGGCCAAAGACGCCATCGTCTTCCCCATGGCCAACCCCAACCCCGAAATCACCCCCGACGAGGCCAAGGCCGGCGGGGCGCGAATTGTGGGCACCGGCCGCAGCGACTACCCCAACCAGATCAACAATGTGCTGGCCTTCCCCGGTCTCTTCCGGGGGGCGCTGGACGCCCGCGCCGCCCGCATCACCGAGGGGATGAAGGTGGCCGCCGCCTTCGCCATCGCCTCCCTGATCCCCGAGGATGAGCGGGGGGAGGAGAACATCATCCCCAGCCCCTTCTGCAAAGAAGTGGCCCCCGCCGTCGCCAAGGCCGTGCGGGAGGCATGGGAAAAAGAAAACCGCTGATTTTCCCTCTTTTTAAAAGAACCCCCTCCCTTTTATGCCCGGGCCGCCAGCCCGGGCATTTTTCTGTCCCGCCGGCAGGCCACCTTTCCTTTTGTCGGCACATAGGATACCGCGACCACATCTGTGAAAGCGAGGTTTTATCTTATGTGCAACCGCAATTGTTCATCTCCCTGTCCCAGCTGTCCGCCGCCCCGGCCGACTTGCTGCTGCCCTGGACCCACTGGGCCGCAGGGGCCGCGGGGTTGCCCTGGACCCGCCGGGCCCAGGGGCCCACAGGGCGCAACCGGTCCTATCGGGCCACAGGGGCCCATGGGGTGGCCCGGCGATACCGGACCCATGGGTCTGCCGGGCAAAACTGGCGCCACCGGTCCGCAGGGGCCGTGGGGTTGTCCCGGACCCACCGGCCCACAGGGGCCGAGAGGGTGCCCCGGGTCCACCGGCCCGCAGGGGCCGAGAGGATGCCCCGGACCCACCGGTCCACAGGGACCGAGAGGATGTCCCGGGCCCACCGGGCCGCAGGGAGAACCGGGTGCCACCGGCCCTGTGCCCGACCGCTCTTATGCCTTCTTCTACCAAAACGGCACCCTTCATGTCAGCGGCCTGTACGGTGGGCTGCCCATTGAGGGGGAAGGCCCCCGCACAGAGGATATTTTCCCCGATTACGGGATCTTCCACATCCTTCGCCCCGGCGTCTACTGGCTCAATTTCAACCTCAACCTCCCGCGCGCCTCTGCGCTGCGCACCCGCTTTACCCTGCAGCTCAACGGGACCGACCTGTCCGGCACCTTCCTGCGCATTGAAAAGGAGGCCGGCGAGCCGGGCTTCTACGCCATGCAGGCGCTCATCCGCCTGGAGAGCGCCTCCAGCTTCCGCCTCTCCTCCTCCAACACCTTCACCGTCTCCTCCGCCGATCCCGACGACACCCTCGCCACCCTGATCATCCACCAGGTGGAATGACCCCCTGCCGCCGGGCGCTCTTTCGTGCTATAATGGCAGCAGGCTTTTCCAATCGACCCAAACGGGTCAAACAGAAAGGATGTCTGCCATGCTGCGCCAGCTCACCCCTCACGTCTTTGTGATGAAACACAACCACGACACCGACCGCCCTGCCCTGGGTCTCATTGCCGGGAAAAACGCCTCTCTGGTGGTGGACGGCGGCAACTCCCCCGCCCACGCCCGCGCCTTTTTACAGGGCATTTCGGCCCTTGGCGTGGCGGCCCCGCGCTATCTGGCCCTCACCCACTGGCACTGGGACCACGTCTTCGGCGCGCCGGAGATGGGCCTCACCACCCTGGCCAACCGGCGCACCCAGCCCCACCTTCTGCAAATGGCTGGCTACACCTGGGACGATGATGCCCTGGCGCGCCGCGTCGCCCAGGGCGAGGAGATCGCCTTCTGCGCCGAGAACATCAAAAGGGAATTTGGCGCGCAGCGCGCCATCGCCGTGCAGGGGGCCGACATCCTGTTTGACCAGACCCTGACGGTGGAGCTGGGCGGCCTCACCTGCCAACTGATCCACCTGGGCGGGGAGCACAGCGAGGACAGCACCGTTGTCTACTGCCCCCAGGAGGGGGTCCTCTTTCTCGGGGACGGCCTCTGCCAGGAGATGTTTCACGGGGAGTGGAGCTACGACCTGGCCGACTACCGCGCCCGGATCGACAAAATCAAGGACCTGCCCTGCCGCTTTTACGTCAACTCCCACTGGGACGTGCAGGGCGCCGACGAATTCACCGCCTATTACCGGCGGCTCATCGCCCTCGGCGAGCTGGCGGGCGAAAGCACCGACCCAGCCGACGCCCTCGGCCGCTATCGCCGCGCCCACGGGGGCGACCCGGACGAGGAGACGGAGGGGGACCTCCTCTCCTTTGTCCACGGCAACCGCAAGCGGCAGGCGGCCAAAAAAGGCAGTCAGCAATAAAGAGAAGGGGCGCACCAAATGGTGCGCCCCTTCTCTTTCCCTCTGTCCTTTGCCCCGCAAAAGCAAAATGGCCCGGCAACCGATGTTGCCAAGCCATTTTTTCTGGTGGAGCATAGGAGGATCGAACTCCTGACCTCCACACTGCCAGTGTGGCGCGCTCCCAGCTGCGCTAATGCCCCAGATGTCTACTGCTTTTTTCGACTTTTATAGTATACCAAACCGAGTGGTTTCTGTCAACCGTTTTTTTGCCTTTTCTGCAGAATTCGCTTCTCCTCCCCCCCTCTGCGCCCGGCCGGCGGGAAGCGGGGGAAAGAGAGGGGCAGACTGCAGATCCGTGTCCTCTTTGTCGGCGCACAGAGAGGGCAGCACGGCGCTCTCCTCCCCATTTCAAACGGGTTAAAAGGCGGGTTGTCCAAAAAGCAAAAGCCGCACAACAAAAGCTTTGTTGTGCGGCTTCTCTCTGGTGGAGCATAGGAGGATCGAACTCCTGACCTCCACACTGCCAGTGTGGCGCGCTCCCAGCTGCGCTAATGCCCCAGACGCTCTGCCGGTTTGACCCGGCAGTAGCTATTATAGCAAATGGGAATTGTCTGTGTCAACACCTTTTTACAAGAAATTTCACTCAATTTTTCCCGGCGGATGAAGGGGTCGCCTCCTTCTTCAAAAGCCCCTTTTTCTGGTAGGCGCGGAAGCTGAAAATGCTGGTCACCGCCGCCAGCCCAAAGGAGAGGGCCCCAAACCAAAAGGGCAGCTTGGCGCCGACGGTGTAGATCAGCCCCGCAAAGAGGGAGCCGCCGATCATCCCCACCGCCTTGACGGCGTTGAAGATGCCCGAGAGCTCGCCGCTGGTCTTGCCGGTGGTGGTGTCGCTGGTGACCAGGGTCTGCTGCATGGGGATGTACATCACGTTAAAGAGGTAGAAGATGACGTTGGCGGCGATGAAGGGGGCGGTCCCCGGCACCAGGCAGACGGCCACCAGGGTCGCCGTGCAGAGGCCAAAGACCGGGACGATGCTGCGGCGCATGTCGGTCTTTCTCGCCAGCCAGACATTGACCGTCAGGTTGATGAGCAGGCCGATGATGCCGATGGCCGCCTTGATGATGCCGTTGTAGGAGGGGGGGAAGCCCAGCTCCGCCTTGATGTAGTAGTTGAAGGCGTTGTCGTAGTCAATGGTGGCAAAGTTGGCGAAGAAGACCGCCGCCAAAAAGAGGCCCAGCGGGGCGGACATCCCCTTCCCCATGGAGATGAATGCCTTCAGGGGGTTGAGGCTCTGCTTGGGGGCGTTCGGCGCCGTCTCGGGCAGCTCTTCGGCCACCAGCAGGGGCATCAAAATGGCGACCAGGGTGATGCCGCCCACCTGCAGGGCAAAGTCCCAAAAGACCGAGCGCTCGCCGATCACCCCGCCCAGCAGGTAGCCGATGGCGGTAAAGACCGAGGTGAGGGCCGCCAGATAGCTCATCCGGGAGGCCAGCTTTTCGGGCTCGCTGTTGTTGGTCAGGTAGGCCATGATGGCCACCATGAAGCCGCCGGCAAATGCGCCGCCGAAAAACCGGGCCAGCAGGGTCATGGCCGGGGTGGTGGCGAGGCCGAAGAAGAGCTGGCCCAGCCCGTAGCCAAAGGCGGTGATGCCGAACATCTTCAGGTGGCCGATCTTGTCGCCCACCACCCCCCAGATGGGGCAGAAGAGAAAGTTGGAAAAACTCATGGCGGCAAAGGCCACCCCGAACATGTAGTCGGGGAACCCCAGATCCTTAAACAGGGTGGGGGTGATGGGGTGGATGAAGTTGGAGAGGGTCACCTGCACAGCATACAGGGCAAATAGCAGGGCGATGCTCTTTTTCTTTTTCAAGGGTCAAATCCTCCTCTTGTTGTCGCGGCACAGGCGGGCGGCAGAGCCGCCGCTGGGAGCCCGCTCGCCCATGCCCTCAAAAAGCGGGGGCAGCACCCCCGCTTTTTGGCGCCTCCCCCTCAGGGAGACAAAATCACTTACTTGTAAAACGCCCGGAAGGCCCGGTAGGCCATGTAGACGTCCAGTTTGGACACCACCTCGAAGGGCGCGTGCATCGAGAGCACCGGCACCCCCACGTCGATGACGTCCACGTTGAGGTTGGCGATGTAAAGGGCCACCGTCCCGCCGCCGCCGGCGTCGACCTTGCCCAATTCGCCAGTCTGCCAGAGCACATTCTCCTGCTCCAGCAGCCGCCGCACATAGCCCACATACTCGGCCGATGCGTCGGAGGTGCCGCCCTTGCCGCGGGAACCGGTGAATTTGGTGACCACCACGCCTCGGTTGAGGTAGGCGGTGTTCATCGGCTCGGTCACGTCGGGGAAGGTGGGGTCGTAGGCCGCGTTCACGTCGGCCGAGAGGCAGCGGGAATGGGAGAGGACGTCCCGCCCGTTGGCGCCAAAGCAGGCCGCCAGATCGGCCACAAAGTATTTCAGGTAGGAGGAGTTCAGGCCGGTGTTGCCGTCGCTGCCGGTCTCCTCCTTGTCCGCCAGGATGGTGACGGTGGTGTACTCGGGGGACTGGGCGGCCATCTCGGCCATGAGGGCGGTGTAGGCGCAGACCCGGTCGTCGTGGCCGTAGGCGCCGATCATGCTGCGGTCAAAGCCCACGTCCTGCGCCTTGAAGGCGGGCACCATCTCCAGCTCGGCCGAGAGGAAGTCCCGCTCGGTGATGCCGTACTTCTGGGCCAGGATCTGCATGATGTTCAGCTTGACCTTCTCGGACACCTTGTCGTCCAAGAAGGGGCGGCTGCCGATGAGGATGTTCAGCTCCTCCCCCTTGACGCCGTCGCCCAGCGTCCGCTTCATCTGCTCGGCGGCCAGGTGGGGCAGCAGGTCGGTGACGCAGAACACCGGGTCGTCGGCCGACTCGCCCACGCAGACCGGCACCACTTCCCCGCTCTGCTTGACGATGACGCCGTGCAGGGCCAGGGGGATGGCGGTCCACTGGTACTTCTTGATGCCGCCGTAGTAGTGGGTCTTGAAGAGGGCCAGGTCCTTCTCCTCGTAGAGGGGGCGCTGCTTCAGGTCCAGCCGGGGGGAGTCGACGTGGGCGGCGGCGATGTGCACCCCCGCGCTCACCGGCTGGCGGCCGATGGTGCAGGCGATGATGGCCTTGCCCCGGTTGTTGAGAAACACCTTATCCCCCGGCTGGTAGGCCGTCTGGGACACAAAGGGGCGGTAGCCGTTTTGCTGCAGCATGGCGGTGACCTGGGCGGCCACCTCCCGCTCGGTCTTGCCGCAGTCGAGAAACTGCTTGTAGTTTTCGCAGAACAGGTCGGCCTGGTAGATTTCCTCCGCGCCCACCTTTTCCACGCCGTTTCTGTCGTCCATCAAAAGCTGTTTGGCCAGCTCTTGGCCCTGGGACAGCTCGTTCATCACAATCGCTCCTTCCATCTGCGCAGCGCCTCCCCTGCCGCCTCCTTGGCCGCCTGGGGGCCCGCGCTGTTGTCGATCACCCAATCTGCACGGGCGGCGTAAAAGCGGTCCTCCCGCTGGCTCGCCACCCGATCCCTGGCCTGGTTTTCCGATATATTGTCCCTCGCGACGATCCGCTTTATCCGCTCGGCGGCGCTGCAGGTGACGGCCACCAAAAAGCCGCAGAGGTCGGCGGCCCCCGTCTCGATGAGGGTCGCCCCGTCCACGATCAGGGGCATCTCCCCCTCTGGCCAGCCGTCGATGGTCTCCTTTAGGGCCCGCAGGATGCGGGGGTTGACGATCTCGTTGAGGGCGGCCAGCTTTTCCGGGTCGGAAAAGACCAGCGGCCCCAGCTTCCCGCGGTCGATGACCCCGTCCCTGACACAGCCGGGAAAGGCGTCGCCGATCTCCCCTATGCAGGCGGGGTCCCCGTCCATCACCTCTTTGGCAAAGGCGTCGCAGTCGATGGCGGGGCACCCAGCCTCCCGCAGCCAGCCGGTGATCAGGGACTTGCCCGCCCCGGTCTGGCCGGTGACGCCGATGACCCGGACCCTATCCAAGGTCGATCACCTCGAAGGCGGCGGCCCGCAGCAGCCGGTTGTAGACGGCCAGGGCCACCCCCTCCTCTTTGGGGGAGCGGGCGTAGACCGTCTTGGCCCCCAGATCGTCAAAGTCCCGCAGCACCGCAAAGAGGTGTCTGGCCTGCTCCTCGTCCGACTCCCGGTGCCCATAGGGCACCGCCGGCACCGGGAGGGGCCCCTCCTCGCCATCAAAGCACATGGCGTAGACGCCCGGCCCGGCGTGGTCTTTCAGGTAGGCGCAGTAGGCGGGAAAGTCCCCCTTTAAAATCACCACGTTCGCCTTGGGGGAGTAGTGCTTGTACTTCATCCCCGGGGAGGCCGCCACCTCCCCCTCTCTCAACATGTGGAGGATGGCCGGGGACGCCTCGCAGCGGCCCAGCACCCCCCGCAACTGTTCCAGGGTCACGGCGCCGGGGCGCAGCAGCTCCGGCACCGGGCCGGCCAGGGAGATCACGGTGGACTCCACCCCCACCTGGCAGTCGGGCCCGCAGACGATGCCGTCGATCTTGCCCGTCAGGTCCCGCTGCACGTGGCGGGCGGTGGTGGGGCTGGGATAGCCCGACAGGTTGGCCGAGGGGGCGGCGATGGGCACCCCCGCCAGCTCGATGAGCCGGTGGGCGATGGGGTCGGAGGGCATCCGGACGGCCACCGTGTCGAGCCCCCCCGACACGGTGGTGGAGACCCGCTCGGCCTTGGGGAGGATGATGGTCAGCGGTCCCGGCCAGAAGGCGTCGGTCAGCGCCTGCGCCTCCGGCGGGAAAGCGGCGTAGAGCTCCTTTGCCATCTCCACCCGGTCCACGTGGACGATGAGGGGGTTGTCCTGGGGGCGGCCCTTGGCCAAAAAGACGTTTTTGATGGCCTCCTCACAGTCGATGCTGGCCCCCAGCCCGTAGACCGTCTCGGTGGGGATGGCCACCACCTTCCCCGCCCGCAGCATGGCGGCGGCCTCGGCCAGCTTGGCGTCGTCGCGGTCGATGTCTTCTATGACAAACAGCTTGGTGTCGATCTCACTCACCCCTAATCCTGTGCCTTGAGCTTCTCCGCCTGGTCGGCGGTGATCAGGGCGTCGATGATCTCGTCCAGCGCACCGTTGAGGATGGCCTCCAACTTGTACAGGGTCAGCCCGATGCGGTGGTCGGTGACCCGCCCCTGCGGGTAGTTGTAGGTGCGGATGCGCTCGGAGCGGTCGCCGGTGCCCACCTGGCTGCGGCGCTCGGCGGCGATCTCCTCCTGCTGGCGGCGCATCTCCCCCTCGAGGATGCGGGAGCGCAGCACCTTCATGGCCTTGTCCTTGTTCTTGTACTGGCTGCGCTCGTCCTGGCACTCCACCACAATGCCGGTGGGCAGGTGGGTGATGCGGATGGCCGACTCGGTCTTGTTGACGTGCTGGCCGCCCGCGCCGCCGGAGCGGTAGGTGTCGATCTGCAGGTCGGCGGGGTTGATGTCCACGTCCACCTCTTCGGCCTCGGGCAGCACCGCCACCGTCACCGTCGAGGTGTGGATGCGGCCGGCGGCCTCGGTCTCGGGCACCCGCTGCACCCGGTGCACCCCGCTCTCAAACTTCAGGCGGCTGTACGCCCCGTCGCCGTTGATGGCGAAGCTGATCTCCTTAAAGCCGCCCAGCTCGGTCTCGCTGGCGTACATGATCTCGCTCTTCCAGCCCTTCTGCTCGGCGTACATGCTGTACATCCGGTAGAGGGTGTTGGCAAAGAGGGCCGCCTCGTCGCCGCCGGCGCCGCCGCGGATCTCAATAATGACGTTCTTGTCGTCGTTGGGGTCCTGGGGCAGCAGCAGGATGCGCAGCTCCTCCGCGGTCTGCTCCAGCTTTTTGCCGCTCTCGTCCAGCTGTTCGAGGACTATCTCTTTAAAGTCCTTGTCCAGCCCGCCCTCGTCGAGCATGGCCTTGGCCTCGTCCCGCTCCTGCCGGGCGGCCATGTGCTCGCGGTACTTCTCCACAATGGGGGTCAGCTGTTTGTGCTCCTTCATCAAGTCCCGATAGCGGTTCTGGTCGGTGACCACCGCCGGGTCCATCAGCAGCTCGTTGAGCTGCTCAAAGCGCTCTTCCGCCGAGCGCAGCCGGTCAAACATATCTGCCATATCTCTTCTTCTCCAACTCTCTGTTTTGTATTTTTACCTGTGTGGGAACATAGCATGTTAGGGTGCAGTCGCTACGATCCCCCCTGCGGCCCCTCTTCCCGCGGCAGGGGGAAGAGCTTCTTGATGTTCTTTTCGCACTTGGAGCGGGGCAGCTCCACCACCCGGCCGCAGCCGGTGCACTGGATCTTGAAGTCCATCCCCGCGCGCAGCACAACGAACTCAAAGGAGCCGCAGGGGTGCTTTTTCTTCATCTGCAATTTGTCTCCGACCCGAATGTCCATCTCTCGCCACACGCCCCTTTCCCAAATCAATAACAGCCGAAAAGCCCTTTTGCCGCCGTGGGACAAAAAGGCCGAATTGCCTTCCCTATTATAAAGGGTTTTCCCCGTTTTGGCAATCTTTATCACCGCTTCCAGCAAATTGGGCGGGCGGCTTTCCCGCGGCTCCCGGCGCATATTTCCCGCCCGGGCGCTCATATACTGATACAGTAAGAAAAAAGGAGGGTTTCACGTTGAATTGTTATGCACCGGAAGGCATGCCCTCGGGCAGGCAGCCTGCCCACTTTGACTGCACTGCCAACATTTCCGAAGCCATCGAGTCGGGGGCCGTGCTGGAAGGCATTGCCCAAAAATGCGACAACAGCTACAATCTCTACATAGATCTGGGGGCCGCCATGGGGGTGCTGCCCTTTCGCGAGAGCGCCGTCGGCGCCGATTTGGGGAAGGTGCGGGAAATCTCGGTCATCTCCAAGGTCAACAAGCCGGTCTGCTTCTGCATCACTGGGCTGCGCGAGGGGGCCGACGGCAGACCGGTGGCCGACCTCTCCCGCCGGCTGGTGCAGGAGGCCTGTCAGCGCGACTACCTGGACCGCCTCGCCCCGGGAGACATCATCGACGCGGCCATCACCCATTTCGAGCCCTTCGGCGTCTTTGTGGACATCGGCTGTGGCATCGTCTCCCTCCTCCCCATCGACTGCATCTCCGTCTCCCGCATCGCCCATCCCCGCGACCGCTTCACCCCCGGCCAGTGGCTGCGGGCGGTGGTCTCCGGGCGGGACGGCCTGGGCCGGATCACCCTCACCCACAAAGAGCTGCTGGGCACCTGGCTGGAAAACGCCGCCTCCTTCTCCCCGGGGGACACGGTGCCGGGGGTGGTGCGCTCGGTGGAGAGCTACGGCATCTTCATCGAACTGCTGCCCAATTTGGCGGGCCTGGCGGAGGTGCGGGAGGGCATCCACCCCGGGGACACCGTCTCGGTCTACATCAAGAGCATCCTGCCGGAGAAGATGAAGATCAAACTCATCATCATCGACGACTTCCCCGCCGGGTCCTGCCACCAGTCCCGCCCACCCCTGCACTACTACTGGGAGGGCGATCACATCGACGCCTTTTACTACTCCCCGCCCAGCTGTCCGCGGGAGATCGCCACCGTCTTCACCCCCCCATCCGGCTGCTAGCGCGCCGCCAAAAAAGGAGGGCCGCCAGGGAACACTCCCCGCGGCCCTCTCTCTTTTTACCCCTCCAGGGCAGCCAGCGCCTGCTCGCAGAGCCGGGCGGTCAGGATGTTGTCCCGGCCGCTGGTGAGGGGCTCCTCCCCCGCCTCGCAGCAGCGAAAGAAGTGCTCCACCTCCCCGGCAAACCCCCGCAGCCAGAGGTCCCGCTCGGTCCCCGAGGCCGGGCCCATGCCCGGCGTCCAGAGGCAGTCCCCCTCGCTCACATCCGCCCAGGGGCGGGGGGAGGCGGCGCTCCGGTGGAGGCGCAGTTCGCAGAGGTCCCTGGCCGCCACAAACCCCTCTTCACAGGTGACGCAGACCCACTCTGTCTCCCGGGTCCAGGCGCTCCGGTTTTCCAGGGAGAGGCTCCCCACCGCGCCGCTGGCAAAGCGGAGGGTCAGGGCGTAGGAACTCCCCTTTCCGCCCGAGCGGACGGCCGAGACCTCCTCCACCTCCCCCATCAGGTAGCGCAGCAAGTCCAGATAGTGGATGGCCACGGCAAAGAAGAAGTCGCGGTCGGTCCTGCAAAAGGCCGAGGCGTCCACCGCAAAGGCCGCCTGCACCGAGCAGGGGCCGCCCAGCTCCCCCCGCGAGAGGCAGTCTTTCAGCCGGCGGTAGACCGGGGCGTAGCGCTTCATAAAGGCCACCATCAGCTGCCGGTCCCCCCGCCTCTCCACCTCGATCTGGCGGGCCTCCTCCTCGCCAAAGCCCAGGGGCTTTTCCACCAGCACCGACTTGCCCGCCCGCAGGCAGTCACGGACGATGGCCGGCGCGCTCTCCCCCTGGGTGATGACCGCCACCCGCGAGCACTCCTCCCGGGCGAGCATCTCCCGGTAGTCGCCGTAGGCCCGCCCTCCCGGGAAGCCCCACCGCTCCAGGGCCTGGCGGGAGCGCTCGGCATTGCGGGTGGCCACCGCCGCCACCTCTCCCCCCGCCAGCAAAATGGACGGGTAGATGTTGGCCCGGGCATGCCGGCCCGCGCCGACGATGCAAATTGCTCTCTCGTTCACTGTAACTCCCCCTCTCTTTTCCTCCATTGTAGGGCATCGGCGCAGAGAAAACAATCGCCCGCTTTCTATTTTCGGGTTTTGTGGTATAATAACCACGAAGTAACTATTATAATGGGATTGTCAGGCAGCTGTACAAACACTATTTGCTCCCCTGCCTCACAGCCAAACCCCGCCGCGCGCTTTCCCCCTGCGGCAGAACAGCTACGAAGCGACGTCCTGCTGGGGATGGCCGGGCAAGATGCGCAGATGCCCTACTCCTACCCGCGCCCCGTGCTCCCCCTTTCCCGCACCCTCTCCCCCCGCGGCACTGCCATCAAAGCGGCCATCTCCCCACCCGGTCGGACGCGCAGTCCCCGCCCCCCCCCGCCCTGCGGCCAGACGGCCGCATCCAAACGCCATCAAGCCCTTCTACCCAAAACGGCAATCCGGAGGTCCCCCATGAACAAGAACAACGCATTCATCCACGGCATCATCCCCGGCGGGCTCACCACCACCAATGAGATTCGGGTGCTGGTCTGCTGGCTGGCCTCCCGCCAGCCGGAGGGGGTGCCCCAAAATCTCCTCATCGACAGCCTGACCCTCGAAGGGCTGGCCAACTACTTTGAAATCACCGCCGCCATCTCCGCCCTGCTGGAAAACGGCCAGGTCGTCCTCGAGGACGACTGCGTCAAGCTGGACGGGGAGGGCCGTCGCGCCGCCGCGCTGCTGGGGGACGAGATCCCCCCCGCCGTGCGGGAGAAAGCCGCCGCCGCCCTCGACCGGATGGTGGACCTGGCCAAGAACAAGAGCGAGACCGACGTGCAGATCATCAAGGTCAGCGACGGCTACGTCGTCCGCTGCAGCGTGCTGGACATCGGCACCGACCTCTTTTCCGTCTCCCTCTTTGCCCCCACCCGGGAACAGGCCGAGGGGATCCGAGACCACTTCCTGCAGGACCCAGGGCGGCTCTACCAGTACAACCTCTTCCTCCTCACCGGGGAGGACTACACCGAATAGGCGGGACTTTCCTTTCAAAAGGGCCCGGCGGTCAAAACCGCCGGGCCCTTTTTGGCGCGCAGAGGGGGCGTCACTCGGTGTAGCCCCACTCCCCCTCCATCCGCTCGACAAGGGATTTCAGGTTGGCCACCGTCTCTCGGGAGAGAAAGTGCTCCACCCGCTCCACCTGCTCCAACTGGTGCGAAGAGCGGTTGAGAAGGCAGAAAAAGCGGGCCAGCAGCTGGTGGCGCTGCAGGAGATAGCGCCCCTCCTCCTCCCCCTTGGGGGTGAGGGTGACCACCCCGTATCGCTCAAAGGCCACCAGCCCCGCCCCCCGCAGCCGCCCCACCATCTTGGAGGCGGAGGAGGGCTTGACGTTCAGCCGCTCGGCCAGGGCCCCCACCCGCGCAAACCCCTCCGCCGCGCAGAGCCGGGCAATCATTTCCAGGTAATCCTCCATAGAAGCGGAGAGCGCAGGGGGATTTTTGAGCGCATAGCCGCTGAGGGTGTAAAAATCGATGTCGCTGTCCATCGGCGCACCTCCCGGTCCCTGTCACCTTTTTTCCCGCCGGCCAATAAGATAGGGGCAGGAAAGAGAGTTTCCTCAAACCAACTTATACCTATTCGGCCGGCGGCCACAATTATGCCGCCCGCCTTGTCAAAGGAGAGAGCACCATGAACTCCGTTCAAGACATAGCCCGTCTGGGCGCCCTGAAAGAGGGGCAGACCGCCCGCGTCAAAGACATCCTGCAGGAGGGCACCATGCGCCGGCGCTTACAGGACATCGGCATCATCGAGGGCACCCGCATCAAGTGCCTGCAAAAGAGCTTCTGGGGCGACCCGGTGGCCTACCTCATCCGGGGCGCGGTCATCGCCCTGCGGGAGGAGGACAGCGACCAGATTCTGGTGGAGACCGTCGGCCTTCACCGCGGCACAGAGGGGCTCAAGAGCTAGCCTCCCTCCCCGGCCCCGATCGGGGCGCCGGGGTACATAGATGCGGCGGCCAGAAGCCCTTTTTGCCCGCCGCCTTTTCCTGCAAACCGCAAAAGAGGAGCTGATATTTCATGGGATTAACCGCGCACTCCACCGGCATGGGGGCCGTGGACCAGGGGCTGCAGATCGCCCGCCGCGCCCCCGGCGACCGGGTGATCGCCCTGGCAGGCAACCCCAACGTGGGCAAGAGCACCGTCTTCAACGAACTGACCGGCCTCAACCAGCACACCGGCAACTGGCCGGGCAAGACGGTGGCCACCGCCCAGGGCACCCATACATATGAGGGGACCGACTACATCCTGGTCGACCTGCCAGGCACCTACTCCCTGCTGGCCCACTCGGCCGAGGAGGAGGTGGCCCGCGACTTCATCTGCTTTGGCGGGGCCGACGGGGTGGCCGTGGTCTGCGACGCCACCTGCCTGGAGCGAAATCTCAACCTGGTCTTGCAGACCATCGAGATCACCCCCAACGTGGTGGTCTGCGTCAACTTGATGGACGAGGCCAAGAAAAAGCAGATCGACATCGACCTGGAGCAGCTCTCGCGCAATCTGGGGGTCCCGGTGGTGGGGGCCGCCGCCCGCAGCGGCAAAGGGCTGCGGGAGCTGATGGAGGCCCTCTCGTCGGTCACCCACGAGGGGCGCCCCACCCCGCCCGACCCCATCCGCTACACCGCCCCCATCGAGGCGGCCATCGCCTCCCTGCAGCCCCTGCTGGAAGGGAGGCTGGCGGGCAAACTCTCCTCCCGCTGGGTGGCCCTCAAACTGCTGGACCAGGACGACAGCCTCACCGCCTCCCTGCGCACCCACCTGGGCTTTGACCCCCTGGCCGACCCCGCCGTCGCCGCGGCGCTGGACGGAGCCCGGACCCGGCTGGCCGCCGAGGGGATCACCCCGGAAGGGTTGCGGGACCGGGTGGCCGCCGCCATCGTCCTCGCCGCCGAGGGCGCCTGCGCCGACAGCGTCACCCTGCGCCGGGCCGAGAGCCGGGACCGGGACCGCAGGATCGACGCGGTCCTCACCAACAAGTGGACCGGTATCCCCATCATGCTGGCCCTGTTGGCGGCGGTGTTCTGGCTCACCATCACCGGGGCCAACTACCCCTCCCAGTGGCTCTCGGACGCCCTGTTCTGGGTGCAGGACCGGCTGACCGACCTCTTTGTCTACCTGCACGCCCCCGACTGGCTGCACGGCGCGCTGGTGCTGGGGGTCTACCGGGTGCTGGCCTGGGTGGTCTCGGTGATGCTGCCGCCCATGGCCATCTTCTTCCCCCTCTTCACCCTGCTGGAGGACTTCGGCTACCTCCCCCGGGTGGCCTTCAACCTGGACCACCAGTTCAAAAAGGCCTGCGCCTGCGGCAAACAGGCCCTGACCATGTGCATGGGCTTTGGCTGCAACGCCGCCGGGATCGTGGGCTGCCGCATCATCGACTCCCCGCGGGAGCGGCTCATCGCCATCATCACCAACAACTTCGTCCCCTGCAACGGCCGCTTCCCCACCCTGATCTCCATCATCACCATGTTCTTTGTGGGGGCCGCCGGGGGCGCCCTCTCCACCGGGTTGTCGGCGGTGGTCTTGCTGGGGGTCATCGTCCTGGGGGTGGTCATGACCTTCTGGATCTCCCGGCTCCTCTCCCACACCATCCTCAAGGGGGTGCCCTCCTCCTTCACCCTGGAACTGCCCCCCTACCGCCGCCCCCAGATCGGCAAGGTGCTGGTGCGCTCGGTCCTCGACCGCACCCTCTTCGTGCTGGGCCGGGCCGTGGCGGTGGCCGCCCCGGCGGGCCTTCTCATCTGGCTGATGGCCAACATCCAGGTGGGGGATGCCAGCGTCCTCCTCCACTGCGCCCACTTCCTGGACCCCTTCGCCCACCTGTTGGGGATGGACGGGGTCATCCTCATGGCCTTCATCCTGGGCTTCCCGGCCAACGAGATCGTGGTGCCCATCATCATCATGGCCTACATGGCCACCGGCAGCCTCACCGACATGTCAAACCTCTTCGCCCTCAAAGACCTGCTGGTGCAAAACGGGTGGACCTGGCTCACCGCCGTCTGCACCATGCTCTTTTGCCTGATGCACTGGCCCTGCTCCACCACCTGTCTCACCATCGGCAAGGAGACCAAAAGCCTCAAGTGGACGGCCATCTCCTTCGCCGTCCCCACCCTGGTGGGGATGCTCGTCTGCTTCACCGTGGCCACCGCTGCCCGGCTGCTGGGGTTGGCCTGACCGACACGCCAAAAAAGCGCCCCGGGCACCAAATCTGCCTGGGGCGCTCCCCCTTTTTGCTATCTCCCCGCCTTCCAGCGGCTGCGCGCCAGCAGGGCAAGGGCAAGGACAACCGCCCCCACGCCGGCGGCCGCCAGAACGGGGGCGCCGCTGGGAGTAGTCCACGGTCAGCTCCCCCGCAAAGCGGACCTGGGCGCTGTGCTGGCGGCGGCTCTCCCATCTCACAGCACCCCTTTTTTCACACAGTCTACCCGGCAATTCTCAACTTTTTATCAATTTCGCGGGCAGCCCCCGCTATCTTTGTAAAGGGGAGGGGGACAGGCCCTCCTCCCCCCACGAGTATAGCACATCTCCCCCCTCTCGCCAAAGGGAGCATTTGTACCAATTGACAGACAATGGATTCAAATATCGTGAAATATGTGCAAACTGTACTGATTTCGTTGACCTTTGTCTGTGTTTGCTATACAGTAGAGAAAAAGGGGAGAACTCTCTCTCCCCGCGGTGAGAGGGGGCGCCCTCCCCTCTCTTGACAAGGAGTGACCGCTGTGAAAAACAGATTGAAATTGCTCGAGATCGACCCCCTTCTCGCCCCGTTTGAGGGGGATATCCGCCTGCGGGACGAGCGGTACCGCGGCGTCAAAAAACAGCTGCTGGGCGGCGGGGACAGCCTCTCCGACTTCGCCAACGGCAGCCTCTACTACGGCTTTCACCCCACCGAAGACGGCTGGGTCTACCGGGAGTGGGCCCCCCACGCCGAGGAAGTGCACCTCTTTGGCGACTTTAACGGCTGGGATCGGGAAGCCCACCCCTGCCGCAAACTGGAAAACGGCAACTGGGAGCTGCGGGTCAAGGGCCCCATCCCCCACCAGTCGGAGGTCAAGGTGCAGATCACGGCCGACGGCACCTTCTTTGACCGCATCCCCCTCTACGTGCGCCGGGCGGTGCAGGACCCCCTCACCTTCGGCTTCAACGGGCAGATCTGGTGGCCCGACGAGCCCTTTGTCTGGACCGACGGCGACTTTGTGCGCCGGCGGGACACCCCGCCCCTCATCTACGAGTGCCACGTGGGGATGGCCGGGGAGGAGCCCAAAGTCTCCTCCTTCCGGGAGTTCACCGAGACCGTCCTCCCCCGGGTCAAGCGGCTGGGCTACAACACGGTGCAGCTGATGGCGGTGATGGAGCACCCCTACTACGCCTCCTTCGGCTACCAGATCTCCAACTTCTTTGCCGTCTCCTCCCGGCTGGGCACGCCGGAGGACCTGAAGGCGCTCATCAACACCGCCCACGGGATGGGGATCGCCGTCTTTTTGGACCTGGTGCACTCCCACGCGGCCAAAAACACCGCCGAGGGGATCGCCGCCTTCGACGGCACCGAGTACCAGTTTTTCCACGCCGGGCCCCAGGGGGACCACCCCGCCTGGAACACCAAGCTCTTTGACTACGGCAAGCCCCAGGTGCTCCACTTCCTCCTCTCCAATTTAAAATACTGGCTCACCGAGTACCACTTCGACGGCTTCCGCTTCGACGGGGTCACCTCCATGCTCTACCACGACCACGGCCTGGGGGAGAGCTTTGACTCCTATCAAAAATACTTCAGCATGAACACCGACGTGGAGGCGGTCACCTACCTGCAGCTGGCAAACGACCTCATCCGCGAGGTCTCGCCGAACGCCGTCACCGTCGCCGAGGACATGAGCGGGATGCCGGGGATGTGCGTCCCCATCGCCGACGGGGGCATCGGTTTTGACTACCGCCTCTCCATGGGGGTGCCCGACTTCTGGATCAAGACCCTCAAGTCCCAGAGAGACGAGGACTGGGACCTGGGCAAGATGTGGTTTGAACTCACCACCCGCCGCCCGCAGGAGAAAAACATCGGCTACTGCGAGAGCCACGACCAGGCCATGGTGGGGGACAAGACCCTCATCTTCTGGCTGGCGGACGCGGAGATGTATTGGCACATGGACCTGAACTCCCACAGCGACGTCATCGAGCGGGCCATCGCCCTGCACAAGATGATCCGGCTGGTGACCTTCTCCCTGGCGGGGGAGGGCTACCTCAACTTCATGGGCAACGAGTTTGGGCACCCCGAGTGGATCGACATGCCCCGGGAGGGCAACGGCAACAGCTACCAGTACGCCCGCCGCCAGTGGAGCCTGGCCGACAGCCCCTTCCTGCGCTACCAGCACCTGCAGGCCTTTGACATGGCCATGATCGACCTGCAAAACAGCGGCAACCTGCTGGGGGCCCCCTCCAACCTGCAAAAACTCAGCCACAACCGCAAACTGCTGGTCTACCGCCGGGGCGACTACCTCTTCGCCCTCAACTTTCACCCCGTGAACGACTGCAAGACCAAGCTCCCCCCGCCCGAGAAGGGCCGGGTCTGGCAGCCGGTGCTCCACACCGCCGAAACGCGCTTTGGCGGCTGGATGGAGAGCGGCGACATCCCCCCCGCCGGGCCGGAGCCCCTCTTCCTCCCCCGCCGCAGCGGGGTGGTCTACAAACTGTCGTGACTGCGATCCGGCCGGCACAGCAGCCGGCCGGCCGTGAGAAAGGAGCGCGATTTCATGAAAAAATCGGTCAAACAGCCCGCCGGGCTGGTCAAGTCCTCCAAGTCCATCGCCCGCTCGCTGGCCTTTGTGGGCTCGGTCGTCTCGGTGGGGGCGGTGGCGGTCTCCGCGGTGGGCGGCCTCTTTGCCTACAAACTCTACCGCACCCTCTCCGCCGCGCAGAAAGCCCTCCCCAAAATGGAGCGGGCGGCGGAGCTCTACATCGCCCAGAGCGCCCGGGAGGGGGAAGACGCCTCCCCCCGGCGCAACCCGTAACTGCAAAACGCCCCTTCCGCCCCGCCGGGTCGCCCCCGGCGGGGCGTTTTTTTCCCCTCTCTCCTCCCCCGCCACTCGGAGTGCACTCGGACAGGGGACCGTTTCTTCCAATCTTTTCAAAACAGGCTGCATGAACTTTGAGGGTTTATTTTGTGCACCTTTTATAGCCGCCCCTCCTGCTCTCCCCTCTTCCCGCTCTCTCGGCCCGCCCGGGGAGCGGGTTTGTCCCCTTTTTGCCATCCCGGGGGAAAGGGGGACAAATTTCGACAACCGCTTTGTGAAAACAAAATAAAAGAATTGCCACCGCTCCCTCCACCGTGTAAAATATTGATAGATTGTGTGTTTTTCAAAGGCCACCCAAGAGATTAGAATGCGGAGGAATGGGAAGATGAATCGCGATTATGTCTACAAGTCCCAGGACATTGTCAACGAGGTAAAAAAAGCCGTGATCGGCAAAGACGACGTGGTCACCAAGGTCATGCTTGCAGTGCTGGCCCGTGGCCACGTTTTGTTGGAGGACATCCCCGGCGTGGGCAAGACCACCCTGGCGGTGGCCTTCTCCAAGGCCATGAACCTGAATTACAATCGGGTGCAGTTCACCCCCGACGTCATGCCCTCGGACGTGACCGGCTTCTCCATCTACGACAAGGAAAAGCAGGAGTTTGTCTACAAGCCCGGCGCGGCCATGTGCAACCTCTTTTTGGCCGACGAGATCAACCGCACCTCCTCCAAGACCCAGTCGGCCCTGCTGGAGGTGATGGAGGAGGGCAGCATCACCGTAGACGGGGTCACCCGCCAGACCCCCCGGCCCTTTGTGGTCATCGCCACCGAAAACCCCATCGGCTCGGTGGGCACCCAGCTGCTGCCCGAGTCGCAGCTCGACCGCTTTGCCGTCTGCCTCACCATGGGCTACCCCGACGCGGAGAGCGAGCTGAACATCCTGCGCGACCGCAAGGGCCACAACCCCCTCGACGACATCGAGCCCATCGCCGACGGCGAGGAGATCATGGCCATGCAAAACGAGGTGGACGAGGTGCACGTGCACGACGACATCTACCGCTACATCACCGAGATCGCCGCCGCCACCCGCAACCACCCCGACCTGCGGCTGGGCCTCAGCCCCCGCGGCACCCTGGCGGTGGCCAAGATGGCCCGCGCCAACGCCTACTACCTGGGGCGCGAGTACGTGGTGCCCGACGACGTGCGCGCCGTGCTCAAGGCCACGGCCGGGCACCGGGTGCTGCTCACCTCCAAGGCGGGGGTGGCCGGGCTGACCGGCGGCGACATCCTGGAGAAGATCCTCGGGGAGATCGAGCCCCCCTCCATCCAGCAGCCGACCCGCGCCCGGCGGGATCGCTAGGGGCTGGGCGCCATGTGGTTTCGCAAATGCGTCTACGGCCTGCTGGTGGTGGGAATGGCCCTCTTCTCGGTCTTTTACAAGGACTACCTCTCCTACCTGACCTTTGCCATCACCCTGCTGCTGCCGCTGCTGCTCTACATCCTGCTGCGGGTGGCGGTGCGCTACACCAAGATCTCCCTGGCCTGCGAGCACTACTCGGTGGTGGCGGGGGACTTGCAGATACTGCACATCAAGGCGCGGGTGCGCTCCTTTCTGCCGGTGTCCGAGTGCCGGGTGACCCTGGTCTGCCGGCACCAGTACTACGGGGGGGAAGACGTGCAGACGGTGGTCTTTCCCCTCTTCCCCCTCAACCGGCAGGACTTCACCTTCCCCATCCGGGCCCTCTACGACGGCAACGCCGTCATCGAGGTGCGCTCCATCGTCTACTTCGACGCCTTTAAACTCTGGAAGCGCCGGGCCAAAGAGCTGCCCGACCCGGTGCCCTTCACCGTGATGCCGGTGATCTATGAAATCGAGTCCAATATGGCCCAGCGCCACGCCCTGGGCGAGAGCGACACCTTCGACCAAAACCGCTTCGGCGACGACTACTCCGAGACCTTCGGCATCCGCGACTACCAGCCGGGCGACAAGCTGCAGCGCATCCACTGGAAGCTGACGGCCTCGCAGGGCCGGTTCATGGTGCGCCAGGGCAGCTACCCCCTGCAAAACGCCCCCCTGCTGCTGCTCGAACTCTGGGCCGACCCCAGCCGCCCCCGCTATAAAAAGGAGTTGAGCGCCGCCCTGGACGCCTGCGCCTCCCTCTCCTTCTACCTGCTGGACCAGGTGGGGGAACACCAGCTCTGCTGGTGCGACGAGAGCGGTCTGCACCGCTACCCCGTCCGGGCGGAGGAGGAGGTGCTCGACGCTCTGCAACAGGTCTTTGGCGCCAAGCCCTACGCCGACCGGCCGCACATGCTGCAGGACCACTACCTCGACCAGCTGGCGGGGACCGAGCCCTACGCCTTCTACGTCACCCCGAACCTGACGGAGGAGGTGGCCAAGGACGACCGGCTGCGCAGCTTTGGCGACAGCTTCACCATCTTCTATACCAACCCCGACGGGGGGGAACAGGCCCAGGGGCCGGGGCTGGTGCCCATCGACCCCGACCAGGTGGGCGCGAGCCTGCAAAATCTAATGCTGTAAGGAGGGCCCTGTCTTGTCAAAAAAATTCGCTTCTCGCGCGCCCTCCCGGCGCAAGGACGTCGAGCCCGGGCAGAACAGCGGCCTCTTCTTTCAGGAGGGCGCCTCCCTCGCCTTCCGCTGGGAGGTCCCGGGCTTCAGCTATTTTGCCACCATCGTGCTGGCCTTTCTCTGCCTGCTGGGCTTTGCCAGCACCTTCTCGACCATCTACAAAATCGACCAGTCCCACTCCAACTTGATGTTGGGGGTGGCGGTCTTCCCCCTGCTCTTCGGGCTCATCTACTTCAACAAGCACACCACCCGCATCGGCCTCCCCATCGCCTTTGCCGGCTTTGCCGGGGTCTGTGTCTGGATGGGGGACCGCCTGATCCCCAGCGCCTACATGGCCTACAACGCCCTGGCGGCGCGGATCAACACCCGCATCCCCACCGAGCTGCCCTACGTCTCCTACTCCTTTGCCGAGACCGACAGCTCCGACCTCTGTTTCATGCTGGTCTTCTTCCTCCTCTCCGCCGGCATCTGCTGGTTCATCCTCCGCCGGCCCAGCCTGCCCATGGTGCTGCTCTTGAGCTTCCCCGTCATCGAGGTGGGGATGTTCGTGGGGCTGGTGCCCGCCTACTTCTCCTTTTTGCTGCTGGTGGCGGCCTATGCCGGCATCGGCGCCATGCAGGTGGTGCGCCAGCGCCGGGGGGAGGGGGAGTTTATCCGCCCCAAAAAGAAAAAGGACGTCCTCTTCTACAACGGCAGCCACCGCAAGTGGCTCTCGATGATCGTCTCGGTCATCCTGATCGCCGCCGTCTGCCTGAGCATGGGCGGGGCCACCGCCCTGCTCACCCCGGCCCTCTACGACTCGACGGCGGTGCAGAACTTCCGCGACGACATGGCCGAGGCGCTGGAGGACTTCCCCCTCAGCGGCAATTTCGGGGGCGCTTCCGGCGGGCTGACCGGCGGCAAGCTCTACGAGGTGGACGGCCTGCGCTACACCGGTCAGACGGCCCTGCGGGTCACCGGCCCCTATTTTGGCGACACCTTCTACCTGCGGGGCTTTGTGGGGGGCGAGTACATCGGCACCGCCTGGCTCCCCGCCGACATGGCCAGGGAGACCCAGCTCACCCAGGAGATGTACGACGCCTTTGAGGCCAGCGGCAGCCACCCCCAAAACCTGCAGGGGGAGACCGTCTCCCTGGCCCGCAAGGCCTTCAGCGGCCAGGTGAAGCGCAGCGTCCTCTCCCGCGTGAAAATCGAAAACCGGGGCGCCAATTCCGATTACACCTACACCCCCTACAACAGCCTTTTCAGCGAGGACAACGTCACCTTCTCGGGGGAGGCAAACGTCTCGGTCAAGAGCAAAAAGCGCAAGTACGAGTTCGACTACTTTGCCCTGCCCAGCATGTTGGAGGTGGGGAGCCTGCGCCACGACGCCGCCTCGGCCAGCGACGACCCCTTCGGTTACATCGAGCTCCTCTCTGTCTACGAGAACTATGTCCACCAGGTCTACACCGAGCTGCCCGACAAAGGGCTCTCCAGCATCCGCACCGCCTGCACCCCCGAAAAGTACCAGGAGCTGGGCGGGCTCGAGGGGTACTCCAAATACGTCCGCACCCTGCTGCAGTCGAACAAGATCTACGACATGAACCCGGGCAAGGTGCCCGAGGGCGAGGACTTCATCACCTACTTCTACGACCAGATGGACGGCGGCTTCTGCGTCCACTACGCCTCCGCGGCAGTGGCCATGTTCCGGGCCGCCGGCGTCCCCGCCCGGTATGTGGAGGGGTACCTGGTCAAGGGCGACACCTTCTCCAGCGGCAAGGACGCGGGGGACCAGCTGGTCTACGACATCAGCGGCGAGGCCATCTCCAACCCCGCCCGCCAGGTGGATGTGCTGGATTACAGCGCCCATGCCTGGGCCGAGGTCTATGTGGACGGCTACGGCTGGATCCCCATGGAGATGACCACCACCTTCCGCGACCCCTACGACGGGTACAGCTATCCCCTCCTCTCGGGCGACCGCTCCCCACTGGAGAGCGAGGGCGACCCCAAGGGGGAGGAGAATGTGGGCGGGGTGGACGGCCCCCAGACCATGCAGGAGAAGTTCCTGGGCTTCCGCTTCGGGGACACCTGGCTCGGCCGGCTCCCCCTCTACCTGATGATTCCCCTCTTTGTGGGGGCGCTGCTCGCCCTCTTCCTCGCCGCCCTCCTCCTGCGCGCCGGCATCGTCCGCGCCAGGCGCGCCAGCCGGTACCGCCGGGCCGACGACACCCAGAAGGTCTTACTCGACTACGGGCGGCTGGAGCGGGTGCTGCGCTACCTGGGCGAGGGCAACCGACAGCATCTGCCGGTGGACGAGTACGCCGCCTCCCTGCAGATCCGCCACCTGACGGTGCACGAGGGCGACTTCGCCAAGGCCCTGGAACTGGCGCAGAAAGCCCGCTTCTCCAAGGGCGGCTGCACCGCCGAGGAGCGCCGGTGGATGGAGGCGTTTGTGGCGCATTTCAGCAAACGGGTGTACAAAGACCTGTCGCTGCCTAAACAGTTCTCCTTCCGCCTGATCCACCTCAACTAGACCCCACCTGCCGATCACAACACAGGGAGGGGGCGCGGCTCATTTGAGCCGCGCCCCCTCCCTCTCTCTTTTGTGCCGGTCACCGCCTGCACATCCTCTGCAGCTGGGCGGTGTCCAGCAGGTTCACCGTCTGAAAGACCCCCTTGTAAAAGACGGCCCAGTTGTTGAACGCGCAGGGCAGCTCCTTGGCCTTTTGCAGGCTGTCCACCTGGATGAGGGACACCGGCAGGCCGTTTTCGCGGCAGTAGGCCTCCACCCGCTCCACGCTCCTCGCAACGTAGGGGCACTGCATGTCGTAGTAGACGGTCAGCTCCTCGCCCTCGATGCGCTCCCTCTTGGCGTTTGGCGCAAAGGAGGGCGCCGTCCCGTCAAAGGAGAGGGCCAGCAATTCGTACCCGCTGGCGGTGGTGTCCACCACCTCAAAGCCAACCCCCTTGGCGAAGGCCTGGTCGAAGAGCCAGGACTTCTGCTTGCTCGCCCCGAGCATGCAGACGCCGGAGCGCCCCCTTTTCCGGGCGTCTGCCAGGCAGTACTCCATCAGGGCGCGCCCGTACCCCTTGCCCCGGTGGGCGCCGGTGACCCACAGGCAGTACAGGTAGTCGTAGTTTTCGCCGACCACCGGGACCCAGGCCGTCTCCAGGGGCGCGTACTCGATGAAGACGGTGGCCTTTGCCTCGTCCAGCTTGCGAAAGACGTGCCCCTCCTTCAGCCGCTGTGCGAGCCACTGCCGCTTCGCCTCCACCCCCGGGTGGACCACCTTGCTGCGAATGATGCAGCACAGGTGCTCGTCGGCGAGGTTTTCCTCCGTTAAATTGATAAAACGCCCTTCCATCTGCGCCCCTCCCCCTTCTCTCGCCGGCCCATCCCTCTCCGGGCGGGCCGGTCTCTTTTGACCAGAATAGCACATCTGCCCTCCCTCCTCAACCCGACTCTCCCCCTTTTTCGACAGGGCGCACAGACAGGCCGGTGCCCTGTGCGCGATTTTATGGTATAATAGCTTTTGTATAGCCGTGAAGCCGGGGCCACCGGGCAGACACACAAATCGCCTCTGTCCCTCGCCCCATGGCCAACACCGCTGCGCACTTTGCACTTGTGGGCTCCTCTGTCCCAGCGCGCCCGCGGATCCGGGGCGGCCGGGCAGCTGGGACAGCCGGGCAGTTATGCGAATCGCATTTGCTCTACATCCCAAGGCCAACTCCAACCCCACCTCGCGTTTGTCGCTCCTGTCCTCCCCCGCCGCAGCGCGCCCGCGGATCCGGGGCGGCCGTGAAGCCGGGACAGCCGGGCAGTTGCGCAAACCGCATTTGCTCCCTGTCCCAAGGCCAATCCCACCCCGCGCTTGTCGCTTGTGGTATAATGGCCTTAAATGACCTTAAACAAACTTTGTCGGCTTTCCCGCCCCGGGGCAGATGGGACTGTTCCCCCCTGCTCCCCTCGCGGGGGCGGCCTCCCTCCCCGCAGGGAGGAGCGCCGCCAAGGGCCATTCTCTTTCCCGCCCCCGCGACCAGTCTCTTTTTGGGGGGCACACATCATCGGGCCCCGGCCCGCCACAATGGGGTATTGACTGAAATGTTAAAGAAAAACGACGAACTGGAACTGCTCATCACCGGCACCACCCACGACGGCAGCGGGGTGGGCCGGCATGAGGGCTTTGCCCTCTTTGTGCCCGGCGCCATCGAGGGGGAGCGGGTGCAGGTGCGGGTGCTCAAGCTGCTGAAAAACTACGGCTTTGCCCGGCTGCTGGCGGTGCTTGAGCCCAGCCCCGACCGGATCGACAGCGACTGCTCCCTCTGGCCCCGCTGCGGGGGGTGTGTCTACCGGCAGATGACCTACCGCAAGGAGCTGTCCATCAAGACGGCGGCGGTGGAGAGCTGCCTGAAAAAGGGGGCGGGGATGGAGCGCACCCTCCCCCCCTGCCTGCCCAGCCCCCGGCGGGAGGGGTACCGCAACAAGTGCCAGCTCCCGGTCGGCCTCGACCGGGAGGGGCGGGTGGTCTGCGGCTATTACGGCAAAAACAGCCACCGCATCGTCCCCCTGCAGAGCTGTTCCCTCCACCCCCCCGTCTTTGACCGGATCGCCGCTTGCTTCTGCCGCTTTTTGGAGAGCCACAAGATTTCGGTCTACAGCGAGGAAAACCAGCGCGGGCTGGTGCGCCACCTCTGCCTGCGCCTGGCCCAAAAGACCGGGCAGATCATGGTGACGGTGGTCATCAACGGGGAGCGGCTGCCCCACAGCGGCCAGCTGGTGGACGCCCTCACCCACCAGTTCCCCGACATCCGCAGCATCCATCTCAACCACAACCGCCGGGCCACCAACGTGATCATGGGGCAGGCGTGCACCCTCCTCTGGGGGGAGGAGCGGATCGTGGACGAGCTCTGCGGCATCCGCCTTGCCCTCTCCCCCCTCTCCTTCTACCAGGTCAACCGGGACGCGGCGGAGACCCTCTACACCCTCGCCGCCAAGATGGCCCAGCTGAGCCGAGAGGATATCCTCCTCGACCTCTACTGCGGGGTGGGCTCCATCGGCCTGACCATGGCCGGCCAGGTCAAAGAGGTGTACGGGGTGGAGGTCGTCCCCGCCGCGGTGGAGGACGCCCGGAAAAACGCCGCCCTAAACGGCATCGAAAACGCCCAGTTTTTCTGCGGCGACTGCAAAGAGGCGGTGGACTACTTTGCCCAAAACGGCATCTCCCCCACCGCGGTGGTCCTGGACCCGCCCCGCAAGGGCTGCGATGTCCACGTCATCGACGAGGTGGCCCGTCTCGCCCCCGACCGGGTGGTGATGATCTCCTGCAATCCGGCCACCATGGCCCGGGACGTGGCCCTCTTTGCCGAGCGGGGCTACGCCGCCCAGCAGATACAGCCGGTGGACCTCTTCCCCCGCACCGCCCACGTGGAGACGGTGGTGCTGCTGACCCAAAACAGCCAGGGGGCAAAATAGGGGTTTCTCCAGCTGTCCACCGCCTCGCTCCACCCGCGACCGATCCACCGCCAAACGAAGGGGGCCCGCCCCCTTCGTTTTTTGTATCTCCGCGCAGTCCAGTCGGATTGCGCCAGCGAGCCCGGCGCAGGGGGGAAAGCGGGTCATCCCATCGCCCTTTGACTTTTGAAAAATCTCTTTGGAGGAGCCTTTCCCCCTCTCCCCGCCAGCAGCGGGGTCGCTTTCGCTCAAAATTCCGGCCTGGTTTTTAGCCCCTTTCCCGCAGTAAAAAATTTCCCCTCTTTCGCGGCGCAATAACTCCAAAACGCCGGAGCTTATGGTATAATTTAAAGGCGAGATAAAAGTGCGCCGACACCTCTGCGCGCACCATCCATTTCAGCAAATGCCAGAGCGCGGAATTTACAAAGCGAGGGAACGTTATGAAGTCACTGCGGAAACTATGCACCGGGGCGTCAGCGGTCGCGCTGTCGCTTCTCATCTTTGCCGGCACTGTGCCGCTGCACACCTTTGCGTCAGACCCCGTGCAGGTCTCTGTCACATCCCAGGTGCAGGCAGAGTACCGTGTCCCCACGGGGACCGCTCTCGAGGAGATCGGCCTGCCCGACTCTCTGCAAATTGCCCCGAAAGCCGAGGGCGGCGCGGCCCCAAACACCGCGCCGGAAGAGGCCGCCCCCAACAGCGGCACAGCGGCCGGGGTGACATGGGTGGGGGACTACGACCCGAACACAGCGGGGACTTACCGCCTGACCGCCACCTTTCTGAACGGCACCTACACCGCCGACAATATGCCGGCGGTGTAGGTGATTTCCAGCGCTCCCCAAAAAACAGGCGCCGCTTTGCCGCGCGCCGCCGACCCCATCGAGGAGGCGACCCTGGAAGTCGACGGCCTCACCTTCACCTTTACCCTGTACCCCGACACCGGCGAGGCGACCCTGACGGATGTGTCCGAACCGGCCGCAGAGGGGACAGCCGTCGCGGTGCCCGACACGGTGCCTTACGGCGGCGCCTCCTACCGGGTGACCGATGTCTTCTGGGCGAAAAACCCGGTGTTTAATTCCAGCTCCCGCCGCAACAATGTGGGGAGCGTCGTTCTGCCGGACACAATGACGACGGTCAACCAGCAGTCGTTCCGAAAATTCCCCAATGTGACGGCCGTCACCATTCCCGGCTCCATCGCCGTCTTCGACGGCAGCTTTCAGTCCTGCGCCAAGCTGGAGGCGCTCACCTTTCAAGAGGGGGTGGAAGAGATCGCCTCCAACCTCATGGTGAGCGGCTGTACCGGCCTGACGCAGATCTCTCTGCCCAGCACGCTGAAGCTCCTCTCCCGGCCGGGGACCTTCTCAAGGGCCACGGCGCTGACGAGCATCGCCCTGCCGGACGGATTGAAACTGGGCGAGGGCTCGACCTTTTCGGGCTGCACCTCTCTGAAAGAGGTGCGCCTCCCCGCCTCCGTCGACACCATCCCCTCCAACACCTTCAGCGACTGCACAAAGTTGACAGCTGTCACGGCAGAGGGGGCCATCACCTCCATCGGTTCAAGCGCCTTTTACGACTGCGCCGCCCTCACCGCCATCCCGAGTTTGTCTGCGGTGACCTCTATCGACAGCTATGCCTTTAGCGGGTGCGATCAACTCGCCCAGGCGGTCGACCTGTCCCAGGTGAGCGCGCTGGGCAGCTACGCTTTTTACGAGTGCTACAACCTCACCTGCGCGCTCGATTTGTCAAAGCTGACCGCCATCCCCGACAAGGCGTTTAGCTACAGCGGCATCTCCTCGGTCAAATTGAGCGACCAGCTGACCTCTATCGGCGTCTGGGCTTTTTTGTACACCGACCTCACAGAGATAGACCTCCCCAGCTCCCTCGCCTCCATCGGCAGCTATGCGTTTTGGAAATGCTCCTCCCTGGAAACCGTCGTCCTGCCCGACTCGGTGACCTCGCTGGGAGAAAATGCCTTTCAGGGGTGCACCGCCCTGCGCACAGCGTATATCGGCAGCGGCGTGGAGACGGTCCCCTCTTCGGTTTTTGCCGACGACACCAGTTTGCAGACGGTCACCTTTAACGCCAGCGCCGACGATGTGACCGTGACCGCCGGGGCCATCCCCGACGGGGTGGAGGTGATCTACCTGGTCAAGTCCATCGGCGACGTGGGCGAGACCATCCGCGACGGGGCCGACGCGCCGACGCTGCAGCAGGCCATCGACGGCGCCCCCGCCGGGGAAGAGACCACTCTCCTCATCCAAAAGGACATCAAGCTCGACCAGGCGGTGACGGTGCCCGCAGGCAAAAAGATCCGCCTGCGCGCCGAGGGAGAAAACGGCTACACCATTACCGCCAACCAGGCCAATGCCCTGACCGACCTCATCGCCGTGGAGAGCGGCGCCACCCTGACCCTGTCGGGCAAACTCAAACTAAGCGGCCACTATCTGACAAGCGCCTACGGCCGCGGTACCATCGTCGACAGGGGCGCGCTGGTCGTGGAGGAGGGCGTCACCATCTCCGACTACAACATCAGCTCGTTCAACTCCGGCGCTGTTTTGGTCACAGGCGAGGGCGCAACCTTTGAAATGAACGGCGGTTTGATCGCCAAGAACAGGATCGTCGACGCGCAGATCGCGGGCGCCGTCCTGCTCCTCGACCGCGCCGAATTTGTCATGAATGGCGGCCGGATCGCGGCCAACCAGTGCTCCGGCGGCAACGCATTTCTGACCTCCTCCGGCGTGATGGTCACCGTCGGCTGCACCTTCTCCCTGCAGGGCGGGGAGATCAGCGAAAACACCGGTTACCGCGGAAGCGCCGTCTTCGCCTATTCCGACAGCGCCGCTTCCAGGGCGACTTTCCGGATGACGGGCGGCACCATCAGCGACAACAAGACCGCCGCCTACGGCCAGCTGACCTCCTCCGGCGCGGTGTTCATCCAAGACGCGGCCGACTTTTCAATGGAGGGCGGCGCCATCAGCGACAACACCGGCGGCAATGGGGCCGGCGTCTGCGTGGTGGACTCGGGGGTGCAATCCCACACCGCCCAGTACAAGACCTCCTTTGTCATGGACGGGGGCGTCATCTCCGGCAACCGGGCGGTCAACGGGATCAACGCCTCCGGCGGCGGCATCTATTCGTTCAGCAACTTCGTCGTCCTGAACGCGGGCATCATCAGCGGCAACTCGGCCGTACAGGGCGGCGGGATGTACAGCGAGGGCAACACCTCCAGCTACAGCACCATGGCCCTGAACAACGCCGTCATCACCGAGAACACCGCCACCTCCCTCGGCGGCGGCATGTGGTTTTGCCAAACCGGCGAAGCGGTGGTCAATGTCAAAAACGGCGGGGCGATATACGCCAACACAGCCGGCGGGGCGGGAGATGATTTTGTCATCGCCACTGTGAACGGCTCCACCGACCAGCACAATGCGACCCTCTCCAAGCGGCTGCTCGGCGGCGGCGCCGTCTCTTGGTACCGGGATGGCGGCGTCTACGTCCCCTCCCCCACGGCGATCACCTCGGTCAGCGCCTCTGTGCCCCGCTATGACCCGGAGAGCGGCGACAGCGAGCCCCTGGCAGTGGAAAACTCCAGCGAAAATCTGGCGCTGAAAGCCGTCGTCACCCCCGGCGCGTCGGCACTCGCAAACCGCAGCGCAAAGCTGTTCATCGTCGGCAACAAGGCGACGCGCGGCGGCGGGATCGGGGCCAACGGCGGCGTCGTGGTGGGCGAATACGACCCCTCATACCTCAAGACCATCACCGTGAAAAAAGTGTGGTCCCCCGCCTCCGCCATATCGTCAGACAGGGTGAAGATCCAGGTGCTGGCAAACGGGTATGCCCTGGATTCGGTGACCCTCACCGCGCAAAACGACTGGACGGGGGTGCTCGCGCACGTCCCCGCCGACCTGACCGACATCGCGGTAAAGGAAGAGGCCGTTTCCGGCTTCCAGATGAGCTACACCGTCGAGCGGGGCCAAGACGGGAACTGGCTGATCGTCGTGACCAACGCCCAAACGCCCTCAGGCGGCGAGACCCTGCTGCCGGCCAGCTACGCCGTCGCCGTGGAAAAACTCCTCGACGGCGCCCCGGCCGAGGACGGCGCCTTTCAGTTCGCGCTGAAAGACGCGTCGGGAAACACCCTTCAAGTAAAGGGCAACGCCGGGAAAGACGTGCTCTTTGCCCCCCTCTCCTTTGACCGCGCGGGTGTCTATACCTACTCTGTCGAAGAGATCGGGGGCGACGCCGACGCCGTCGAATACGACGCGTCTGTGTACACCCTCACCCTCACCATCGGCGAGGGGCAAGGGAGGTATATTGTCTCCTCTGCGGTGTGGTCCCTGGACGGCCGCCCCCTCTCGGAGACGCCGGTCTTCAAAAACTGCACCAAGAAGGGTGCGGACGGCGAAACCGCAGCGCCCGACTCCCCCGACGCCCCCTCTGCGCCGGCCGCGCCGTCTGAAACGGGCGACAGCAGCCGCGCCGGACTGTGGCTCCCCCTGCTCGCCCTCTCGGCCACAGGGCTGGCGGCCGCCGGCATCCGGTCCAAAAAGGCTCAGCGCGGCGGCAGGCGATACCGCCGGTGAGGGGCCCTTTGCGGCCGGGGAAACTCCGTCCAAAAATTGGGGGGAAAATTAGATGAACGCCATCAAAGCGCGGGCCAAGCAGCTAAAGGCCGACATTCCGGCCGTCTTTATCGCCCTTAAAGACAGGGAGACCCCCTTTCTCGCCAGGGCGCTCGCCGCCCTGACGGTGGGCTATGCCCTGTCGCCCATCGACCTCATTCCGGACTTCATCCCGGTGCTCGGGTATCTGGACGACCTCCTCCTGCTGCCGGCCCTGGTGGCCCTGACGGTCCGCTGCATCCCGGCCGACGTCTGGGCGCGGAGCAGGGAGCGGTCGGCAGAGGTCTGGCGGGACGGAAAGCCCAAAAGGTGGTGCTGCGCCCTCCCCGTCCTCCTGTTCTGGCTCCTCATCGCCTGGCTCGTCGTCAAGGCGGTGTGGCGCTAGGACCTTTTCCCGCCGAACCCCGCCCCGCCAAGTGGGCAGAGAGGAGACTTTTATGAAACTTCTGTTCCGACAGCGCTTTTTCTCCTGGTTTGACAGCTACGACATCTGCGACGAGTGGGGCGCCCCCCTCTTCACCGCAAAGGGGCAGCTCTCCTGGGGGCACCGGCTGGAAATTTACGACACCCAAGACCGGTATCTGGGGCAGGTCAAGGAGGAGGTGCTCACCTTTCTCCCCCGCTTCGCCCTCTATCTGGGAGAGCACTGCATCGGCCAAATCAAGCGGGAGTTCACCCTCTTTCGCCCCTCCTACACCCTCAACTGCAATGGCTGGCGGGTGGAGGGGGACTGGCTGGGCTGGAACTACCAGGTGCTGGACGCCGCCGGGCGGGAGATCGCCCGGGTCTACAAAGAGCCGCTGCACTGGACCGACACCTATGTCATCGAGGTGGCCGAGCAGGGGAACGCGCTGCTGGCCCTGATGATCGTGCTGGCCATCGACGCGGCCAACTGCTCAAACGGGTGATGCCGCCCGGCATTTCCAAAACACTTCTTTTCAAAGGAGGGCCCTTCGCCATGTCTCTCAAAAAAACCGCGTCCCTGCTGTGCGCCGCCCTGCTCCTCTTTGCGGCCACCGGCTGCCAGAAGCGGGAGGGGGCCGTAAAGGATCCCGTCGCCTCGATCGATTTTCAGCGCCCTGCCGCCCTCCTTCTAGAACTGGACAACAGCAAACCGGTCAAGCTGACCGCCAAGTGCCCCGGCAGTGTCAGCCTCTCGCCGGAGGACTTTCAGTGGGTCTCCACCAACCCGGATGTGTTGGCGGTGGCGATGGACGACACCTTTGTAAATCTCGTCAAAGGGGTGGCCACCCCCAAGGAGCCGGGCCTGGCGGAAGTCTACTGCCAGAGCGCCGACGGGAAAGTGCAGAGCCAGCCCCAGCTCTTCAAGGTAGTGCAGAGCAAACAGGAGGTGGCCGCCGACGAGGACAGCTGTACCGTCACCGCCCTGCAGTTTGCCGACTCCGAGGCCAGGTGGTTTTCCAGCGACACGGCAGGCCGCTCCGCCTCTGTCACCCTCCAATACGAGGCGGCCTTCCGCGAGGACTACCCCTACATCCAGCTGGAGAGTTCCCACCCCGAAGTCGCCGCCGCCTCTCTCCCCCAAAAACCCGTCCCCCTTCTCTCCGGCACGGGATACCGCCTCTCGGTCGAGCTGCAGATCCTGCAGGACGGCGAGACCGAGATCACCGCCCGCACCCCCGGCGGCGAGGTCGTGAGCATCCCCCTGAAAATCGTGGTGGGCAACAGCTATAACCCCGCCTCCATTGCGAAGAGCGACCTCAACACCTATCTGTTGAGCCACGTCCACTACCCCTCCAAGGGGGAATACGTGGTCAAGGGCGCTCGCCCCTCCTACATTCGCAAAGACCACCTCGTCCTGCGCTATCGCTATGTCGGCCAGGGGAGTTCCGTCACCTTCACCGACTTTGCCGCCGGCGAAGACGGCCGGGTGCTGGCCGACGGCTATATCAGCACCTTCAACGAGTCGGGCCAGGCGGCGCGCTGCGTCTTCTCCCTGGAGGTGCAGTACAGCGAGGACTGGAAGGACTATGACATCCTCAAGGAGGAGTACAGCGACCCCGACCTCGTCACCGGCGTCGGCGGCTGAGCGCCCCCGCCCTCTCTGAAGTTCAAATCCCCTCTCCCCCGGCGACAATGTCCACAAAATGCCCCCAAAACAGCTGTTCTTTTTGGTTCAGCTGTTTTTTTGTTCCCCGTTTTCCTGTATAATGGATTTATCTATCTGGTCAAGACAAAGGAGGACTCCCGCCATGCGCACCGAACAGGAGATGTACCGTCTCATCCTCGATACCGCCCAAAGCGACCCGCGCGTCCGCCTAGTGGCCCTCAACGGCTCCCGCGCCAACCCGCAGGCCCCCCGCGACGCCTTTCAGGACTTCGACGTGGTCTACTTCGTCACCGACATGGCCCCCTTCCTGGCCGACCCCAGCTGGATCGACGTATTCGGCGAGCGGGTCATCCTGCAGACCCCGGAGGACGGCGTCCTCTTCCCCCCTTCCCTCGGGGGCGCCTACACCTACTTGATGCTCTTTGCCGACGGCAACCGCATCGACCTGATGCTGCGCACCCTGGACATGCTGGAGGACTATCTCCAAGAGGACACCCAGACCGTCATCCTGCTGGACAAAGACGGCCGCTGCCCTCCCCTGCCCCCGCCGAGCGACCGCTGCCACTGGGTCGTGCGCCCCAGCCAGGCGGAGTTCTGGGCCTGCTGCAACGAGTTCTGGTGGCTCTCCCCCTACGTGCTCAAGGGCATCTGCCGGGGGGAGATCCTCTACGCCGCCGAACACCTGCACGCCCTGCAGGGCGAACTGGTGCGGATGCTCGGCTGGCAGGTGGGCTGTCAGACCGGCTTTTCAGTGAGTGTCGGCAAGTGCGGCAAGTACCTGGAACAATACCTTCCCCCCGAGACCTGGCAGGCCCTGTTGGCGACCTGCCGCTGTGACAGCTACCCCGCCTGCCGCCGGTCCCTCTTTGATTTGGGCCGCCTCTTCTCCCAGGCCGCAAGGGCGGTGGCCGCCGCCCTCGGCTACCTCTACCGGGAAGAGGAGGAGCGGCGGGTCACCGCGTACCTGAACCGCCTCCTGGACAGACCTGCCGGGTGACCCGTTCCCGGCCGGCCGCCATCCGAGCACCTCAAACAAGAAGTGGGAGCGTGTGATCATGCAACAGTGCAATCGGGGGCAGGGCCCCCTCTACCAGCTATACGAGGGGTTTTTGGCCCTGCGCCCCCTCTTTTCAAGCGATTCCAGCCCCCGACAGCGGGTGTGCTGCCTGGCTGAATTTGTGGGGCACTCTGTCCCGGTCTGCCGGGTGGCCTTTCTGCGGCTCGACAGCGCCCAAAAGCCCGCGGAGGCGGCCTTCTGGGGTGAGTCGCAGGAGCGGTGGGAGCGGTTTTATCCCCTCTTTCTCGAGCGCTATCTCCCCCCGCTGATCGACGCCTTTACCCGCGGGCAGCCGCCGGAGGACAGCGCGGTGGAGGAAATGGTGCGGGACATCCTCGGCGACCAGACGCCCCCCTACTCCCCCACCCTACTCCCCATCGAGCGGGAGGGCGCCCTCCTGGGCTTTCTCTACCTCGGCAAGGCGCGGGAAAAGGGCCCCTGGACCGAGGGGGAACGGGCTGCCCTCGGATCGCTGGCCGACATCCTCTCCCTCTTCTTTGCCCAACAGGGGCGGATGGACGACATCCGCCTGCAATCTTTCATCTTCGGCGCTCTGATGGACAGTTTGGAGGCCAACATCTACATCACCGACCCCCAGACCGACCGCATCCTCTACATGAACCGCACCATGAAAGAGGCGTTCTCCCTGAAAGAGCCGGAGGGGATGATCTGTTGGCAGGTGCTCCAATCCGACCAGGAGGGCCGCTGCAAGTTCTGCCCGGTGCAGCTGTTGCTGCAAGACCCCTCGGACAATCCCTCCTGCGTCTGGGAAGAGCACAACAGCCGCACCGGCCGCACCTACCAAAATTACGACAGCCTGGTGCAGTGGGTCGACGGCTCCCGGGTACACCTGCAGCAGTCGATGGACATCACCGAGCGCAAGGCCCTCTTCCAGGCCGCCTCCATCGACGAATTGACGGGGGTGCGCAACCGCCGCTCGGGCAAAAAGGCGCTGGTGCAGTCCATCTGGGCGGCGCAGCGGGCCGCCCTTCCCCTGGTGGTGGGCTTTTACGACGTCAACTCCCTCAAACAGATCAACGACCGGTACGGCCACCTGGAGGGCGACCGCGCCCTGCAGCTGACCGCCCAGGCCGTCACCTCCCAGCTGGACAGCGCCGACTACGCCTTTCGCCTCAGCGGGGACGAATTCTGCCTGGTGTTCTGGAACAGCGACGAGGCCGCCGCCCGGGCCAAGATCGAGGCGGCCAAGGACGCGCTGTCCGCCCTGGCGGAGGAGAACGGCCTCCCCTACCAGCCCGATTTCTGCTACGGGCTGGTGCAGGTGCCGCTGGACGAGGGGCTGGGGGCGGACGAACTCCTGTCCCGCGCCGACGAGCAGATGTACCGGCAGAAGCGGCTGCTGCACATCCAGCGGGCGGAGGAGCGGGCCGCCGTCGGCGAGACCGACGAGTCTGTCGAGGCCTTCACCTACGACAAGGACCGCCTCTACGACGCCCTGGTGCAGAGCACCGACGACTACGTCTACGTCTGCAACATGAAGACCGGCACCTTCCGCTACCCCCCGGCCATGGTGGAGGAGTTCGACCTCCCCTGCGAGGTGGTGAAGAATGCCGCCGCCGTCTGGGGCAGCCGCATCCACCCCCACGACAAACAGGCCTTTTTGGAGTCCAACCAGGAGATCGAGGACGGCCGCACCAGCTGCCACAACATCGAATACCGGGCCAAAAACCGCCGCGGCGAGTGGGTGTGGATGCGCTGCCGCGGCCACGTGGAGCGGGACGAGCAGGGGGAACCCGTCCTCTTTGCCGGCACCATCGCCAACCTGGGGCGCAAAAACAAGATCGACCACGTGACCGGGCTGCTCAACAAGTTTGTCTTTGAGGAGGACGTCAACCACTTTTTGCAGGAGCGCCCGGACCAGAGCTTGAGCGTGATGGTCCTCGGCCTCGACGAGTTCAAGCGGGTCAACGACCTCTACGACCGGGTCTTTGGGGACGAGGTGCTGCGGATCACCTCCCAAAAGATCCAGACCTTTCTCCCCTCCAACGCCACTGTCTACCGGCTGGACGGCGACGAGTTCGGGGTGATTTTCAGCGGGGGCGGCCGCGCGGGGCCGGAGCAGTTTTACGGCGCCCTGCGAGACATCTTCTCCCGCCAGCAGGAGTTCTCCGGCCGCAGGTACTACTGCACCCTCTCGGCCGGCTCCGCCTTCTACCCGGACGACGCGAACAACTACCTGGACCTCTTCAAGTACGCCTCCTATTCCCTGGAACACGCCAAGGCGCGGGGGAAAAACCAGCTGGTCCCCTTCTCCCCCTCCATCCTCCTCTCCAAAGAGCGCAGCCTCGACTTGATCGAGCACCTGCGCACCAGCGTCGAGCGGGACTTTGAGGGCTTCTCCCTGGCCTTTCAGCCCCAGGTGGACGCCCGCACCGGCGCCCTTTGCGGGGCCGAGGCGCTGGCCCGCTGGCAGTGCGCCGACTACGGCCCCGTCGGCCCCAGCGAGTTCATCCCCCTCCTGGAGGAGAGCGGGCTCATCCACCCGGTGGGCCGCTGGATCTTTGCCAGCGCCGTCCGCACCTGTGCCCAGTGGGTCGACCGCTTCCCCGACTTCTCCCTCAGCATCAACCTCTCCTACCTGCAGCTGTCCCAGCCGGACTTTCTCCCCTTTCTCCGCCAGACCCTGCTGGACATGGGGGTGGACCCCGCCCACATCGTCTTGGAGCTGACCGAGACCTACATCGCCTCCAGCGCGGACGCCATGTCCCAGACCTTTGAGGAGATCCGGAAGACGGGTATCCGCCTGGCCATGGACGACTTCGGGACCGGCTACTCCTCCCTCAACATCCTCAAGCGGGCGCCGGCGGACATCGTCAAAATCGACCAGGACTTTGTCAAGGGGATCCAAAACAGCCGCTTCGACGCCACCTTCATCCGCTTCATCGTCGCCCTCTGCCACGACGTGGGCATCCACGTCTGCCTGGAGGGGGTCGAGACCCAGGAGGAGTACCAGATCGTCCGCCCCATGGGGCTGGACACCATCCAGGGCTTTTACTTCGCCCGCCCCATGGCCCAGCAGGACTTTGAGCGCTGGGCCGCACTCGGCCGGCAGCAGCCCGACAACTGACCGCGCGAAAGGAGGTTTCCCCCTTGTCCCCTCTCTCGCTGTCCCTGTCGGCGCTGGCCGCCGCCCTCGCCCTGGCGATTTTGGACGGGTGCGGGCGCATCGACCTCTGCCGGCGCTGGGTGCTGGCCCTCGCCCTGCCGGCGCTGCCGCACCTGCCGCTGCTCCTCTTCCTCCTCTGGGGGTGGGCCGCTCCGCCCCTGACCAAAGGGTCCTCCCTGGCCGCCCTCCTTCTCCTCTGGCTCTACGGGGCCGTCCGCCTCAGCGCCTTCCCCACCCGCGCGCGCCGCGACGGGGAGACCGCCCGGCTGCGGGTCCTCTGGGACGGGCGGTTTCTCACCATGGCGGGCATCTACGCCCTGCTGGCGCAGATCCCCATCTGGTTTTTCTACCCCTGGCTGGCCCGGCGGTTTTCCCTCCCCTGGCCGCTGGTGACAGCGGACATCGCCGTCTCCCTCCTCCTGGCCGCGGCGCTCTGCGCAAACGGGGTGCTGCGGGTCCTCTGCACCTCCAAATGGCTCAACCTGGTGCGCCGGGTGGTGGTCATCCTGCTCCTCCCCCTGCCGGTGATCGGCCTCTTCGCGGCCTGGTACCTCTGCCGGCAGGCCCGGTTTGAGTACGACCACGGCTGTCTCATGGAGGGGGTGCGCCGGGTGCGGGCCGAGTCCGACCTCTGCGCCACCCGCTACCCCATCCTCCTTCTGCACGGGGTGGGCTTTCGCGACCTGCGCCACTTCTGCTACTGGGGGCGCATCCCCAAGGAGCTCACCCGGCTGGGGGCCCGCCTCTACTACGGCAACCAGGAGGCCTGGGGGACGGTGGAGCAAAACGCTGCCGACATCCGCCGGCGGGTGCTCTCCATCCTGGCCGAGACCGGCAGCGAAAAGGTCAACATCATCGCCCACTCCAAGGGCGGACTGGACGCCCGCTACATGATCAGCTGCCTGGGGATGGGGGCGCAGGTGGCCTCCCTGACCACCGTCTCCACCCCCCACCGGGGCTCCCAGGTCATCGACCGGCTGGTGAGGATGCCCGACGGCCTCTACCGCGCCCTGGCGCGGGCAGTCGACCGGGTGTTCGCCAGACTGGGCGACACACACCCCGACTTCTACACCGCCAGCCGGGAGTTCACCACCGCCTACGCCGCCCACCTGGCCCAAATCGCCCCCGACTGCCCCGGCGTCTACTACCAGAGCTGCGCCTCGGTGATGAAGGGGGCCCTCAGCGACATGGTCCTCGCCTTTCCCTACTGCGTGGTCAAGGCGGCGGAGGGGCCCAACGACGGGCTGGTGTCGGTCCCCTCGGCGGTCTGGGGCAACTTTTTGGGGGTCTTTCGCGCCGCCGGCTACCGGGGCATCTCCCACGGGGACGTCATCGACCTGCGGCGGGACGACTACCGCGGCTTCGACGTGCGGGAAGAGTACGTCAAACTGGTGGCCCGCCTGCGGGAGATGGGCTTTTGAAATTTTATGTAGAGAGGGCGGGTCCTTTTGGAAAGGGCCTGCCCTTTCTTTTCCCCGGCGCTTTTGATTTTGCCGGTTTTGGTGTATACTCATAGCGAAGAACACAATGATTTGGGAGGAACTGCCATGAAAGCGAGGATGATCCCTCAGGAGATCGCTCTCCTCTACCATTTGGGAAAGGGCACGCCCCGGGGCCGCCGGGTGCAGGAGGTACTTGGCGACCTGGGCATCCCCTGCCGGGAGCTGGGGCCGGACGACCTCTGCCAGACCATCGGCTGGTGTGCCGGGCTGGCGGGATACCAGCCCACAGAGCCGCCCGCCCAGCCCCCCGCCCCGGTGCGGGAGGAGGCCATCCTGCTGGGGGGCCTGACCAAGGACCGGCTCGACCACCTGCTGGCCCAGCTGAAGGAGAGCGAACTGACCATCGAGCTCAAGGCGGTCATCACCCCCTACAACCGGGAGTGGACCCTCTCCAAGCTCTTTTCTGAGCTGCAGGAGGAGCACCGCTTCTTTCTGCGGATCCAGCGCCTCACCCAGCTGACCGAACAGGCCGAGGCCCGGGCCGACGGGGACGCCGAACTGCGCGCCGCTGCCCTGGAGGGCCGCCGGATCTTGGAGGCCGACAAGGCCCCCGAACCCCTGACCCTGCAAAACGCCATCGAGGGGCTGGAAGCGGCCCTCTCCCGGCTGTGACCCATCCCGAGGGACTGGCCCGGCGCCTCTGCCGAGAGGAGCTGGGCCGGTCCCTTCTCGCCGTCGAGGAGATCTGCGGCCTGGGCAGCGTCAACCGGGTCTTTGCGCTGCGCCTCGCCGGGGGCGAAAAGCTGCTCCTGCGGCTGCGGCCGGGGGCTCTCCAAGAGTATCAAAAGGAAGTCTGGTACCTGCGCGCCGCCGAGGCGGCGGGCCTACCGGTCCCCCGCCCCCTCCTCTGCGGGGCGGAAGAGGACACCGCCTACCTGGTGGAACAGTTTGTGGAGGGGCGGCCCGGCACCGCCCTCTCGGGGGAGGAGGCCCTCTCCCTCTGGCGGGAACTGGGGCGCTTCGCCCGGGCGCTGCACCAAATCCCGGTGCAGGGCTTTGGGCTGGAGTGGGCGGGGGACAACCGCTTTTGCGACTCCTTCTCCCCCACCCTGGAGCGGCAGATCGCCTACAACCTCTCCTGCCTGACCGAGGGCGACCCGGTGCTCGCGCTGGGCGGCTATCCCCGCTCGGCACAGGGGCCGATCCGCCGGCTGTGGGCAGGGCTGGATCCCCGCCGCATCCCCCTGGGGCTCTGCCACGGGGACCTGTCGCCCCGCAACCTCCTCTGTGGGCCAGGCGGCACCACCCTGGTGGACTTCGGCTGCGCCGCGGTCCACGCCTGCCCCGACTACGAGGTCTCCTCCCTGGAGGGCCATTCGGGCGACCAGTGGCAGGCCTTTTTGCAGGGCTACGGCTGGAGCGAAGCCCGCTGGGCGGACCACCGCCCCCGCTACGCGGCCCTTCTCCTGCTGCGGCGGATGGACACCCTGCGCTGGTATCTGGGCACCCTCCCCCCGGGGGAGATCGACCGCCAAGACCCCCGGCTGCAAGACCACCTGTCGCAGCTGCGGGCGGCCCTCGAGACAGCCGCCCCCTATCTGGACTGACCTTCTCTGGCCACGATTTTTCGGGCCAGAGGCGAGGACCGCGCCCCGCTCACATCAAAGGCGCGCGAGCAAGACTATCAATGAAATGACGGTATACACCGGCCCGAAAAGGGCGTCACACAAGCCCGGCCCCGTGAGGGCGTCGGACTCGATTTGCCGCTTCCCCCCGCCGCAGACATAAAAAGCAATGGCCATCGGTGATTCAAGACATCCGCTCGCGTCATCCCTCTCCAGAGAGCGCCTTCCTTTTCCCGCCCTCGGCCTCCCTTGCAGAAAACCTCGCTCCAAGCATTTTACCCCCCAGCAGAACCAGGCGATAACAGAAAGCCCCATGCCAAAGCAATTTGTCCCCTAGCAGGACCATAGAACAGCAGAACTCCCCCTTCCAAAGCAACCTGTTCCCCGACAGAACTAAGGAACAGCAGAAAGCCCTATGCCAAAGCAATTTCTCCCTCAGCAGAACTTGAAGGCGGCCCCTCCCTGCCAAAGCAACTTGCCCTCCGGCAAAAGCAGGGAGCAGCAGAAGCTCCCCGCCAAAACAGCTCGTCCTCCCGGCAGAACTAAGGAACAGCAGAAAGCCCATGCCAAAGCAATTTCTCCCTCAGCAGAACCGGGGGCAGCTGCCCCCTACCAAAGCAATACGTTCCCCGACAAAAGCAGGGGACAGCAGAAAATCCCATGCCAAAGCAACGCGTCCCCCTCGGCAAAACCAGTGGCCCTCAAAAAGCCCCAAACCAAAGCCGCCTGTCCCCCACCAAAACCAGGGTGCGGCCGCTAAAGCGATAAAGAGGAACGGCCTGTCGCCCCAGAGCGGCAGGCCGTTCCTCTCCTCATCCGGGTGGGGCCTTTCCCTCCGCCCCTGCCCAAAGACGGCAGGCAGGCGCCCCCCCCTTTTCGCGCCCCGCTGAAAATGCCGGTCAAAACCGCCCCGCCTGTCCCCCTTGCGGCGGCCGCCCCGTCACGAGTAGAGCAGCAGCCCGGCCACCCCGCTCGCCAGCATGACGAGCATGGGGTTTGGCTTCCACCTTCGCAAAACCAGAAGGGCGATCGAAAAGATGGCCAGGGCCGTCCCGTTCAAGAGGGAGAAGGCGTCGGAAATGGGCACCGACTGCGCCCCCCAAAGCGCCGTCAGGACGATCGTCGCCGCCGCCGAAACGATCAGCCCTAAAGAGGCCGACTTCAGCCCGTTCAACACCTCAAACACGTAGATCGAACTCTGGTGCCTTTGAAAAAAGCGGTGCAGCAGCAGGCAGATGACGATGCCGCAGAGGACGCAGCCGACCGTCGCCGCAACGGCCCCGGCGATCCCCCCCACCTGCAGCCCGACAAAGGTCGAGGTGTTGACGGCCAGGGGCCCCGGCGTCATCTGGGAAATGGTGATGATGTCGGTGAACATTTTGGAGCTGATCCAGCCGGAATTCGCCACCACCTGCTCGCGGATCAGGGGGATGATCGCATACCCGCCCCCGATGCTGAACAGGCCGATTTTGAGAAAGGTCCAAAACAGCCGCAAAATCGCGCTCACTGCACTCCCCTCCTCTTCCAGACAGCCCGCGCAATGCAGAGGAGGCAGCAGGCAAGCAGTATGTAGACAGCGCCGATTTGAAAGACAAAGTTTGCCAGAAAGGCGACTGGGATCATGGCGGTCAAAAAGGCGGACTTCTCCTTCACGATCATGGCGCACATGTCCACGATCAGGTCCACCATCAGCGCCGCCACCCCCGCCTCCATCCCCTTCAGCACGGCGGCCACCACCGCGTTGGCGATAAAAACCCTGTAAAAGGCGGACACGACCCCAAGGATGAGGAGCGGGGGGAGGATGGCCGCAACACAACTGACCAGCACGCCCCCCAAACCGGCCACCTGGTAGCCCGCCAGCGCCGAGAGGTTGATGGCGATCGCCCCGGGCGAGGACTGGGCAATGGCGGCCATGCTCATCAGCTCCTCCTCTGTAAAACACCGCTTTTTCTGCACAAAATACCGGCGCACCATCGGCACGACGATGTAGCCCCCTCCAAATGTAAAGGCGCTGATGAACAGATTGACGCCAAACAGCCAGGCGTAGGTCCTTGTCCTTTGCTTCAAAAAAATCATCCTTTCTCGCGACGCGCAGCACACGAGAACTATAGCACTTGTTTTGCAATCTGTAAAATGATATAATTTTGTGCATTCAATCGTTTTTACTCATGTGTAGGGAGGGAGATCATGAACCTTCGCCACCTGGAAATCGTCGAGGCAGTCGCAGAGACCGGCTCCTTTACGGGGGCCGCCAAAAAGCTGTTCATCACCCAGTCGGCCGTTTCGCACGCCGTGGCGGAGTTGGAGGCGCAGGCGGGAACGGCCCTTTTTGACCGCCTGCCCAAAGGGGTGTCCATCACCCCCTGCGGCCGCTCTCTCTTAGAGGAATCGCGGGGCATCCTGATCGCCTGCCGGAATCTGGACAGGCGAATGGCCCATCTGGAGGAGGATACCCCCCTCCACCTCGTCTCCAGCATCACCATCGCCACCTCTCTGCTCCCCGCCATCCTGGAGCGGTTTTGCGGGACATACCCCCAACTAAAGGTCTCCGCCAGGGTGGTGAGCGCGGACGCCGTCATCGATGTTTTGCGCCATGGGGATGCCGACATCGCCTTCTGGGAAGGCCCGGCCCCCAGAGAGGGGTTTTCCATCATCCCCCTGGGCTCCTACCGGCTGAAAGCCGCCTGTTCCCCCCGTCTCTCCCTCCCCCGACAGCCCCTCTCCCTGCCGCAGCTCTGCCGGTACCCGCTGCTCCTGCGGGAGCGGGGAAGCGCCATCCGCGACACCTTTGACCGCCTCCTGGCGGCGGAAAGCCTCGCGGCAGAGCCCACCTGGGAGAGCGTCAACTCCCTCGCCCTGGTGAAGGCGGCGGAGGCGGGGCTCGGCGTCGCGGTCCTCCCGGAAAACCTCCTCTCGGAACCGGTGTCGGCCGGGCGGCTCCAAGAAATCGAGTTGCGCGCCGCGGCGATGGAAAACCAGATGTTTGCCATGTTTCACCAAAACCAGTACCTCACCAAACCCCTCCAACTCCTGCTGGACACCGTCCAAAATTGCCTCGCCCTCGACTCGCCGGGCCTGTAAAGGCTCTCCCCTTCTCTCCCATTATCCTTCCCCTCACCTTTACCCCTTCTCCCGCCGCTTGCCTCTTGCCCCGCCTCCGACCCGCACGCAAAACAGCACCGCCGGGCAAGCCCCGCAGAGCGCAAACGCCCCTGCCCCGTGCAGGACAGCACCGCTGGGCCAGCCGCGCGGGGCACAAATCCCCCGCCTCTGTCCCCCGCACGCGAGACAGCACCGCCGGGCGCCCGAAGAGGCGGCCCAACCGGGGCGATCTCCCCTTTTCCTGCGCACCGCTGCCGGCGGCGGGAGGATTGGTCCCCAACCACTAAACCCCAAATTGAGCGGGCTTTTCTTTTTTCTGCCCTTTTTTTGCCGTTTGTGGTAAAATGGAAAATGTGTATCCGTCGAACAATCAAACGGCGCTCCCTTTCGCCCTCGCGCCCCGCATCCCCTGGCGAAAAGGAGCGGTTTGTCCCGGGCCGCTGCGCCCAGGGGAAAGGAGGACTGCGTCCATGCAGACCAAAGAAGCCATCGTCTTTCCCGACTACCCCAACAGCCTGTTGGGGGCCATCTCCTCCGTCCTGCGCCACTACGGGGTGCAGGACACCCACGCCACCCTGCCCGAACTGGACCGGGCCCTGCAAAACGGCCCCCGCAACGTGGTCTTTATGATTTTTGACGGCCTGGGGGTCGACATGCTCGAACACAACTTGGCCCCCGACGACTTCTTTCGCCGCCACCTGTGCCGGGAGCTGACCTCGGTCTATCCCTCCACCACCGCGGCGGCCACCACCACCTACAACTCCGGCCTCTCCCCGCTGGAACACGGCAGCCTCGGCTGGTCGCTCTACTTCAAGGAGTACTGCCGCTGCATCGACATCTTCCCCAACCAGGACAGCTTCTCCGGGGAGGAGATCGCCGGCGGCCGGGCAAACGACCGCTTCCTCTCCTACAAGACCATCTACGAGCAGATCGCCGAGGCCGGCAGCGGGGTGCACACCTATAACCTGCAGCCCTCCTTCATCCCCTTCCGGGAGGGTCCCCACACCCTGGTGCACGCCGACGACGTGCAGACCTACTGCGACACCATCGCCGAGATCTGCCAAAACGGCCAGCAAAACTTCGTCTACGCCTACTGGTTCGAGCCCGACTCCACCATGCACAAACAGGGCTGCTACACTGACGGCGTCAAGGAGATGGTCCGCCGCTTTAGCGCCCAGGTCGAGGCCATGTGCGCCCAGCTGGAGGACACCCTCCTCATCGTCTCGGCCGACCACGGCCTGCGGAATGTGGAGCCCCAGCCGGTCTACCTCAACGAGATCGAGGAGCTGGCCGAATGCCTGCTCCTCCCCCCCTCGATGGACGCCCGGGCCGCCTCCCTCTTTGTCCGCCCCGACCGAAAGGCCGACTTCCCCGCCCTCTTCCAAAAGCACCTGGGGGCGGATTTTTTCCTCCTCACCCGGGAGGAGGCCTTTGCCCGCCAGATCTTTGGGCCGGGCGCGCCCCACCCCAAATCGCTGGATTTTGTGGGCGACTTTGTGGCCTGCGCCGTGGGGGACCGCTACCTCAAATACCGCACCCCCAACGCGCCGGGCAAGGGCCATCTCTACTACGGCCACCACGCCGGCCTCACCGCCCCGGAGATGGTCATCCCCCTCATCCTCTGCGAAATGCCCTAGCCCGCCCTCCCCACAACCGTAAAAAAAGGAGCCTATCCATGCCAAAACCCATCCCCAAAAAAGGCGGACAAGCCCGCCGCAAAGGGCCTGTGCCCCAGCCAAAAGGGCGACCAAATCCCCTGCAAAAGGGAAAGCCCGCCCCCGCAAAGGAGGGCCGCCAAGAGCTGCCCACCCAGGTCCTCACCTGCACCCGGCTGGACAGCCGGGGCCGGGGGCTCTGCCTCTGCCGCGGGCGGGAGATCGCCGTCGCCGGTCTCCTCCCGGGGGAGGTGGCCGAGGTGGCCCTTTCCCGCCGCTTCGGCGAGTACACCGGCGAGGTGCGCGCCCTGAAAAAGGCCGCCCCCCTGCGGCAAAAGCCCCCCTGTCCCTACGCCGACCGCTGCGGCGGCTGCCAGCTGCTGCAACTGCAGTACGAGGGGCAGCTGGCCGAAAAGGGTTCCCGGGCCGAGGCGCTGCTGGGCCGCTTTGGGCCGGTGGCGCCCATCCTCTCCGCGCCCGACCCGCTGGGCTACCGCTGCAAGGCCCATCTGGCCGCCGGCAGGGACCGGGGCGGCCGGCCGGTCACCGGCATCTATCAGGAGCACAGCCACCGGCTGGTGCCGGTCAAGCATTGCCTGCTCCACCACCCCCTGGCCGACCGGATCATCGCCACCGTGCGGGAGTTGATGAAGCCCTTTAAAATCGCCCCCTTCGACGAGGACACCGGCGAGGGCTTTCTGCGCCACATCCTGGTGCGGGTGGGACAGCAGACCGGCGAGGCGATGGTGGTGCTGGTGGCGGCCTACACCCTCTTTCCCGGGCAGGGGGGCTTTGTCCGCGCCCTGCGGGAGCGCCACCCGGAAATCAAGACGGTGGTCCTCAACGTCAACAACCGGGAGACCAGCGCCGTGCTGGGGGAGTACGAAAAAGTGCTCTACGGCCCGGGCTTTATCGAGGACGCCCTCTGCGGGATGCGCTTTCGCATTTCCCCCCGCTCCTTCTTCCAGGTCAACCCCCGCCAGACCGAGCGGCTCTACACCGCGGCGGTGGAGATGGCCGGTCTCACCGGCAGCGAGTCGGTGGTGGACGCCTACTGCGGCATCGGCACCATCGGGCTGCTCGCAGCAGGGCGGGCAAAGCAGGTGCTGGGCATTGAGCGCAACCGGGACGCAGTGCGCGACGCCATCGGCAACGCCCGCAAAAACGGGGTCAAAAATGCCCGCTTCGTCGCCGCCGACGCCGGGGAGTACCTGGTGCAGATGGCAGAGGATGGGCAGCGGGCCGACGTGGTCTTTATGGACCCCGCCCGCGCCGGCAGCACCCCCGACTTTTTGGAGGCGCTGGCCGCCATCGCCCCCGCAAAGATCGTCTACATCTCCTGCAACCCCGAGACCCAGCAGCGGGACGTGGACGCCCTCTGCCGCGCCGGCTACCGGGTGAGCCGCATCCAGCCGGTGGACATGTTCCCCCAGACGGCGCACCTGGAGTGCATCTGCCTGCTGGAGCGGTGAGGGAACCGCCGGCGCGGAGTGCCGGCTCCCCCCTCGGGCCGACTCCGGCCCAGCACTGATCAATTTAGGAGGATCTCTCTCAATGCTGAAGAAGTATCTGCTCATCTTTTTGATTTCCATGGTCCCGGTGGTGGAGCTGCGGGGCGCCATCCCCTACTCCCAGGTGATGGGGCTGCCCCTCCTCCCCTCCTACATCGTCTGCATCATCGGCAACATGCTCCCGGTGCCCTTCATCTACCTCTTCGCCCGCAAGGTGTTGGAGTGGGGCTCCACCAAGCCGGTGATCGGCAAACTGTTCGCCTGGTTTTTGCGCAAGGGGGAGCGGGGCGGCCAGAAGCTGCAGGCCAAGGCCGGCCGCGGCCTCTTCGTGGCCCTGCTCCTCTTCGTGGGGATCCCCCTGCCCGGTACCGGCGCCTGGACCGGCACCCTGGCCGCCAGCCTACTGGACTTCGACTTCAAATCCAGCGTCCTCGCCGTCATGGGCGGGGTGCTGCTGGCCGGCGTCATCATGGGGCTGGCCAGCGCCGGGCTGCTGGGGGCCTTCGGCTTCCTCGCCGCCTAACAAGCCACACAGAGGGCCGCTCCCGTCAGCCGATCGGCCGGGGGCGGCCCTCCTGTCCGTCAAACTGCAAAAAAGGAGGGAGAGCAGATGCACCCACCCCGCCGTACCGCCCTCTCGGGCTTTGGCCTCAAGTGGCTCGCCGTCTGCACCATGCTTGTCGACCACATCGGGGCGGCCATCCTGGAGCCGGTCTTCCTCCTCCCCCTCTACGGGCTCTACAAGGGCGGCGGCGCGGGTCTCCCCGGCTGGTACGAGCCCCTGCTCCTGGCAGATATGGCGCTGCGCGCCGTCGGGCGGCTGGCCTTCCCCCTCTTCTGCTTTTTGCTGGCGGAGGGGTTTTGCCACACCCGCGACCGGCGGCGCTACGCCCTGCAACTGCTGACCTTCGCCCTCTTGTCGGAGATCCCCTTTGACCTGGCCTTCGCCCTGACCCCCTTTGCGCCGGACTACCAAAACGTCTACTTCACCCTCTTTTTTGGGGTGTTGTCCCTGCAACTACTGGTCTGGCTGGAGGGGCGAGCGCTGCTCCAGGTGCTGGGGGTGGGCCTCTGCTGCCTGGCGGCGGCCGGGCTCTCTGCCGACTACGGGGCCATGGGGGTGCTGCTGGTGGCCCTCTTCTACCTGACCCGGCGGCAGCCGGCGGCGCGGGCGGCAATGGGGTCCGCCGCCCTGCTCTCCCTGGGTGCCTCGGAGATCCCGGCCCTCTTCTCCCTTCTCCCCATCTCCCTTTACAGCGGCGAAAAGGGGCAGGGGCCCAAGTGGTTTTTTTACTGGTTTTACCCCTTGCACCTGCTGCTCCTCTGGGGGGCCGGCCGCCTGATTGCCGGGGCCGTCGCCCTCTGAAAAAAAGTCCGCCAGTGTTCCCCTTTCCCCCACCACAGGGCAAAAAGGAAGGCCCTCCGTCCCGGGGAGCACAGCAGCCGCACAGGCTGTCCCTGCCAGGGCGTCTTTCCCCCCAGCTCTGCGCAGCCGGGCCAACGAGCGCTCTCCGCCCCTCTTTCCCGCCAACGCCCCAACCTCTACTACCTCGTCGGCTGAAGCTGTCTCCCCTTTCGCAGCCAGTCTCTCACCGGCCCCATGCGGCCGGGCCATCGAGTGCTTTCCACCCCTCTTTCCCGCCAACGCCCCAACTCCTCCCGCCTCTCCAGCCAATGCTGCCTCCCCTTTCGCAACCAGTCTCTCACCGGCCCCATGCAGCCGGGCCAACAAGTGCTCTCCGTCCCTCTTTCCCGCCAACGTCCCCACCTCTACTACCTCGTCGGCCGGAACTGCCTCCCCTTTCGCAGCCAGTCTCTCACCGGCCCCACGCGGCCAGGCCAACAAGTGCTTTCCGCCCCCTTTCCCCGGACAAACTCCACCCAAGAAAAGTCGGCTTTTCTCTTTTCAGTCGCGCCGGGGCGTGCTATAATGGGATAAATAGCGGTGTACAGGGGAAAACGTTGCCCCCCGTCCCCGCAAAAACAGGTTGGAGGAATCGCAGATGAAGGTGCAACAGCTCCTGCGCAGAAAGCGCGCGCAAAAGGGGTTCACTCTGGTCGAAGTGATCGTGGTGCTGGTCATCCTCGCCATCCTGGCGGCCCTGCTCATCCCCTCCATGGTCAAGTGGATCGACAAGTCCCGCTGGGCCGAGGCCGAGAGCCGGATGAATCTGGTGCGCAAAGCAGTCGTCTCCACCGCTGTCGAGGCCTATGCCAGCGACAAGTTCACCCCTGCCGACATCAAAGACCGCACCGTGGACGTGGTCAATGGCGAGGGGACGCTGGTCTCTCCTCCCGGGGCCCTGCAGGACTACTTTGTCAGCCATTTGAAAGAGTATTTGGGCGAGGACCTGACCCTAAAAGACTTTTGGGTGTGGGGCCAGTGCAACCAAGACGGCACCGTCTATTCCCTCGACATCTTTTACTACTTGAAGGGGAGCAACAACCCCCTCCCCGCCCTCCACTACCACGAGGACGCCTCGGGCAGCTCTCTGACGAGGGAGGAGGCGTGATCCCCGCCAGTCTTTCAAAAAAGGGAGCGCAGCCTTTGGGCCGTGCTCCCTTTTTTCCGCCCTTGTATTCTCTTTTCCGCCGTGATAGGATAAGAGGGTAGCGTCCCTCCGACAGGCGCTCTGCGCGGCCGTCTGCCCCTTTGCGGGCAACGGCCGCGCCAAAGCTCAACGGCTCAGGACAGCCCTTGATTTCCAACTGCCCGGCACCCGCCGGGCCGACAAACACCCCCGGATAAAAGAGGGAGAGGAGGAAGCGCATTTGTCCACAGTGGAACTGGATTTTCCCGCCGTCGTAAAGGACGGCGAAGTCATCGGCTACGGCGGCAACCAGGAGTGGTTTTCGCGGGAGTGGCAGCGGCGCGCCGGGTGCGGCAGCGTCACCGGCGCCAACCTGGCCGCCTACTACGCTGCCCGCAGCGGCCATCTGGCCCCCCTCTACCCCGGCCGCCCGGGTGACTTTTCCTACCCCGCCTACCTCACCTGCATGGAGGAGATGTACCGCTACATGACCCCCGGCATCCACGGCTACCCCTTTGCCGGCCGCTTTGCACGGGACTTCGCCCTCTACTGCCGGGAGCGGGGGCGGCACGCCCAACCCGTCGGCTGCGGAAAGATGGCCTCGGCCGGCGACGGCTTCTCCTTTGTCAAAGAGAGCATCGACCAGGGCGACCCGCTGGCGCTGCTCATCCTCCACCACCGCGCGCCCGAGCTCAAGGACGACAACTGGCACTGGGTGACCGTCAGCGGCTACGCCGAGGGGGCGAATGGGCGGCAGGTCCTCCTCTCCGACTGCGGCGAGCGGGGGCTGGTCGGGGCGGACACCCTCTTTGAGGTGCACCCCAAAAACGTCATCCGCATGCTGCGCTTTTCCATCTCGTAGCCGCACAGGCAAAAAAGGGGGCGCCCCTGTCGCCCTGCTCGTGGCGGCAGACAGGCGCCCCCTCTTTTCAAAGAGGGAGGTCCCTTCCCTTTAGAAGCCCCAGCCCGCGTACTGAATGACCACGTCGACCACCGACTCCGACGCCTGCTGGCAGTCCACCAGCGGCACCAGGATGTCCAGCGGAATGGTTGTGGTGCAGCCACAGGCAGCCGGCGGGACCGGGTTGTAGTAGGTCTGGCTGACGATGTACTCGTGCTCCCGCTCCGGGTCGCGCACCTGCAAAAAGACAAAGTAGTCGTTTCCGCAAAGGCCCTCGACGTCGATGGTGACGTGCAGTTTCTGCACCGCCACCGGCGCGGGCACGCAGCCGCACACCGACGCGTGCTGGCACGGGTTCTTGGGGTCGGGCTCCACCGGGCCCAGCGTGGTCTTTAAAATCATGCTCACAGCAATTCCTCCTGTCGGGCAATTCGCCCCTGTATTGACACCCTCATGCTATGCCCGACTTGCACAGAGGGTGCCGAGACAGAAAAGCCCCGGGGCCCTGCCCCAGAAAGGAAACCGCCCTATGGATCTGCAGCCCCTTCTCTCCCCCCTGCCCGACGGCGACTGCCTCGCCCTGCTGCAGGGCGCAGCTGCCCCCCTCCTCGACTGGTACGACCAGAACCGGCGGCCCCTGCCCTGGCGGCTGGAACCCACCCCCTACCGGGTCTGGATTTCGGAAATCATGTTGCAGCAGACGCGGGTGGCGGCGGTCCTCCCCTACTTTCACCGCTTCCTCGAGGCGCTGCCCGACATCCCCTCCCTGGCCGCGGCCGACCCGGAACTGCTCCTCAAGCTGTGGGAGGGGCTGGGCTATTACAGCCGGGCGCGCAACCTGCAGGCCTGCGCAAAGGTCTGCATGCAACAGCACGGCGGCCAGCTGCCCGGCGACTACCGGGCGCTGCTGGAGCTGCCGGGGATCGGCCCCTACACGGCAGGGGCCATCGCCTCCATCGCCTTCGGCCTCCCCGTCCCCGCGGTGGACGGGAACGTCCACCGGGTCTTTGCCCGCCTCCTCAGCGCCGAGGGGGACATCGCCGCCCCGGCGGTGAAAAAGGCCCTCTTCGACCTGGCGGCACAGGCCGTCTCCAGCGACCGCCCGGGCGACTTCAACCAGGCGATCATGGATCTGGGGGCCACCGTCTGCCTCCCCAACGCCCTGCCCCTCTGCGCCTCCTGCCCCCTGCGGGAGTGCTGCCAGGCCCTGGCCCGGGAGACCCGCCACCGCCTGCCCAACAAGGCGGCCAAAAAGGCCCGCCGGGTCGAAAAGAAGACGGTGGTCCTGGCCATCACCTCCCAGGGCGTCCTCCTCCACAAGCGGCCGGACAGCGGCCTCCTGGCCGGTCTGTGGGAGTTTTTGCTGCTGGACGGGCACCTCACCGCCGCCCAGCGGGGCCAGGCCCTGGCCGAGCGGGGCATCCCCGCCGGGCGGGCCCGCCGGCTCGGTCAGGCCAAGCACATCTTCACCCACGTGGAGTGGCGGATGGAGGGGGTCGCCCTCTACTGCCCCCCCTTCCCCCCGCCCGACGGCTGCCGCTTTGCCTCGCTGAAAGAGGTGCGCCAGACCTACTCCCTGCCCGGCGCCCTGCGGGCCTATACCGATTTACTGGAGGAATTGCTTTGAAATTCACCGAACAGCTCGACCACTATACCCCCACCTGCCCGCAGGAGGAGAAGGACCGGGAGGTCATCCTCTCCTACCTGCGCTGCTTTGACAATCTGCTGACCCGCGACAACGAGTTCGCCCACTTCACCGCCTCCTCCTTCATCGTCAACCGGGAGCGGACCAAGACCCTGCTGTGCTACCACAACCTCTACGACTCCTGGGCCTGGACCGGCGGACACGCGGACGGGGACGACGACCTGCTGGCCGTGGCCATCCGCGAGGCGCAGGAGGAGACCGGCGCCCAGACCCGCCCCCTCTACCCCGGCATCTACACCCTGGACATCCTGCCGGTCTGGGGGCACGTCAAGCGGGGCCGCTACGTCAGCAGCCACCAGCACCTCAACTTCACCTACCTGTTGGAGGCGGACGAGAGCCAGCCCCTGGCCGTCAAGCCCGACGAAAACAGCGGGGTGCAGTGGGTGCCCATCGACCAGATGCTCACCTACTCCACCGAGCGGGAGATGCACCCGGTCTACCAAAAACTCATCGACAAGCTGCGCCTCTACGGCTGAACAGACCAAACCGCCCGCCCCACTCCAACCGACAAAACGGCTGGGGTGGGGCGGGCGGTTTTTGAGGGGCAAGCCTTTTAGTAGAGGGTCTCGGGCCTCTCCCGCTCCCGCCAGAGTTCGCCCAGGGCCTTCAGGTCCTCCCGAAAGGCCGCCGGCTCCTGCTCCGGCTTCTTTTCGATCTCCTCCAGCTCCACCAGGGCAAATGCCTGGGGGCCGTCGGCGCACCAGTCGGCCGCCAGTTCGCTGCGGGGGCAGTCCCCCGTCATCTGAAAAAAGGCAAAGCGGTTGCGGGCCCCCTGGGGGTCGGTCTCGGCGAGGATCAGCCGCCGCCCCCTCTTTTGGTTCTCAATGGCGTAGACCAGCCCCCGCAGCGGCCGCTCCTTGTAGCCGCGGATCAGCTCTCTTTTGCGCTCCTTTTCCATCAGTAGCCCATCTCCTTGAGGATGCGGGCGAGAACGGCAAACCGCTCGCCCAACATCTCGTCGTCCTTGGCGAGGGCGTCCTGAAAGAGGCGGATGTCCTCGTCGATACAGGCGTTGTCGGTGCAGACCGAGATCCGCATGGCGTCGCCCTGCAACCCCACCTGGTCCACCGAGGGGTCCTGCTCGTCGTACAGCTTGGGGTAGCGGTAGACGTCGCGGAAGTACTGCTGGGAGCGGCAGACCAGGATGGCCAGATCCAGCACCCGGTGCAGGGGCAGTTCCTCCGACTGGCGGGACCACTTCTCCCCGGTGTAGCGCCAGACCTTGGCCGAGATGTCCACCCGGCCCCGGTCGTTCCACTGGGCCAGCCCCAGGGAAAGGCCCTTTGCGTCGGTCTCGTAGGCACGGCGGCCGTCGATATTTTCGTAGTTTTCGGTCACGATGACCGGTTTGTGTTTGAGATTGGTTGGGATCTTCATCTCGTCGCCTCCTGTTCGCCTATCTTTAGTAATTTACTAAATTACTAATTTAGTAAATTTAGTGTACCCCTTTTCCTCCTCTCTGTCAAGGGCCCACTGCCGGCAGGGCCGGTGGCCCCACATCTGGGGGCCAAGCCCGGCGTTGCCCCCCACGCCTCACGGCGCGGGTACCGCCCGCCACGGACCCTGGGCCCACCCATTCCCACACCGTCACCCAGCCTGCCATCTGCTCCTCTCTACGTCGATTTGCGAGCGCATGTATGTCATCGGGATACCCCTCTGCCCCCGGCACTGCAACCCCCTCCCCGCTTCACAGCTCCGATTTCCGCCCTGTTTCCGCTGCAAAGAGGATGGGATAGTTGCAGTTCCAACTGGTACGCGCTGACATTCTTCTCCCTTCTTCTATCCCTCCTTTGGCGCAGTTGGCAGGCCGCGCTTTCACTGTGTCAAAAGGGATTTCCATGCTCTTCCGATCGCTGACGCTTTTCTGAACACCCCGGCACAACTGAAGGATCCTTCTACACAAAAAAAACAGGCAGCTCCTCGGGGGAGCCGCCTGTCTCTCAATTTTCTTCCCAAAGTGGGGAAACGCAGAGGGTCTTGCCGCAGCGGGGGCAGGTGCCCCCCTCTCCAGCTCGCCCTCCTCGTTGGGCCTCTGGCACATCTCCTGCAAAAAGGCGTAGTCGGCGGTGGAGGGCCCCCCGAGGAGCGCGGAGGTGAGCGCCTCCATCCCCTCTCTCGGTCACCGCCCGCGCCAGCAGCAGAACCGCCAGCTGGTCGGGGGGTTGCAACACCCGCGGGTCGCGCAGGGGACAGCCCGTCCGCCGCCGTGGCCGACCGCACCTTCCCCCTTCTGTTCTCTCCCTTCCCGCCCAGTTGCCCCCTGGCCAGAGCAGAGTGGAGGTCCGCCTGAAAAGACGGTGATTCCTCCCTTTCGGCTGCCCTAGTGGGCGCCGATTTCGTCCAGGTGCCGCAATATTGCCTGGGAAACGCCGCTCTCGGCGTTGGATGCGGTGCGGTACCGGGCCGCCTCTTTGGCCTCGGCAGAGCCGTTTTCCATGGCAAAGGACCAGTGGGCAAAGCGGAGCATCTCCAGGTCGTTGTCGGCGTCGCCAAAGGCCATGGTCTCCTCCGGGGCGATGCCCAGCTCAGCGCAGAGGGCCTGCAGGGCCACCCCCTTGTTGCAGCCGGCGGCATTGAGCTCCAAACTGCCGGGGATGGAAGAGGTGCGCACCAGCCCCGCGGTCTGGGAGATGGCCGCCTGTACCTCCTCTTGGGCCCCCTCCGGCAGGTAGAGGCCGTTGATCTTCTCGATCGGCCGCCCCCGCAGCTGCTGCCACACCCCTTGGGAGGGGGTGTTGTAGGAGCGCAGGTTCTCCAAAAAGCCAGGCGAGAGGCCGCACTCCCCCAGCCGCAGAAAGTCGCCCTCCTCTATGTAGCTGCGGCCCCCAGCGTAGAGCTCAAACACCCCGCCCCGCCGCCAGAGCAGCTGCACCACTGGCTCCCAACAGCCGGGCAGGATCTCCCGCACCGGCTCCACTTCGCCGGTGTCCGCCCGCCGCAGGGCCGCCCCGTTGGAGAGGATGGCGTACTGGGCCACGGCGATCTGCTCCGCCGCGTCGGCCAGGGCCTGCCAGGTGCGCCCGCTGGCAATGGCCACCACCGCCCCCCTGTCCCGGGCCAGCGCCAGCGCCTCCCTGTCCCGGCGGGAGACCCCCTTGTGGTCATCCCCCAACAGGGTGCCGTCCAAATCGGTGACGATCAGTCGTATGCCCATCTCGTTTCCCTCCACACTCTCGTTCTCTCCGTCCATTATATCACAAGCGCGCAACGCGTGCAGCGGTATTGGTCGTCGGGCAGGGGGCAAACGGCGTTTGCGCATCTGCCCGGCCATCCCCGGCATCATGGCTGCAAAGCGGCCGTGATACCCCATTCTCCGCCCCCGCCATTCCGGGGTGGCGGGCGCAAAAAGGGGCGGTGGGAGCAAAGTCGCTCCCACCGCCCCATCTGGTGGTAAAATCCGGCTGAAAAGGGCTACTGCTCCTCTTCCTCCACCGCGTAGACCTTCGTGGGACCCATCCCCGCCAGCTTGTAGACCATGGGGGTCAGCCGCGGCTTGAGGATGTCGACCCCCTTGCCCACCAGGAGGATGCTCACCAGGGTGCCAAAGCCCCAGGGTGCCTTCATCAAAAGCGCCAGGGCAAACATGACGGCGTAGACGATGTAGAGGCCGACGCCGTAGGTCTTTTTGAGCATCCGCTCCCCCACCGTGAGGGAGAGCATGTCCAGCGCCTGAATGCCCAAATCGATGGGCAGATAGTAGGCCAGGGCCAGGGTGATGAGCAGGTTGCCGATGACCGGGTAGAGATAGGCCACCCAGCCAGTGGCAAACTCGGCCCCCGCGATCGAGCGGATGACCCCGTTGAAAAAGTTGATGCAGGGCCCGGTGCAGAAGGCAAAGATGACAGAGCCCACATTGACCATCTTGCGGTCGATGAAGATGAAGGCCACGACGATGGAGACGTTGCAGATCATCGACACGTCCCCCACCTTGAGGCCGGTCAGGTTGCCGATCCCCTGCTGAAAGGCGGTAAAGGGGTCGCTGCCCAGGTTGCCAAAGACGCAAAGGGAGATCCCCAGCGCCATCAGCGGCACCGCCGGGAGCATGACCAGCGTCCGCCGCAGGTACCCCTTGACTTTATCACTCACGTTTTTTCCTCCCCCCGCCTGCAAAAACTCCCCTGCAGTGTGAGACACCGCAGAGGAGTTTATAACTCAGGTGGTGTTTTTGCCTATTTGCTGATCTCGGACAGGAAGCTGTTGCCCTCGACATCGGCCTTGACGCCCAGGTACTCGGCGACGGTGGCGGCAATGTCGCAGAAGCCGTAGCGGGTGCCCAGGTCGACGCCCGCCTTCACAGAGGGGCCGTAGGCCAGCATGGGCACGTACTCGCGGGTGTGGTCGGTGTGCTTGGTGTAGGCCGGGTCACAGCCGTGGTCGGCGGTGATGATCAGCAGGTCGTCCGGGCGCATCCCCTCCATGAACGCGGCGATCTGGCCGTCGAAATCGGTGGCCGCCTGGGCGTAGGCGTCCACGTTGCGGCGGTGGCCGTAGGCCATGTCAAAGTCCACCAGGTTCAGGAAGCACAGGCCGTCAAAGTCACGGCCCTGCATCTGCATCAGTTTGTCCATGCCGTCGTCGTTGCTGACGGTGCGGTTGGACTCGGTCAGCCCCTGCTCGGCGAAGATGTCGAAGATCTTGCCGATGGAGATGCACTCCTTGCCGCTGTCCTTGATGTAGTCGAGGACGGTCTTGCGGGGGGGCTTGATGGAGAAGTCGTGGCGGCGGGAGGTGCGCTTAAAGGCCCCCGGCTCCCCGACAAAGGGGCGGGCGATGACCCGGCCCACGGCATGTTTGCCCTTGAGGATGTTCCGGGCGATCTCGCAGTAGCGGTAGAGCTCTTCCACCGGGACGATGTCCTCGTGGGCGGCCACCTGGAACACGCTGTCGGCAGAGGTGTAGACGATCAGGTCGCCGGTCTTCATGTGGTGCTCGCCGTAGTCGTCCAGCACCTGGGTGCCCGAGTAGGGCTTGTTGCAGACGACCTTGCGGCCGGTCTGCTCCTCAAACGGGTCCAGCACCTCGCGGGGGAAGCCGTCGGGGTAGGTGGGCAGGGGGTCGGCGGAGGTCACGCCGGCGATCTCCCAGTGGCCGATGGTGGTGTCCTTGCCGTTGGAGCGCTCGCGCAGGCGAGCAAAGCTGCCCACAGGGGCGGCCTCCTTCTCGCCGCAGGTGACACCCTCGATATTGAACATCCCCAATTTTTTCAGGTTGGGGGTGTTGAAGTTGGGGGACTTGGAGATGGAGCCCAGGGTGTTGGCGCCGACATCGCCGAATTTGTCAGCATCCGGCTCCTCGCCGATGCCGAAGCTGTCCAGCACGATCAAAAATGCTCTTTTTGCCATATCGCTTATTTCTCCTTTGCCAAAAGATTTGGATGATGGTTTCATTTTAGCACGGCAAAGCTGCCAAAACAAGGCATATTGCAAAAGTTGCCCTCTTTCTTCAAAGAATTTCGAGTTTGTTCATCCCCTTTAAGAAAACGCTTTTACAAAATACACAAAATCACTCTCTTTTTGTTGGCGATTTCTCCCCGCCCCTTTTGCCCCCTTGCTGGGCGCGGCAGGGGCCCCTCCCTCTGCCAGGCGCAACTGTCTCTCTCCCCGCCCAGTGCTGCGGATGTCCTTCCCTCTGCACCCCGTCGGGCCCGATCGGCCTCTCTCCTCCCATTCATCCGCCGCTCCCCCTGTCGGAAGCGGCGGGCACTCTTCTCTCCCTGCCAGGTGTGATTGGCACCCCTCTCCCCGCTGGGCACAGCGGGCATCCCTTTTTCCTCTCGTGCACACACGGATACTTCTTCTCTCTGCCGTGTGCAAAGCCCCCCTCCCCCCTGTTGGCAAACCGGGCGCACCTCTCCTCCGCCGTGCACGGCGGGCACCTCCTCTCCCTGCCGGGCACAGCACGTGGATGCCTCTTCTCCCTGCCGTGTGCAACAGTCCCCCTCCCCCCTGTTGGCAAACCGGGCGCGCCTCTCCTCCGCCGTGCACGGCGGGCAACCTCTCTCCGTGCACAGCACGCGGATACCTCTTCTCCCTGCCGTGTGCAACGGTCCCCCTCCCCCCTGTTGGGCAAACCGGGCGCACCTCTCCTCCGCCGTGCACGGCGGGCAACCCCTCTCCCTGCCGGACATAGCACGCGGATGCCTCTTCTCCCTGCCGTGTGCAACGGCCCCCTCCCCCCTGTTGGGCAAACCGGACGCGCCTCTCCTCCGCCATGCACGGCGGGCAACCCCTCTCCCTGCCGGGCACAGCACGCGGATGCCTCTTCTCCCTGCCGTGTGCAACGGCCCCCTCCCCCCTGTTGGCAAACCGGGCGCGTCTCTCCTCCGCCGTGCACGGCGGGCGCCCCCTCTCCCTGCCGGGCGCAGCAGATGCCCTCTCCCTGCGCGACAGGCGCACCCTCCCCGTGCTGAAATGCGCTGCTTTCCCCTTTCCCCGCTGGAGCGCGCACAGTCGACGCACCTCCCCACCAGGGGACAACCCGCGTTTCTGCAACCACCCCATCCAGCGTCGAACAGGGAAAAGGAGGCCCACCAAAGGCCGCCAAAAAGGGAGGGCGGAGAGGAGCGCCGCCAATCCCAATGTGCACCGGTGCGCGGGGGACAACTGGATTGCCAGCGCCCCACGGCCCGCAAATGGGCCCCCCCGCGTCCGCCGCAGCGCAGGGCCCCGAAAAAGGGGAACCGGCAGCTACAGCGGGCTCTTCCTCCCCGCCGGGCATGGCGATTGCCTCGGCAGTCCTCCCCGACTAGAGGATAGAACTCGTTTTATCGGCCCCCTGTCCAGCGGCGAGCGGGAAAAAGGTGGCCCACTAGGGGCCGCCAAAGGGGGACTTGTACAGAGGGCCGCCGCCCGCCCAGGTATGCACCCGGTGTGCGGGGCACAACAGAAATTCCAGTGTCCCGGCACCCAGCGGCGGCTCCCCTCCCGGCCATCGCGCCCGGGGTCCAAAGAGGGGGGAGCAGTGGCTGCAGCAGGGCCACGCTGTGAAGAACAGCGGGTTTCGTCCCTTCCATCCCCTCGCCGCCGCTCCCCTCCGCACGCCGATCCAGGCGAAGGGGCCCTTCAAAAAGCCGGCACGCAGCGAGGACACCCCCTCGTCAGTCGGCCTGCCGTTCCTCTTTCATGGCCCGGTAGCCGATGAGGACGGTCCATACGTAGGCGCAGGTCTTGGGGATCATCAACATCCCGATGGCGGGCACGGCATCGGCCCACAAAACCACCGGAATGTAAAAGCCAAAGCTCAAGACGATGGTCAGCCACATCCAGCGAAACGCCCTGTCCCCCGCCTCTTTTGCGCTGCGGTAAAACAGCGCGATGACGAGGAGACCCAGCGCTGCGAAGGGGAGATTGCGGTAGATCCCCCAGGACAGGGGGCCGAGGCGCTCAGCCACCCGTTTTGCGGGAACAGGCAGAGGGCGATCCGCGCCCCGGCCAGGAGGTAGACGGCGGCCGTCGTTCCCCTTCTTCCCACAATGCGGTAGCGGTTGCGCCAGACGTAGTAGAGAAGGACGTAAAAGACGGTCATGGTGATGGAGGTCACCCATTTCCCGACCCCCAGGGCCGCGGTAAATTGGTCGAGCCCTGTGGTGCAGAGGGCAATCATGCGGGGCACAAGGTGAAACGAGTCCCCCGCCCCCAGCACAATGGCCATGACGCCAAACAGTCGGTACTGCTTCTCTCCCCCGCTCTTGATTGCCATGGCGATCCCCACGGTCACGACCAGGGTCAGATACACCACATCAAAAATCGTCTCAACAATTGCCTGCAAAATACCTCTTCCTTTCGGCTTTAAAAATTCTATTTCAAGAGCAGATCGCTCTCAAACAGCGTCAAAAGGACGCGCTCCCCTGCACAGCCCAGGCGGAGACTGGCGGCGGGGTCTTCCCCCTCAAATGCCGCCTGCCCTCATTGTGAACATTGTTCATGTTGGCCCTCAAAAAATCCCCGCCGTACCGGGGAACTTTTGCGTCAGTAAATGGCCCGTCTGATCACTTCCAGCGCGGCCGCCTGGCCGTCGCTCTCCCGCAGCAGGGCCGCCAGGATCATGGAGAAAACCAGCTCCACAAACTCGTCGCGGGTGAAGGTCTCGTCAAAAGCGTCGGGGCGCACCTGTCTATCGCCCTCCAAAACCGCCTTCAGGTGCTCCTGCATGTGCCGCCAGGTCTGGGCCATCAGCTGCTTGGCCTCGGCCTTTTCCTCCCCCAAAAAATGCATGGCGTGTAGCGCAAAAAAGCCGGGATAGGTCTGGTTGCCCCAGCCGATCCGCCCGTAGATCCAGCGGATGCAGGACAAAAAGTCCTCAAAGCCCTCCCCCTGTTTTGGAAGCCGGAAAATATCGCCCCAGATGCTCTCGACGGTCGCGGCCACCAGACCGGACTTAGAGCCAAAGTAGTTGTAGACCGAGCCGACAGATATGCCGCAGGCGGCGGCCACCGAGCGAATGTTGAGGGCCGTCCAGCCCTTTTTCATGATCGATTCTCTGCTGACAGCCAAAATGGCCTCTCTGGAAGTCACCGCCGGATGCACTTCACCACCTCCAATATGAACAATGTTCATTATAGAGAACTGCTGCCCCTTTGTCAAGGGGCTGCCCCCCTCTCTTTTCGGCGTCGCCTCCCCATTCCGGCCGGCGCTGCCTCCAAACGCGTCGGCGCGCAGCCGCGCGACAGCCCCCTCCATCCGCCGCGCCGGCAGCAAGGCGGCGAATGGGGGCCACAGCTGCTGGGAGAGGGCCCTCCCCCCACCGCGAGACGGCCGGAGGGGCCCCCCTCCCCTTCGCTCCGCCCCGCTTTTCAAGTTCGCGCCACCCCTCCCAACCGGGGTCCGGTGCAAACGGCCGCCCGCTGCGCGGCGACAAAAAATCCCTCCCGGTTTGCCCGGGAGGGATCGCTTCTAGTCCTCGCTCTTCAAAATTTCCGCCGCCTCTTCCACCGGCACCTCGATGACCTCGGCCTCTTTGTGGCGCTTGTTCATCTCGCGGTTGTGGTGGTCGCCGACCCCCAGCGGGGTGAGGATGAGCTTGTCGATGACCGGCACACAGGCGCTGATCCCAGGGCCGGTGAGGACAAAGGCGATGATGGTGCCCACGCTGACCACCCCGCCCATCAGGAACCCGGCGATGATGTAGCAGCCGTCCAGGGCGATCTTCATAAAGCGGTACTGAAAGGTCGGGTGCTTGTCCATGATGCGAAAGAGGATGGAGTCGGTGTTGCCGAACCCAAAGCGGAGGGAGACCACCAGCGCCAGCCCCAGGATCATGAAGACAAGGCCCAGGGCGATGTAGGCGCTGCGCACCCAGAGGTTGTTGTGCTCGGCGACAAAGCTGCGCATAAAGGGCTCGTAGAGGCCCAGGGCAACCGAGAAGAAGATGGAGTTGATGACCGTCCCCACGTTGATGTACTTGAAGGCAAAGAGGATGGCCACCACCAGGGTGACGTTGTTGTTGATGGTCGAGGCCATGCCGATGCCGAAGTGGAAGGTGTGGTCCAGCCCGTCCAGCCAGACGGAGATGGGGTCGCTGCCCAGGCCGCTGCAGATAAACAGCCCCACGCCAAAGGCCGAGACCGCCGCCGCGATAAACATCAAAATCGTCTTGACCAGCACCTGTTTGACGGTCATATTCCCCAGTTTGTCATTGTAAAGCTGTTTGAGCCACATCTTGTTTTACCCCTCCAAAAATCCCAGTTCTCATCACAGGCCGTTATTCCTCATAATAGCAGTGAAGGTTTCACAAGTCAACAAAAAATGCCCGGCAAACGGTCTTTGTACCGCACTTTTTTCTCCCGTCCCCCGCGGGGGAAAACGGCTCCCCTTCCCCTTGCAAAAAACGCTCTTTTGTCAAATCGTTTTCTCATCTTCCCCGCCCTCTGCCGCCAAAAACAAAAAGAAAGCGCTTTCCTTTTTGTTTGCGGGGTACTATAATAACAAGCAGATTGCCACCATCACCAGAGAGATAGGAGCGATGCACTTTGAGAAAGACAAAAATCATCTGCACCCTGGGCCCGGCCACCGACCGGGAGGGCGTATTGGAAAATATGATCAAGGCCGGAATGGACGTGGCCCGGGTCAACTTCTCCCACGGCAGCCACGAGGAGCACGCCAAGCGGCTCGAAAAGCTGGTGGCCCTGCGGGAGCTGCTCAACCTGCCCATCGCCACCATGCTGGACACCCGCGGCCCCGAGGTGCGCACCAAGTGCTTCAAATCCGGGCCGGTCGAGCTGAAAAAGGGGCAGAACTTCGTCCTCACCACCCGGGAGGTGGAGGGGGACGAGAACATCGTCTCGGTCACCTACCAGGGGCTGCCGGGGGACCTGAAGCCGGGCGACACCGTCCTCATCGACGACGGCAAGGTGGAGCTGCGGGTCCTCTCCACCGACGCCACCGACATCGCCTGCGCCGTGCAGAACGACGGCCCGGTGGGCGATCACAAGGGCATCAACCTCCCCGGCGTCAGCCTGCGCATGCCCTATATGTCCGAACAGGACGCCGACGACATCGAGTTCGGCATCCGCGCCGGGTTCGACTTCATCGCCGCCTCCTTTGTCCGCTCGGCCGACGACGTGCTGCAGATCCGCAAGCTGCTGGACAAACACCGCTGCAAGAGCATCAAAATCATCTCCAAGATCGAAAACGCCGAGGGGGTCGCCAACATCGACGACATCCTGCGGGTGTCCGACGGCATCATGGTGGCCCGGGGCGACATGGGGGTCGAGATCCCCCTGGAAGAGATCCCGGTCATCCAAAAGATGCTCATCAAAAAGTGCTACAACGCGGGCAAGCAGGTCATCACCGCCACCCAGATGCTCGACTCGATGATGCAAAACCCCCGCCCCACCCGCGCCGAGGCCACCGACGTGGCCAACGCCATCTACGACGGCACCAGCGCCATCATGCTCTCGGGGGAGACCGCCGCCGGCAACTACCCGGTGGAGGCGGTCAAGACCATGGCCCGCATCGCCTGCCGGGCGGAGGAGGACATCCGCTACGACAACCGCTTCCGCGCCCGGGCCATCTCCGACAAGCTCAACATCACCGACGCCATCTCCCACGCGGCCTGCACCTCGGCCTACGACCTGGAGGCCAAGGCCATCATCGTGGTCACCAACTCCGGCACCACCGCCCGGATGGTCAGCAAGTACCGCTCCTCCATCCCGGTGATCGGCTGCTCGGTCACCGGCACCGTCTGCCGGCAGATGAACCTCTCCTGGGGGGTCACCCCCCTGCTGCTGCCCGAGTGCGACGACCTGGACGACCTCTTTGAGCTGGCGGTGGAGGCCGCCAAGGGCGCCGGGCTGGTGCGCGACGGCGACCTAGTGGTCATCACCGCCGGCACCCCGCTGCGCCAATCGGGCACCACCAACCTGCTCAAGGTGCACATCGTGGGCGACGTGCTGATTTCCGGCAAGGGCATCAGCGACGGCAAGGTGGTGGGCAACCTCTGCGTCTGCAAGGACGAGGACGAGGCCCTGCAGAAGTTCAAACAGGACGACATCCTGGTCATCCCCGAGACCTCCCCCAAGATCCTCCACCTGCTGAAGATGGCCTCCGGCATCATCACCGAGGAGAAGTTCGACGACTGCTACACCGGCATCGTCGGCTCGGCGCTGGACATCCCCGTCCTCATCGACGCCGCGGGCTGCACCGAGACCCTCAAGAGCGGCACCACCGTCAAGCTGGACGCCACCAAGGGCATCGTCTCCTCCAGCACCCTGGAGAGCTCCCTCAACCGGGAGGAGTGACCGGCCATCCGCCAATAAAAGAGAGCGGGCTGTCTTATGGCAAGACAGCCCGCTCTCTCTTTGTCTAGCCGTCGATTTCCACGCAGGAGAGATACCGAAAGCCGCCGTCCTCCGCGACCCGGGCCGTCAACCTCTTTTTGCCCTGGGGCGTGCCGTCCTGGCTCTTAAAAATGAAGAACTCGATGTCGATGGTGTCCCCCCGGATGTCGAAGCGGTCCAGGGCGGTCACATACTGCTCGGTCTTGTCGTAAGGGAGGATGGCATAGGCCCCTCTTGCCGGCAGGTAGGAAAACGCCGCCCTCGTCTGCTCCGCTGTCATCCCAAAGCGCTGGGCAGTATAGGCCTCCACCTCCTCCTGGGAAAAGAGATAGCCGTAGGGCTCCTGGCTGTATATCCTCTCGCCGTACTTCTCCCCTTCCGGCTCCCGGCCGGCGTCGGGGTACTGGGGGTAGTAAAAGCTCCAGGCGAGCACCTCGTCCGCCTTCAACTGCTCGGGCGAGGTCCAGTCCCCCTGCAGGCCGCAGAGCATCCGGCCGTAGGGCTCCAAGTAGGTGGCCTCCACCCACTCGGCGCTGACTTTCTCGGGGAACCTCTCGGCGCGCAGGGCATCCTCCTCCGGCGTGCCGGAAGGGGGCGGTTCGCACCCCGCCAGGAGAAGGGCGGCCGCCAACAGCACCCCGCCCATCGCTCTCAAGTGTCTCATTGTCGTCCCTCCTTGCAAAGTCGTCGGGTCCGTCATCCTTTCCAATTTCAGTATACCGGATCCCCCCTTTCCTGTCCCGGACGGCGGGCCGATTTTAACCCTTTTGACACCATTTTTTACCCTTTTGTAAGGTCTGTGTAAAGTCCCCGTTATCGTCCCATCCTCAAAGCTGATGGATGTTGTCAAAGAAAACCCGACCCTGTGCATACCCCCTTGTCGATTTTACACAAACATCTCCTGTTTTTTACATTCCGATTGCCGCCCCCGTGGGCCGATGCTATATTGATGGTGCCATCTCAACGGCCGGTTTTCCCCCAAAAAAGAGAAAACCGATTTCGATGATCCGCCAAAGGAGGCCCTTTTTATGACCGTCTCCCTCTCTGCCTTTTTGCAGCAGCTCGTCACCAGTCCGCCCCTGCTCATCACCGTCCTGCTCACCCTGGGGGTCATTCTGGTCAACGGCTGGACCGACGCCCCCAACGCCATTGCCACCTGCGTCTCCACCCGCTCCATCAAACCCCGCCACGCCATCTGGATGGCGGCCGCCTTCAACTTTTTGGGGGTGCTGGTGATGACCGCCCTCAACGCCACCGTGGCCCAGACCATCTACAAGATGGTGGATTTCGGTGGCGACCCCCACCAGGCCCTCATCGCCCTCTGCGCCGCCCTCTTTGCCATCGTCACCTGGGCGACGGCGGCCTGGGCCTTCGGCATCCCCACCAGCGAGAGCCACGCCCTCATCGCCGGGCTCTCGGGGGCGGCCATCGCCCTGCACGGGGGGCTGTTGGGGATCAACGGCGGCGAGTGGGTCAAGGTCCTCTACGGGCTGGTCCTCTCCACCCTGCTGGGCTTTGCCCTGGGGTGGCTGTGCACCAAGGCCATCGAGTTCCTCTTTCGCCGCGCCGACCGCCAAAAGACCCTGGAGCCCTTTCGCTGGGCCCAAATCGGCGGCGGGGCCGCCATGGCCTTTATGCACGGCGCACAGGACGGGCAGAAGTTCATGGGCATCTTCATGCTGGGCATCTTTTTGGCCGGCGGCCAGGGGGACGCGCAGAGCTTTCAGATCCCCCTCTGGATGATGATCCTCTGCTCCCTGGTGATGGCGCTGGGCACCTCCATCGGCGGGATGCGGATCATCAAGGCCGTGGGGATGGACATGGTCAAACTGGAAAAATACCAGGGCTTTGCCGCCGACCTGGCCGGCGCGGGCTGCCTGCTCCTCTCCTCCCTGACCGGGGTGCCGGTGAGCACCACCCACACCAAGACCACCGCCATCATGGGGGTGGGGGCCGCCAAGCGGCTCTCCTCGGTCAACTGGGGGGTCGTCAAGGAGATGCTCCTCACCTGGGTGCTCACCTTCCCCGGCTGCGGCCTCATCGGCTACCTGATGGCCAAGCTCTTTATCTGGATCTTCTGACCGCGCCACTGCGCGAAACCAAAAAGGAGGGACTTTCCATGGCCCACAAGAGAGAAAACGACTACTTTGAACTGCTCTGCCGCCAGGTGGCCCACTGCACCGAGGCCGCCGGGCTGCTGCAGGCCATCCTCACCAACTTTGACCCTGCCGCGCTGCAGGACCAGCTGGCCTCGCTCCACCAGGTGGAGCACCGGGCCGACTTGGTCAAGCACGAGATGATGGAGAAACTCCTCCACGAGTTCATCACCCCCATCGAGCGGGAGGACATCACCGCCCTGGCGCAGGAGATCGACAACGTCACCGACAACATCGAAGAGGTCGCCCTGCGCGCCTACATGTACAACATCTCCGCCGTCCTCCCCCAGGCGGTGCGCTTCGGCGAACTCGTCGGCCGCTGCTGCCAGGCCCTGGAAGAGGTCGTGAAGGAGTTCCGGCACTTCCGCAAGTCCCCCACCCTCTACCAAAAGATCGTCGCCGTCAACGAGTTGGAGGGGGAGGGCGACCAGCTCTACACCCAGGCGGTGCGCTCGCTCTACACCGAGGCGGCCGAACCGGCCGCCCTGCTGGCCTGGAGCGCGCTCTACGACCAACTGGAGAGCTGCTGCGACGCCTGCGAACACGTGGCGGACATCGTCGAGACGGTGGTCATGAAAAACAGTTGACCCGCCCCCACAGCCAAAAAAGGGCCCCGGCGCTGAATGCGCCGGGGCCCTTTTTCCCTTTTCGTCTCCGTCAGCCCTCTTCGGGCCGCCATCCCTTGCAGACGTCCACCCACTTTTCCGCTTTGGCCAGCGAAAAGAGGTCGTCACACCCCAGTTCGATGGCCGAATTGCTGCTGCCGCAGGCGGGAAAGACCGTCTCGAAGCGCCGCAGGGACTCGTCCAGGCAGACCAGGATGTCCTCCCGCGCCAGGGCAAAGGGACAGACCCCGCCCACCGCGTGGCCGGTCAGCTCCTCCACCGCGTCGGGGGCGAGCATCTTGGCCTTGCAGCCAAAGGTGTCCTTAAAGCGGCGGTTGTCCACCTTGGCGTCCCCCGCCGCGACGATGAGGAGGGCGCTCTCCCCCCAGACAAAGGACAGGGTCTTGGCGATCCGCGCCGGAATGGTGCCCACCGCCTTGGCCGCCAGCTCCACCGTGGCGCTGGAAACCGGGAACTCCAAGATCTCCCCCTCCCGCCCCAGGGCGGTCAGGTATGCTCGCACTGCCTCAATAGCCATCTCGCAACAACTCCTCTTCTTCTCTTCTCGGGCGGCCGGGCCGCCCCTACTCTACCAGCAGCCGCGCCCGCAGGGCGCCGATCTCGCCGTCGGTCAGGCCGATGGCACGCAGGTACTCCTCGGCTCCCCCCTGGCGGCGCAGTTCCGCCAGGGCCATCTCCATGTTTTCCGGCGCGGAGGAGAAGGCCCCCTCCGGAATGCCGCCGGGGGCCAACTTCTCCAGCGCGGCCCGCTGCTTGGCGAAGAAGGGGGCCATGTTGGCCTCGCTGGCGGCATAGTCGGCGACGATGACCGCCTCCTCCACCCCCGCCAGGGAGAGCAGGAGCATGGAGAGGACGCCGGTGCGGTCCTTCCCGGCGGTGCAGTGGTAGAGGACGCAGCCCTCGCGGCAGCCGGCCATCAGCGAGAGGGCCCGGGCAAGGGAGGGCTGGCTGTCCCGCAGCAGCGAGACGTAGAGCGCCCCCATGGAGTCGGGCAGCCCGGCGGTCTCCCCCGCCGCCAGGCTGGATTGGAGGTTGTCCAGCAGCGGCACCTCCTCACAGCGGATGTCCCAGTACCCCCGCAGGCTGCTGGGGGCGCGCCGGCACTCCTCCCCCGAGCGCAGGTCGATGGAGAGGCGCACCCCGTACCGGTACAGCGCCTCCAGGTCCCCCTCCCCCAGCCCGGCGGGCTGGTCGCTGCGCAGAAAGCGCCCAGCGCAAACAGCGCCCGGACCCGCCGGGTAGCCGCCCAGATCGCGGGTGTTGTAAGTCCCCTGCAGCGGCAGGGGGGCATTGGCCGAAATGAGAGCCATCTTCACTTCTCCCCTCTTTTGTATCTGCTCAAAAACCGCGGCGTGCACTTTTGCCCGCCATGGCTTTTCATTATACACCATTTTCTCGCCTTTCGCAGCCATTCCCCGAAAAAAGGGCGGCCGCGCTTTGGCGGCGGCGGGGCGGGGCGGAACGGCGGCCGGGCAAACGCCATAGTGTGAAACGGGACGGCGGAGAGCCGCCCTCTACTCTCAACAGACAAGGAGACAACTGCAATGTACCAAAACGATCTCCACGCCAAGGGCTGCGGCTCTTGCGGCGGCGACTGCGGGGGCGGCTGCACCGGCGAAACCGGCGGCAGATGCCCCCAGCAGCCCGCGATGGGCTATGTTCCCGACCAATCTTTCTCCAAGCTGTACACCCCCTCCACTGCGCTCTGCCGCGGCACCCTCTTCGGCGCCCTCGACAAGCCGTTTTCCGGAAAGGGGTGCCACTGCGATGAATAGAGAAAAAGAAAAGCTGATGAAGGTCATTCGGGAGAGCGACTTCGCCATCCAGGAATGCGCCCTCTACCTGGACACCCACCCCCGCGACAGCGCCGCGCTGCGCCTCTACGGCGACCAGCAGGCCCTGCGCAAAAAGGCGGTAGACGCCTACGAGCAAGCATTCGGCCCGCTCACCACTGCCGGCAACCAGTTTTCCAGCTGGCGCTGGATCGATGACCCGTGGCCCTGGGATTTGGAGGACTGACCGATGTGGACTTATGAGAAAAAGCTGCAATTTCCTGTGCAGATCAAAACGCCCAACCCGGCGATGGCCAAGGTCATCATCACCCAGCTGGGCGGCCCTGACGGCGAACTGGCCGCCAGCATGCGCTATCTCAACCAGCGCTACTCCATGCCCTACAAAGAGTGCAAGGGCATCCTCACCGACGTGGGGACAGAGGAGCTGGCCCACGCCGAGATGATCGGCTCCATCGTCCACCAGCTGACCCGCTGCCTCTCCATGGAGGAGATCAAGGAGGCGGGCTTTGACGCCTACTTTGTGGACCACACCACCGGCGTCTACCCCCAGGCGGCCGCCGGTTTCCCCTTCACCACGGCGGTGCTGCAGTCCAAGGGCGACGCCCTCACCGACCTCTTTGAGGACCTGGCCGCCGAGCAGAAGGCCCGCACCACCTACGACAACCTGCTGCGCCTGGTGGACGACCCCGACGTCATCGCCCCGCTGAAATTCCTGCGGGAGCGCGAGGTGGTCCACTTCCAGCGCTTTGGCGACGCGCTGCGGGTGGTGCAGGACAACCTGGACTGCCGCAACTTCTACGCCATGAACCCCGAGTTCGACAAATAGCTTTTCAGCCTCCTCCTCTCTCTCGCCCGCGCCGCGGCCCTCCGCCCGGCGCGGGCTTTTTTTGTCAAAAAGCCCCCTGTTTTAAATTTGACAAAAGGGGTTGTCCCATCCGGTCAACGTGCTATAATGGGAGCCAAGCCGGCCCGACCAGCGCCGCGCGAGAAGGGGGGACGCCGCTTGCATCCCACATTTTTTGCCCTGCCAAAAAGCCGGCAGATGCAGATCGTCAACGCCGCCATGGAGGTCTTTTCCCAGGGCGATTACCGCCACTGCGTCACCGACGACATCGCCGCCCGGGCTGGCATCTCCAAAGGGCTCCTCTTTCACTATTTTGAAAACAAGTTGGGCCTCTATCTCTACCTCTACCGGTACGCCCTGGACCTGGTGACCGAGCGGCTGCGCGCCCCCGCCATCACCCAGGAGCGCGACTTCTTCGACCTGTTGGAGAGGGCGACACTGGAAAAGCTGGCCCTGATGAGGGAGCACCCCTCCCTGTTCGCCTTCTTCTTTCAGTCCCGGGTGGAGAAGGACGAGGCCGTCCTGCAGGCCCTGGGGACCGTGTGGGACCCCCTCATCGACCAGAGCGCCGGGCAGATCCTCGCCCAGACCGACTGGAGCCGCTTTCGCGACGACGTGGACCCCAAGCTGGTTTTGGACCTGGTGCTCTGGAGCGCGGAGGGGTTTTCCAAGCTGCACGGCGAGCTTCGCTCGGGCGATTTGGAGGAGCTGAGCCGAGAGTACCTGCGGGCCCTGGATTTGATGCGCCGCCACTTCTACAAGCCCGAGTGGCTGGAGCCGCGGCAAAAGGAGCAGTGAGATGAACACCATTGAAATCGACAGGCTGACCAAGGACTACGGCCGGGGGCGCGGGGTCTTCGACCTCACCTTCTCGGTGGCACAGGGCGAGGCCTTTGGCTTTTTGGGGCCCAACGGCGCCGGAAAGACCACCACCATCCGCCACCTGATGGGCTTTAGCCGGCCCCAGTCCGGCTCCTGCCGCATCGGCGGGCTGGACTGTCTCACCCAGTCCCCCAGGATCCAAAAGGACCTGGGCTACATCCCCGGGGAGATCGCCCTCCCCGACGAGATGACCGGGCTGGAATTCCTCCGCTTTCTCGCCCGCTACCGGGGGGTGTCCGACTTCTCCCGCGCCGAGGCGCTGATGGCGCGCTTCGAACTCGACCCCCGGGGGCGCATCCGCCGGATGTCCAAGGGGATGAAGCAGAAAGTCGGCATCGTCTGCGCCTTCATGCACGACCCGGCGGTGCTGGTGCTCGACGAGCCCACCAGCGGTCTCGACCCGCTGATGCAAAACCGCTTCATCGAACTGGTGCTGGAGGAGAAGGCCCGGGGCAAGACCATCCTCCTCTCCTCCCACATGTTTGAAGAGGTGGAGCGCACCTGCGACCGGGTGGGCATCCTCCGCCAGGGAAAGCTGGCCGCGGTGGAGGGGATCGACCGGCTCAAGGCCGACCGCCGCCGCACCTACGTGGTCTCCTTTGAAAGCGAGGGGGAGGCCGCCGCCTTTGCCGCCGACGCGCCCGGGGTCAAGGGCGCCCGGGGGCGGCGGGTGACGGTGGAGGTGGCCGGCCCCTTCGGGCCCTTTACCGCCGCCCTGGCCCGCCACCCGGTGACCGGGCTGGAAGAGGTCCGCCTGACGCTGGAGGAGCTCTTCCTCCACTACTACGGGGAGGGAAAGTAATGCGCCTGTCACTGTTTCGGGAGGGGCACCGCTCCAGCTGGAAGCTGCTGGTCATCTTCGCCGCGGTGCTCTCCCTCTACATCTCCATGATCACCACCATGTTCGACCCCGAGATGGGGAACATCCTCCAACAGCTCTCCGACTCCATGCCCCAGCTGATGGCCATGGTGGGGATGCAGAATCCCGGCACCACCCTGGTCAGCTTCCTCTCCACTTATCTCTACGGCATGCTGCTGCTCGCCTTTCCCCTGGTGTACGAGGCCATCACCGCCAACCGGCTGGTGGCCCGCCAGGTGGAGCGGGGCTCCATGGCCTACCTGCTGGCCGCCCCCTCCTCCCGCACCCAGGTGGCCCTGACCCAGGCCTCGGTCCTCCTCACCGGCACCGCCCTGCTCATCGGCTACTGCACCGGCCTGGGCATCCTCTGCGCCCACCTCTTCTTCCCGGGGGAGCTGGACGTGAGCGCCTTTCTCCTCCTCAACGCCGGGCTCCTCCTCCTTCACTTCGCCGTCAGCGGCATCTGCTTTTTTGCCTCCTGCCTCTGCAACGAGGGGCGGACCGCCTCCCTCCTGGGGGCGGGCATCCCGGTCCTCTTTTTGCTGATGCAGATGCTCTCCAACATGGGCGGCAAGCTGGAAAACCTCAAGTACGCCAACCTTTTCACCCTCTTTGACCCCGCCGGCCTCATCGCCGGCAAATCCTCGGCCCTCTGGGGGCTGCCGGTGCTGGCGGCGCTGGGCGCCCTCCTCTACGGGCTGGGCGTCTGGGTCTTCTCCCGGCGGGACCTGCCCCTCTGATTGGGCGCACCCGCTCCGGGGCACCCTTTGGGGGAGGAGGCGAGAGCGATGAAACCACCCGTCTACCGCTTTGAGGCGGTCATCCAAAAGGTGGAGGGGCTCGACGGCGCCTATGTGGAGATCCCCTTTGATGTAAAGGCGGCCTTCGGCAGGCTGCGGGTGCCGGTGCACGCCACCTTTGACGGCTACCCCTACCAGGGGAGCCTGGTGCGCATGGGCGCGCCCGGGCACATTTTGGGGCTGCGAAAGGACATCCGCGCCGCCATCGGCAAACAGCCGGGGGACCGGGTGACGGTCGCCCTGTGGGAGCGCATCCCCCCCGAGCGCCCAACCAAATAGCCGCCCACCGGGGGCCGCGCAGAGGGCAGAAGCCGCCTGCGCGGCCCCCTTTTGCCCCCTTTTTCCAGAAAATAACCAGCTCTATTTGGTTGATTTCTCCATCTTTTTCCAGTATACTGGAGACAGAAGAACAAGACGAGGCCCCTTCCGGGGGCCCCGCCTTCTTTGTATCTCGCCCGTCCACCCCTTTTGTAAAGGAGGTCTGTGTAAAGGAGGTCTGCCATGACGACAAACGCCCTCTTGCTGGCGGCGCTGGCCCTGGCCATCGCCCTCTGCGCCCTCTGCACCAAGCTGTCCCACCGGCTGGGCATCCCCGCCCTGGCCCTCTTCTCCCTCATCGGGATGCTCTTCGGCTCAGACGGGGTCCTGGGTATCCCCTTTGCCGACGCCGCCATGGCCGAACAGCTCTGCTCCCTCGCCCTGGTGCCCATCCTCTTCTACGGCGGCTTCGGCACCAACTGGAAGACCGCCCGCCCGGTGGCGGGGCGGGCCATCCTCCTCTCCAGCGCGGGGGTCTTTCTCACCTCCGCCCTCACCGGCCTCTTCTGCCACCTGGCCCTGGGGATGAGCTGGTGGGAGGGGATGCTCATGGGCTCGGTGGTGGGCTCCACCGACGCCACCTCGGTCTTTTCGGTCTTGCGCTCCCACAAGTTGAATTGCAAAGGGGGGCTGGCCCCCCTGTTGGAGGTGGAGAGCGGCAGCAACGACCCCTTCGCCTACATCCTCACGGTGGCCATCCTCTCCCTCAAGGGGGGCGAGGGCTCCCTCGTCGGGCTCTTCTTGGCACAGGTGGGGGGCGGGGTCCTCTGCGGGTTCGCCCTGGGGGCAGCGGCGGTCTTTCTCATGAAGCGGCTGCGCTTTGAGAGCGAGGGCTGGCAGCCCATCTTCACCCTGGCGCTGGCCCTGCTCATCTACGCCCTCACCGGCCTTCTGGGGGGCAACGGCTACCTGGCCGTCTACATCGCCGGCATCCTGCTGGGCAACGCCCCTATCCCCCACAAGCGGCCCCTGGTCCACTTCTTCGACGGGGCGACCTCCCTGCTGCAAATCGCCATCTTCTTCACCCTGGGGCTGCTCTCCTTCCCCAGCGGGCTGCCGCGGGTCCTCCCCGCCGGGCTGGCCATCTCCCTCTTCCTGGCCCTCGTCGCCCGGCCGGCGGCGGTCTTTCTGCTGCTGGCCCCCTTTCGCATGCCCTGGCGGCAGAAGCTCCTCCTCTGCGTCGCCGGGCTGCGGGGGGCGGCGGCCATCGTCTTCTCCCTGGTGGTGGCGGCCGGCGCCCCGGGGCTGGAGCGGGACATCTTTCACATCATCTTTGTGGTGGCCCTCTCCTCGGTGACGGTGCAGGGAGCGCTGATCCCCTGGGCCGCCAAAAAGCTGGATCTGGTGGACCCCGACGGCACGGTGCTGGAGACCTTTACCGACTACCAGGAGACCGGCGCCGCCCGTCTGGTGCAGCTCCCGGCGGGGGCACTGCTGCAGGGCGCGCCCCGCTTTGTGGCCGACCTCCCCCTCCCCGAAGGGGTGCTGATCGTGGAGATCCTCCGCGCCGGGGAGACGGTGGTCCCCAGCGGCGGCACCCTGGTCAAAGAGGGGGACACCCTCACCCTCTGCGGGGAGGAGGAGAGCCTCTCCGCCCTCCTCTCGCCGGAGATACAGGGCTGATGTTTCGCCGGCTGCAAAAGGGGAGCGGCGCTGGAAAAATCCAGCGCCGCTCCCCTTTTTGGATGCGCGTTTTACAGTTTTACCGCCGGCACCGCCACCCGGGCGCCGGTCTCCTGCTCGGCGCCGAAGTTGAAGGACGGGCCGCTCTCCGGGGCAAAGCGGTAGCCGAAGGACTCGGGGCGGTAGCGCTCCACCGCCCGCTGCACCGACTCGATGGCCAGACAGAAGTCCTCCTCCCGGTCGTAGGGCTCGCTCTGGAAGTAGAAGAGGGCCCCGGCCGGCAGCTGGGCCAGCGCATACCCCTCCGGCACCTCACCACAGTAGTCCAGGGGCAGTTCCACCCCGGCGGCGATGTTGGAGCAGCCCTCCTTCACCAGCTGGGGCGGCAGCTCCAACAGGGCGGCGGTGTCCATCTTCTCGGGGATGCTGTTGAGCAGCCCCTCCCACTCGCAGCCCATCTCCTCGCAGAAGGAGAGGTAGTCCTCTCCCTTTTTGGAGCAGAGGTAGAGCAGCTTTCTGCGGGGTCTCTCCTGGACGGTGACGGTACACATCTTGATTTCTTCGCTCATCTGGCATTCCTCCTTGCGGCGGATCAGGGCCTGATAGTCCCTGATCGGGTACTGTACGAACAGGGGGATGGGGGACGGCGAGCGCCGGTAAGCGCGACGGGGCGACCGAAAAGCGGCTCTCAAAGGCCCGGGTAAACCCCTCGTGGCTGGCAAACCGGCTGTCCAGGGCGATGTCGAGCACCGGATCCCGGGTGTCCCGCAGCCGGGCGGCCCCCTGGGTCAGCAACACGGCCTGCAGGTACTCCCGCGGGGTCTGCCCCAGCAGCTCTTTAAAGAGGCGGTCTGCGTGCCGGCGGGAATAGCCGGCGGCGGCGTACATCCCCTCCAGGGAAAACTCGTCGCTCCCCGCCCAGCGGCGGATGTAGTCCTGCATCCGCTGGATGGCGGCGGTCTGTTCGGTCATCTCCATCTCTCTTCCCCCCTCTCACAGAATACCAGAGCGCGCCCCGCGGCGCTTGACCTGGTTGGACAACCCCTTTTGGGCCAGTGTAACACCCGCCCCCCTCCCCGGGCAAGGGCCGATTTTTTCCAGGGCGGCAAAAGGGGGCGCAGCCCCTGTTCGGCTGCGCCCCCCTCGGGCGATCTTCTATTTTACTCCCCTGTGCGGGCGAACTGGCTGTTGTAGAGCTCGGCGTAAAAGCCGCCCTTTTCCAGCAGGGACTGGTGGTTGCCCTGCTCCACGATCCTGCCGTCGCGCATCACCAGGATGCGGTCGGCCTCTTTGATGGTGGAGAGCCGGTGGGCCACGATGAAGCTGGTCTTCCCCCGCATCATCTCGTCAAAGGCCTTTTGGATGCGGATCTCGGTGCGGGTGTCGATGTTGGAGGTGGCCTCGTCCAAAATCAGCATCGGGGGCGAGGTCAGCATCACCCGGGCAATGCAGAGCAGCTGCTTTTGCCCCTGGGAGATGCTCCCCCCCTCCTCGGAGATGACGGTGTCATACCCCTGGGGCAGCCGCTTGATGAAGCTGTGGGCGTGGGCCGCTTTGGCCGCCGCGATCACCTCTTCCTCGCTGGCGTCGGGGCGGGCGTAGGCGATGTTTTCCCGCACCGTGCCGGTGAAGAGCCAGGTGTCCTGCAGCACCATCCCGTAGCAGGCCCGCAGGGAGCCCCGGGCGTAGTCGCGGATGTCCTTGCCGTCCACCGAGATGGCGCCCTTGTCCACGTCGTAAAAGCGCATGAGCAGGTTGATGAGGGTGGTCTTGCCGCAGCCGGTGGGGCCGACGATGGCGATGCGCTGGCCCGGCTCCACCCGCAAGTTGAAGTCCTCGATCAGGGGCTTTTTCGCCTCGTAGGCAAAGGAGACCCCCTCCACCGCCACCCGGCCCTCACAGGCCGCGGGGCGGGCGGATTCCAGCGCGTCGGGGGACTCGCTGGGCTCGTCGAGCACCGCGAAGACCCGGCGGGCCGAGGCGAGGGCCGACTGCAGCTCGGTCACCACCCCGGAAATCTCGTTGAAGGGCTTGGTGTACTGGTTGGCGTAGGCCAAAAAGCTGCTGATCTGGCCCACGGTGATGGCCCCGTTGATGGCCGCCACCGCGCCGATGATCCCCACCCCGGCGTAGACCACCCCGTTGACAAACCGGGTGCAGGGGTTGGTGAGGGAGGAGTAGAATTGCGCCTTCACCCCGCAGTCGTAGAGGCGGCTGTTGATCTCGTCAAATCGCTCCTGCGAGGCGGCCTCCCGGCCAAAGGCCTTGACGATCTTCTGGTTGCCCAGCATCTCCTCCACATAGCCGCCCATCTCGCCCCGCACCGCCGACTGCTCCCGGAACATGTTGTGGGAGCGCTTGGCGATGAAGCTGGCCACAAAGAGGGAGAGGGGGGTGATGAGCACCACCACCAAGGCGATCTTCACATTGATGGAGAGCATGAACGCCAGGGTGCCGAGGATGGTGATGACCCCGGTGAAGAGCTGGGAGAAGCCCTGGAGCATCCCGTCGGAGATCACGTCGATGTCCGACACCACCCGGGTGATGAGGTCGCCGTGGGAGTGGCCATCGATGTAGCGCAGGGGGACGGTGGAGAGCTTGGAAAAGGCCTGCACCCGAATGTCCTTGACGGTGTGGTAGGTGATTTTGTTGGTGCAGTAGGTCATCAGCCACTGGGTCAGGGCCCCCAGGGCGTAGACCCCGGCCAGCCAGCCGGCCATCCCCAGGATGCCGGTGAAATCCACCTGCCCGGGGCCGACGATCATGTCCACCGTCCGCCCCACCAGCACCGGGCCGGTGAGGGTACAGGTGACGGTGGCCACCGCGCAGAGAAGGGCCAGGGTCAGCAGCCACCAGTAGGGTTTTAGATATTTGAGGATCCGCCCCAGCACCGGGGTGCGGTCCTCCTGCCTGATTTTCGCCATCAGCGGCTCACCTCCTCTTCGCTGAGCTGGGAGAGACAGATCTCCCGGTAGACCGGGCAGCTCTCCAACAGCTGTTCGTGGCTCCCCACCCCGGCCAGGCGGCCGTCGTCGAGGACCGCGATCACGTCGGCATGGCGGATGGCGCTGGCCCGCTGGGAGACCACAAAGACGGTGCTCTCCCCCGCCTGGGCCGCCAAGGCGGCGCGCAGGGCCGCGTCGGTGCGGTAGTCCAGGGCCGAGGAGGAGTCGTCCAAAATCAGGATGTCCGGCCGCCCCACCAGGGCGCGGGCGATGGCCAGCCGCTGCCGCTGCCCGCCCGAGAGGTTCTTGCCCCCCTGCAAGATGGGGGTGTCATACCCCTGGGGCAGCTTTGCCACAAATTCGGCCGCCTGGGCGATGTCCAGCGCCCGGGCGATCTCCTCGTCGCTGGCATCGGGCTTTCCCCAGCGCAGGTTTTCCCGCACCGTCCCGGTGAAGAGGACCGATTTCTGGGGGACGATGCCGATTTTTTTGCGCAGGGCGGCGGTGTCGTAAGCCCGCACGTCCACCCCGTCGATGAGCACCCGCCCGGCGGTGGCGTCGTAGAAGCGGGGGATCAGGTTGACCAGGGTGGACTTGCCCGCCCCGGTGCCGCCGATGATCCCCACCGTCTGCCCCGGCTGCACCGTCAGGTCAATTCCCTCCAGGGCGTTTTCACCGGTGCTGTAGGCAAAGGACACCCCTTCAAAGGCCACCTTGGCGGCCCCCGAAAGGCCGCTCTCCTCCCCGCCGGGGAGGATGGAGGGCTCGGTCTCGAAAATCTCGTTGATCCGGCTGGCCGAGGCCGAGGCCTTGGTGAAGATGACCACCAGGTTGGCCACCACCACCAGGGCCAGCAGGATCTGGGTCATGTAGTTGACCAGGGCGATGATCTGCCCCTGGGTCAAAGCGCCGCTGTCCACCCGGAAGCCGCCAAACCAGAGGATGGCGATGATGGCGAAGTTGACGATGATGGAGGTGAGGGGGTTTAAGAGGGCGGACACCTTCCCCACCCGCACCGAGGACTGGGCCAGGTCGTCGCTGGCCGCGTAGAAGCGCTGGTTCTCGTGCTCCTGCTTAGAGAAGGCCTTGATGACCCGGGCGCCCTCCAAATTCTCGCGGGTGATGAGGCCGATGCGGTCCAGCTTTTTCTGGATGGTGCGGTAAAAGGGGATGGTCCGCTTCATCACCTGGTAGAGGACCAGGGCCACCAGGGGCCCCGCCACCAGGAAGATGAGCGACAGCTTCCAGTCCAGCCAGATGGCCATGACGGTGGAGCCGATGACCAGAAAGGGGGCCCGGATCACCAGGCGGATGAGCATTGCCACCGCCACCTGCAGCTGGTTGACGTCGCTGATGATGCGGTTGATGAGGGTCGAGGTGCCCAGCTTGTCGATCTCGGCGTGGGACAGGGTGCCCACATGGGCAAAGAGGTCGTGGCGCAGCCGGGTGCCCACCCCCTGGGAGGCCCGGGCGGCCGAGTACTGGCAGATGAGGGCGCAGCCCAGCCCCACCAGCCCCAGCAGCACGATCACCGCGCCGGTCTTGAGCACGTAGGGCAGGTCGCCCCGGGCCACCCCGTCGTCGATGATCTTGGCCATCAGCAGCGGCACGATCAGCTCGAAGATGGCCTCGGTCAGCTTGAAGAGCGGGCCGATGATGACCTGTTTTCGAAATTCCTTTAGATAGCGAACCAATTTCAGCAAGATGTTTTCCCCCACTTTTTTCGGGTTTTGCCGGGCCATTTGTTGCAAATCCCCGGCAAACTGTTATTATAATAACAAATGCGCAGCTATATGAAAAGGATTTTATTTGTATATTTTCCATTCAAATCCCATATAGTTTGCCCCGCCAGAGCGCGGGGATGAGGAGGTCGTTTCGTTGGAGTTAAAACAGCTAGCCGCCTTTGTCGCCGTGGCGGAGGAGGGCACCATCTCCGCCGCTGCCCGGCGGCTGCACATGACCCAGCCCCCCTTGAGCCACCAGCTCAAGCTGCTGGAGGAGGAGCTCTCCCTCACCCTCTTTGAAAGGGGGGCGCGCAAGGTGACCCTCACCCCCGCGGGCGAGCTGTTCTACCCCCGGGCCGCCAACATCCTGGAGATGGCGCGGGTGGCCCGCAAGGAGCTCTCCGACCTGGCGGTGGGCAAGCGGGGCACCCTGCGGCTGGGCACCGTCTCCTCCTCGGGCAGCGCCCTGCTCTCCAGCCGCATCCGCGAATTTCACACCCTCTACCCCGACGTGGACTTCTCCCTCCACGAGGGAAACACCTACCAGCTGCTGGAACTGCTGCGCGCCGGCATCATCGAGGTGGCGGTGGCCCGCACCCCCTTTCAGGCCGAGGGGTTTCACTGCAGCTACCTGTCCCCCGAGCCCATGGTGGCGGTGGCTGGGCCCGCTCACCCCTGGCCGGGGGAGGGGGCGCTCCCCCTCACCTATTTAAAGGGGCAGCCCCTCATCCTCTACCGCCGATTTGAGGACCTGATCGCCCGCCAGTGCGCAGCGGCGGGCTTTGCCCCCACCGTCCTCTGCAAAAACGACGACGCCCGCACCACCCTCATGTGGGTGGGGGCGGGGCTTGGCGTCGCCCTGGTGCCCCGCTCGGCCCTCAAAATCATGCAGGGATTGCAGGTGAGCTGCCGGGAGATCGACGACCCGGCCCTCACCACCCAAATCGCCGCCGTCTGGGCCAAAAACCGCCCCCTCTCCCCCCCGGCACAGGGGTTTGTGGAGGTCTTTTCCCGGGAGCGGGAGGTATGAGGAGGGGGCGGCGAGGCAGCTTTTCCCGCGCCTTCCAAAAGGCCGCTGCCCTCTGACGGCGGCCTTTTGGGCAAGGGGGTGAGGGACAGATGGCATGGCGGGGGTCTCCCCTGTGCGGAAGGGGGAGGGTCGCACGAGGCAAAGAATCCAAAAGCGCCGCCGGGCAGCCTGTGACAGGTTGCCCAGCGGCGCTCCTCTTTTTGGATGAAAGACTTCCCTCCCCCTCCGTGAAGGCGATGGGGCGTACGGGGAAGCCCGCGCCGCTCTCCGCCAACACCCTCACCTTGCCCAGCGTCATCCCCCCAGGCCCCGGCGCTGGTGCCGGAGGAGGAGACCGCAGGGGGATGTGCCCTTTCGGCGACGGGGACAGGGGCGGGATGTCGGGTTTCCGCCCGGATGGCGCAGACCAGGATCGGCCATTGGGCGATGGCCGGGCAGGGGCGCTCGGCCACCATCCCCGCCGAGGGACATGCCGTGGCGACGGGGGAGAGCGGGGGCGCAGCCAGCTCTTTTTTCGCCAAAGAGGCCGCTGCCAAAAAGCAGCGACCTCTTTGAAAAGGGTGTTGAAGGGGCCCTTTATCCGCTGACAGCGGTTGGCCCGAACGGCGGGATCAGAGGGCTTCCCCCTCCCTCTCCTCTTCCTTTTTCTCGGCGGAGAGGTCCCACAGGGCCATGAAGATCACCCCGCCCCAGCAGAGGATGGCGGGAACATCCAGCCCACAGCGGGCGAGGAAGGCCAGGGAGACGGCGCAGCCGCCCGCCAGGGCCAACAGCGCCACGTCCCCGAGGGTGAGGCCGCGTCTCCCCCGGCCCAGGAAAGTCTTGCGCCCCAGCCAGTAGAGCAGGGTGCAGAGGGCCCCTAGCAGGGCCAGCCAGTGGATGGGGCAGTGCCCGTCCGCCCCGCGGCCGCTGCCGCCGTCCATCCCGGTGTAGGGGGTGGCGCCGCCCGACGAATTGCCGTCGGGGGCCAGGTCACCGGCCGCGCCGGGTTTTAGCTGATATTGTAAAAAAAGGGAGGTGCGATTTCCGGCGGAGTCCTCCAGGGTGTAGGCGATCAGGTATTCCCCCGGCCGGGTGGTGTCGATGCCCTCCACCGC
>NZ_JAHLPK010000022.1:0-825 GCF_018917875.1 Acetanaerobacterium sp. MSJ-12 | reverse complement strand
TAAAAAGTATATTGACAATATTATTATAAAGTGTTAAAGTAAACAAGTCGCCAATCGCAGCGGCAATCATTTCGACAAAAATATTAAAAAATGCAAAAAAAGTGTTGACATAATATTTTAGATATGATATATTAAGTAAGTCGCCGCAACAAGGCGATGGGGCACAAGCCCTTAAAGAGGTCTTTGAAAACTAAACAGTATAGATTAAGCCAGCAAAGGTAGATTGCCAAAATCTTTGATTTTGTGTAAGATACCTTCTCAGCGAAAAGCTGAGTTTCCATTAAATATTAATTTATTTAAATGGAACCCAAAAATTCGAGCATTTTTATTTAAGAGTTTGATCCTGGCTCAGGATGAACGCTGGCGGCGTGCCTAACACATGCAAGTCGAGCGGAGTTATTTTCAGGAAGCCTTCGGGTGGAATGATTTTAATTTAGCGGCGGACGGGTGAGTAACGCGTGGGCAACCTACCCTGTACAGGGGAATAACAATGGGAAACCATTGCTAATACCCCATAATACCTTTTAGGGGCATCCCTAAAAGGTCAAAGAATTTCGGTATAGGATGGGCCCGCGTCTGATTAGCTAGTTGGTGAGGTAATGGCTCACCAAGGCGACGATCAGTAGCCGGCCTGAGAGGGTGAACGGCCACACTGGAACTGAGACACGGTCCAGACTCCTACGGGAGGCAGCAGTGGGGAATATTGCACAATGGGGGAAACCCTGATGCAGCAACGCCGCGTGAGCGATGAAGGCTTTCGGGTCGTAAAGCTCTGTCCTAAGGGAAGATAATGACGGTACCTTAGGAGGAAGCCCCGGCTAACTA
>NZ_JAHLPK010000021.1:0-981 GCF_018917875.1 Acetanaerobacterium sp. MSJ-12 | reverse complement strand
TCCGCCCCTCTACGGCGGCAGCTTTGACCGCGCAGTGGTGGACGGGATGCTGGCCTACCGCTACGCTGTGCCCGCCGGCTGTACCGCCCAGGTGGTGGTGAAGGACAGCAAGGGGACGGATATCACCGCCCAGAATCAGTATTTGGACACCACCAAGCCCGGCGGGGTGGACATCTTCTACACCCTCACCGACGGGGACGGCAACACCACCGAGATCATCCTCCACTACCGGCTGGTCAAGGCCCGCCCGCCCCAGGTGGACCCCGTCGACCCAGACGCGCCCCTGCCCGAGCCGGAGGTGGACCCCATCGACCCGGACGACCCAGAGGGGCCGGTAAAGGCCGTCTACAAAGACAGTTTGACCGAGCTGATCCGGGAGAGCGGCGTCATGGACAAGGCCGCCGCCCAGACCCTGATGGAGGAGCGCTACCACTTCACCTACCCGGATGCGGCCGGCCAGTCGGTGCAGGTGGAGTTGGAGGACAGAAACGGCGCCCCCATCGAGGAGATCGACCTGACCCGGGTGGGGGACTACCTGATCCGCTACACAGCCACCGACGCAAACGGGAACCAGACGGTGGTGGAGCTCTCCTACCACCTCATCAGCCGGGTGCCGCCGGTGATCGTCCCGCCGGAGGACGGGGAACTGGTGGGCCCGACGCCCGCCGACCCGGACGACCCCCTGACCCCTCTGCCGGACGGGGAGGAGCCCGACCCGGAGAAGCCCTCGGCGCTGCTCTACGAGGACGAGTACACCGAGTACATCAAGGACAGCGTGCTGGACAACGCGGCGGCCCTCTCCTGGATGGAGGAGCGCTACGGAGCCAGCTCCCCGGTGGGGGCGGCGCTCACGGGGAGCGTCTCCCTCTACGACAGCAAGGGGAACTTGGTGGGTCAGATCGACCAGAGCCGGGTGGGGGACTACGTCCTCATCTACACCGTCACCGACCAGGACGGCAACCGGGTCAGCATCAAGTTGAA
>NZ_JAHLPK010000020.1:0-1718 GCF_018917875.1 Acetanaerobacterium sp. MSJ-12 | reverse complement strand
GACCTAACCCGATTTGCAAAACAAATCGAAGGTAGGTCAAACGCAATGAGCATCAAATTTGTGCGACCGTAAGGGAGTAAACAAATTTGCAATGCGAAACTGCGAATAGCTTTGGTCAAGCTAATAAGGGCAGAAGGCGGATGCCTTGGCACCAGGAGTCGATGAAGGACGTGGTAAGCTGCGATAAGCCTCGGGGAGATGCAAGCAATCTTTGATCCGGGGATTTCCGAATGGGGAAACCTACTTAGGTTAATACCTAAGTATCTATTACTCAATCAATAGGTAATAGAAGACATACCAGGGGAACTGAAACATCTAAGTACCCTGAGGAAGAGAAAGAAAAATCGATTCCCTAAGTAGCGGCGAGCGAAAGGGGATAAGCCCAAACCGATAGGGTTTTCTCTATCGGGGTTGTGGACCGGTCATATATGAGGACTCATCGTAATAGAAGAGGTTTGGAAAGACTCACCATAGAAGGTAATAGTCCTGTACATGAAACGATGATATTCTAGACCGTGATCCAGAGTACCACGAGGCACGTGAAACCTTGTGGGAAGCAGGGGGGACCACCCCCCAAGGCTAAATACTACCTGGTGACCGATAGCGCATAGTACCGTGAGGGAAAGGTGAAAAGAACCCCGGAAGGGGAGTGAAATAGAACCTGAAACCTTCTGCTTACAAACTGTGGGAGCACTTTTTATGTGTGACCGCGTACTTTTTGTAGAACGGGCCAACGAGTTACGGTATGGAGCAAGGTTAAGCACCTATGGTGCGAAGCCGTAGGGAAACCGAGTCTTAATAGGGCGTCTAGTTTCATGCCGTAGACCCGAAACCGGGCGACCTACCCATGGTCAGGATGAAGCGGAAGTAAAATTTCGTGGAGGTCCGAACCGATTGACGTTGAAAAGTCACCGGATGAACTGTGGGTAGCGGTGAAATTCCAATCGAGCCCGGAGATAGCTGGTTCTCGCCGAAATAGCTTTAGGGCTAGCCTCGAGGTTAAGAGATACGGAGGTAGAGCACTGAATGGTCTAGGGGCCTTCACCGGTTACCAAAACCTATCAAACTCCGAATGCCGTTATCTTTTACTCGGGAGTCAGACTACGAGTGATAAGATCCGTAGTCAAGAGGGAAAGAGCCCAGACCATCAGCTAAGGTCCCAAAGTATACGTTAAGTGGAAAAGGATGTGGAGTTGCATAGACAACCAGGATGTTGGCTTAGAAGCAGCCATTCATTCAAAGAGTGCGTAATAGCTCACTGGTCGAGTGATTCTGCGCCGAAAATGTCCGGGGCTCAAACGTATCACCGAAGCTATGGATCCGTAAGGATGGTAGGCGAGCGTTCTATATAGGTTGAAGCTGTACCGGAAGGAGCAGTGGACTGTATAGAAGTGAGAATGTTGGCATGAGTAACGAGAGGCAGGTGAGAATCCTGCCCGTCGAAAACCTAAGGTTTCCTGAGGAAGGCTCGTCCGCTCAGGGTTAGTCGGGACCTAAGCCCAGGCCGAAAGGCGTAGGCGATGGACAACAGGTTGAAATTCCTGTACCACCTAGAATCGTTTGAGAGATGGAGTGACACAGTAGGATAGGCTCAGCGCACCGTTGGTTGTGTGCGTCTAAGCTGGTAGGGAGTTAAAAGAGGCAAATCCCTTTTAACTTAATCCTGAGAAGTGATGGGGAGCGAAATTTAAGTAGCGAACTGGCTGATTCCACACTGT